>CANCCJ010000039.1 GCA_947374535.1 Comamonadaceae bacterium | reverse complement strand
GTAGCGGCCTTGGCTGTGGCTGTGGGCGCAGATGCAGCCGCAGCAGGGGCAGAAGCCGCAGCCTCGGGTGGCGTGTAAACAAACTTGCCAGGATCAGCGCAAGGCGGCGTGGCCTCAGGCTTACCGGCTTTGGCTTTGTTGGTCTTTTGTACATGGGCAGCCACTTTGTCTTGTGACTTGCACAACAAGTAGGCGTCGGTTTTGCCAGCGTGCGCGGTCTTCGCCGCAGCTTCGGCGGCCTTGGCCTTGGCTTCGTCGTTGGGGGCGGGCAATTTGGCAAAGGCGGTGGCGCCGAGCGCGGCCAACATCAGTGCGAAGAGTGCTTTGTTCATATGTAGTTCTCCTGTTCAGTGCATCAAGCGTGCGCTGTGGTGCCCGATTTTTCTTCGGAGCGATGGGCTGGAATCTTGCCAGCCTTGATGTCGTCGTGCCAGAGTTCGTGGTGTTCTTTGGCCCAGGTCTCGTCCACATAGCCGGTCTTCATGGCTTTGTAGGCACCTTCCATGCCGATGGTGCCCATGTAGATGTGACCGATGAACATGGCCATCATCAACAACGTGGCCACGGCGTGAACCATGTGCGCCATTTGCATGGTGCTTCGTTCGTAGACGAGGAAGGGAATGATTTTGTCGAGCACGAAACCCGAAGCCACCACCACCAAACCGAGTGCGAACACGCCGCCCCAGAACACAATCTTCTCGCCCGCATTGAAGCGGTGTGATGGCACTTCATGGCCGCTGAGCAAACCGCCGCCTTTGATGAGCCACACAAAGTCTTCTTTGCTCGGCAGGTTGTCTTTCAAAAATGTGATGAAGACCACCGTCAAAGACACCGCAAACAAAGGACCCGCAAAGTTGTGCGCATTCTTCAGCAAGTACGTGAGCCAACCAAACAACGTGTCACCAATGATGGGCTGCATGAAAAACTTGCCAAACGCCATGGTGATACCAGACAAAGCCAACACCACAAATGCAATGGCATTGGTCCAATGGGCTGAGCGCTCGAACGGTGTGAAGCGTTCAATCTCCACGCCCGTAGGCTTGCCGTGCATCATGATCATGCCTTTGCGCCAGTAGAAAACGCCTACCGCACCCAACGCGATTAACAACAAAGAACCACCGTAAGGAATGATCCAGTTATTGCGCACTTGACGCCAAGCTTCACCCGCCGTGGTGAGGCGCGAGCCCGGGTATTGCACAAAAGGTTGAATCAACACGCCGGCTTCAGGCGCTTGTGACTTGGGCAAGCTGCTGTAGCCCTCTGCACCAGCTCCTACACCACGCCACATGGGGGCGTTGTTGCCGGGTTGGACTTTGCCGCGCTCGCCATTGGTTTGCTCGGCATAGCCAGGCGAGTCGCTGGCGTCAGGCTTGACGTCTTGAATGTTGACGCTTTGGACAGCCAGAGCTGCCGCAGGCGCTTTGTCTTGTGCCACAGCTGACAGTGCGAACACCGTCAGAGCTGCACACAACACCGATTGAAAAGAGCGGTACATGATGTGCCCCTTGGTTTACGGCGCGCGACTGTGGTCGTTCATGCCGTATTGGCCGCGTGTGCGCAGGTGTTGCTCCCAGCTGGTTTTGTCACCGGCAGTCCAGCCGGGGGCCACAAAACTGTTCGTTGCACCGCTGAAAGCCGTGGCATCGTTCTTGGTGCCGAGGGTTTGGGCTTTCTCACCGCAAGCGGTGAGAGCCACAACGCTCAACACAAGGAGTGACATGCGTTTCATCATTTCTTCACTCCTTCAACTTTGGCGGGCGCTTGACCGGCTTGCTTAGAACCGTAGGCCGTGCCCCAGCCCCATACTTCAGCGCCCTTGTTGCGCTTGACCACGCGGTTGCGGAAGATGTCGGCCACCATGTCGCCGTCACCGGCGAGCAAGGCTTTGGTCGAACACATTTCGGCGCAAGCAGGCAACTTACCTTCGGCCAAACGGTTACGACCGTATTTTTCAAACTCGGCTTGGCTGCCGTTGGCCTCTGGGCCACCGGCGCAGAAGGTGCACTTGTCCATCTTGCCGCGCACACCGAAGGTGCCTTGGCTTGGGAACTGAGGCGCGCCGAATGGGCAAGCGTACGAGCAGTAGCCGCAGCCAATGCAAATGTCTTTGTCGTGCAAGACCACGCCTTCGTCGGTCTTGTAGAAGCAGTTCACAGGGCACACGGCCATGCAAGGTGCGTCCGAGCAATGCATGCACGCGACGGAGATGGATTTCTCGCCGGGCACACCATCGTTCAAAGTCACCACACGGCGGCGGTTCACGCCCCATGGGACTTCGTGTTCGTTTTTACAAGCGGTGACGCAACCGTTGCACTCGATGCAACGCTCAGCGTCACAAATAAATTTCATGCGTGCCATTTAGTTCTCCTTAGGCGCGTTCGATGTTGCAAACGGTGGTTTTGGTTTCTTGCATCATGGTGACGCTGTCGTAACCATACGTGGTGGCTGTGTTGACGGCTTCACCGCGCACGATAGGCGCTGCACCCTTGGGGTAGTACTTGAGCATGTCTTCACCTTGCCAGCGACCTGAGAAGTGGAAGGGCATCCATACGGTGCCGGTGTCCACGCGCTCTGTGACCAAAGCTTGCACATTCAAACGTGCGCCGGTGGGGCTCTTCAACCACACGCGCTCGCCGTTGCGAATGCCACGGTCAGCCGCCGTCTTGGGATTGATCTCGACAAAGGCTTCTTGTTGCAACTCAGCCAGCCATGGATTGGAACGGGTCTCTTCGCCGCCACCTTCGTACTCGACCAAACGGCCCGAGGTGAGGATGAGCGGGAATTTCTCGTGCACCTTGTCGGCGATGTTTTTGTCTTGCACGGTTTTGTACAAGGTGGGCAGACGCCAGAACGCTTTTTTGTCGGCGTGCGTGGGGTACTTTTCCATCAAATCAGGACGCGTGCCATACAAAGGCTCGCGGTGTTGTGGAATCGGATCAGGGAAGTTCCACACCACGGCACGGGCTTTGGCGTTGCCGAAAGGATGGCAACCGTGGTTTTGCATGAACACACGCATCATGCCCCCCGAGTTGTCGGTCTTCCAGTTCTTGCCTTCGGCCAATGCTTTTTCCGCATCGGTAAGTTCGTCCCACCAACCGAGTTTCTTGAGCAACACATGGTCAAGCTCAGGGTAGCCCGTGGTGATGTCTGCGCCTTTGGAATGCGAGCCATCTTCGGCCAACAGATTTTTGCCGTCTTTCTCAACACCAAAGTTAGCGCGGAAGTTACCACCACCGTCCATGACGTGCTTGGAGGTGTCGTACAAGTTAGGAGAGCCTGGGTGCTTGAGTTCGGGCGTACCAAAGCAAGGCCAAGGCAAACCGAAGTAATCACCACCAAAGTCGTAACCGGTTTCTTTGTCTTTGCCGCCTTTGGACTTGAGGGTCTTGACGTCAAACAAGTGCATGTTGCGCATGTGCGCTTTCAAGCGTTCTGGGCTTTGACCGGTATAGCCAATGGTCCAAACCGACTTGTTGATCTCGCGCAAGATGTCTTCGATCATGGGCTCGTCCATGCCTTTGACTTTTTGCAGTTTGTAGTTCTTGACCAGCTCTGGACCAAAGCCCAATTTTTGCGCGAACTGATACATGATCATGTGGTCAGAGCGGCTTTCCCATAAAGGCTCAATCACCTTCTCACGCCATTGCAAAGAGCGGTTCGAGGCTGTGCATGAGCCACTGGTTTCAAACTGCGTGGCTGCGGGCAACAGGTACACCGCACGGTTGGGGTTGAGGTCTTCCGGCTTGCCGGGCATCGCGGCCATCGCGGCGGTGGCAGAGGGATAAGGATCAACCACCACCAACAAGTCCAGCTTGTCCATGGCGCG
The DNA here is from genome assembly GCA_947374535.1 of Comamonadaceae bacterium. The sequence goes on along the minus strand of CANCCJ010000039.1, from coordinate 17,815 downwards.
TTTCATCTCCAAACCACGGGTTTGTGAGTTGGGGGCATGGCCCCAATAGAACACGCCTTTGAGATTGCTGTCTTGGTCGATGAGTTCGTTCTTTTCCAACACACCGTCAATCCAACGCGACACAGTGATGCCAGGCTTGGTCATCATCGCGGGCGAAGCGAAACGGCCCTTGAGCCAATCGAATTCCACACCCCATGCTTTGGCGAAGTGTTTCCATGCACCTTCCACGATGCCGTAGTAACCGGGCAACGAGTCTGGGTTCGGGCCAACGTCAGTCGCGCCTTGCACGTTGTCATGGCCACGGAAGATGTTGGTGCCGCCACCGGACTTGCCGATGTTGCCCAAAGCCAACTGCAAGATGCAAGAGGCGCGCACGATGGCGTTACCGATGGTGTGCTGGGTTTGGCCCATACACCACACGATGGTGCCGGGGTTGTTCTCGTGCAGCATGGTGGCGACTTTGAGCAACTGCTCGGGTGTCACGCCGCAGACCTCTTCCACTTTGTCTGGCGTCCACTTGGCCATGACTTCTTCTTTGACCTTGTCCATGCCGAACACACGGTCGTTGATGTATTTTTTGTCTTCCCAGCCGTTCTTGAAGATGATGTGCAAGAGGCCAAACAAGAAAGCGATGTCTGAGCCTGAGCGAATGCGCACGTACTCGTCAGCCTTGGCTGCGGTGCGAGTAAAACGTGGGTCGACCACGATCATCTTGCAGCCGTTTTCCTTGGCGTGCAGCATGTGCAACATCGACACAGGGTGGGCTTCTGCTGCGTTAGAGCCAATGTACAAAGCGACCTTGCTGTTTTGCATGTCGTTGTACGAGTTGGTCATCGCGCCATAACCCCAGGTGTTGGCCACACCGGCCACGGTGGTGGAGTGGCAAATACGGGCTTGGTGGTCGCAGTTGTTGCTGCCGAAGTAGCTCACAAATTTGCGCAACAAATACGCTTGTTCGTTGTTGTGCTTCGAAGAGCCAATCCAGTACACGCTGTCGGGGCCAGCAGTTTTGCGCAGCTCCAGCAGCTTGGCGCTGATTTCGTCAAGGGCGGTATCCCAGCTAATGCGCTCGTATTTGCCGTTGACCAGCTTCATGGGGTAACGCAAGCGAAACTCGCCGTGGCCGTGTTCACGCAAGGCCGCACCTTTGGCGCAATGCGCACCGAGGTTAATAGGGGAATCAAACACAGGCTCTTGGCGCACCCACACGCCGTTTTCCACCACGGCATCTACAGCACAACCCACCGAGCAGTGGGTACAGATGGTGCGCTTGACTTCAATCTTGCCAGCGCCTTCGCTCGACATCGAGCCAGACGCATTGGCTTTTTTGACCAAGCTCAGTTGTGTGGCCGCCAAGCCCACGCCAATGCCTAGACCCGAGCGGCGCAAAAAACCACGTCGATCAAGGGTTGGCAAAGCTTGTGACAAGCCGCGTTGCAAGCGACCAACGAAAGCAGAGCTACCAGAGGTCTTGGCAGTCGAATCAGTTTTACGAGTTAACAACATGTGCAGCTCCTTCAGACACGGGTGGTCTGGTAATAACGCTTGACGTGTTCGCTCAAGCTGTAACCGCCGCCATTCTCAGGCGCGGGAGGGAGTTTGTTCAATTCAGCGGAGGGGGTGTTGAGGCCAGGCATGGCTGTCACAGCAACGGCAGCAGCACCTGTAGCGGCGGCACCCATAAAAAAACCACGGCGCGACGGTGTCGCTAGGTCTTTGGTTTGATCTTTTTGCATTCTTAGCTCCTCATGATGTCGTGGGTATGCACGACTTTGCATAATGTACCAATGATGTGGGTTTGTCCTGTACGTACTTACGTCAGTAACCCTCAAAATTTTTAGGTTGATGCCACTTTGAATAGACCTGTTGTCACCTAAGCGTCAAAAGCGCCTATCAAAAAAGAAACAAAACATCACCAGCGATCAAGCCAGCATGTCAAAACCCTGAGCTTCAACACTCACAAATGCGCGTGTCAGCTCGGCCAATGCCGCATAAAAGCGCGCGCGGGGCGTGGCTTGCAGCGCATCGCAAAACGCGGGTAGCCAAGTTTGCACATGGGCAGCAAAAAATTGGGCTTGTTGGGTCAGGTTGGACACAGCCACATCGTCGCCCGCGACCAAAAAGCGCATGACCTCGAACACATAAGACACATGGTCTTCGGTTTCAGACATGGTGGTGTCATCGCGGCCCAAGCCCAGCGCCGCCAAATCGCTACGCAATTGAGCCAAGGGCTTTTCGTTCAAGAAACCCGTTAAAAAATGCGAGGCATACACATACACCTCGGGCTTACCTACGCCGCCAAACAAGGCGTGGTGTTCGTTTTGAATGCTCTGATCATCCATCTCGCGAGCCAAGCCCACCAGCTGACGCCAAGGTTCTTCTAAAAAGCCACCGGAGGTAGGCGCATCCGTGGCGGCCACGCGCAACTGGGCCAACAGCTCGGGGCGGGCCGGGGCGTAAAACAGTTCAGAAATCAAACCATAAAGCTCGGCGCGTGCGGTTTCTTCGTCAAGGGCAGAGGACAAGTGAAGGTCGGTCATAGAAATAGTTAGACGATTTTTTGCTCGTCGCCAGCAGAGTAAATGTCAATCACGCGGCAATCGCCACACATTTTCAGACGCTCCAAGGCCGCACCTTGGAACATCGAATGCCCCCCGAGTTTGCCAATCATGGCTTCGATGCCTTTGAGCGTGCCAAAGGGTTTGCCACATCGCACGCAACCGTAAGGCTGGGTTTCGTTGAGCACCCGCACTTCTTTGCGTTGCGGGGTGAGCAACAAGCGCGGCACAAGGTTGAGCGCTTTTTCAGGGCAAGTGCTGACGCACAAACCGCACTGCACGCAGTTTTTTTCAAAGAACCGCAGTTGAGGCGCTTGTTGGTTGTCTTGCAGCGCGTTGGCGGGGCAGGCGCTGACGCAACTCATGCACAAGGTACAGCTGTCTTTATTGACCTCCACCGAACCAAAGGGCGAGCCGTCTTTGGGCAAGGCCAAGGCTTCGGGAGCGGTGGCGGTTTTCAAGACCGGTGCATGTTCGAGCAAGTGGTCCATCACCATACTCAAGGTACTGCGCTTGTCAGCCATCACCGCAAACGTGGCAGCAGGCACCGTGGTGGCCAAACGCTGCTTGCCTGTGGTGAGGCGTTGCAACTCAGCATCGAGTTCTAGGGCTTGCGTGGCGTGAACCAGTTGCACAGGCATCTGTGCAGCTTTGGCATAACCCAAGCCTTCAAGCATGGCCTGCGCTTGGGCCATTTGCGCTTGCAAACCGTCGGCGTATTGCGGGGCTTCTTCGGCGGTGTGGAGCACCAAGACTTGGGCCGCACCATAGGCCAAGGCCGTGAGCCACACATCCAAGCCAAGGCTCGCGGTGTGCCACAACGACACAGGAATCACATGCGCGGGCACACCTTGCGCGACGTTGAGTTGTGCGGCGCGGCCCAACTCGTTCACCAAGGCTTGGCCCGCGTCTTGGCTGTGCAACAAGATGACCGCGTCTTTGCCGCCTGCCTTTTGATAGGTGCTCAGCAAGGTCTTGAGCTTGACGCCCTGCTCGCTGGCACGTGGGTAGGCATAGGTCAGTGCGCCTGTCGGGCACACCGTGGTGCAAGCACCGCAGCCCACGCACAGGTTGGGGTTGACCTTGATTTGTTGGCGCGACTTGTCCGAGCTGACCGCTTCGGCAGAGCAAATGTCCACGCAGGCGTTGCAGCCCACTTGTTCGTTGCGGCTGTGGGCGCACAGCTTTTGTTTGTAGTCAAAAAACTTAGGTTTTTCAAACTCGCCCACCAGCTCGCGCAAGCGCAGCAAGTTGGCGGCGCTTGCACCACGGAAATAACCTTGCGGCAAAGCATGGCGGTTGAAGGCGGTGGCATCACGCAAATCGAGCACAAGGTCGAACTCGGCGGTTTCTTCTTGCGCTTGGCGCTGGAAGTTGATCGCGCCCACGGCGCCACACGCCGTCACGCAATCGCGGTGCGAACTGCATTTGTTCAGGTCAATTTGGTAATCCAAACCAATCGCTTGCTCGGGGCAAGCGGCCACGCAGGCATTGCAGCGGGTGCACAGGTCAAGGTCAATGGGGTTGTTGTTTTGCCAAGTCAGCTTGAACGCACCCAGCCAGCCGTCCACGCGCAGCACTTGACCGCCCAGCACAGGGTAGCGGCGGCTTTGTGCGCCGCCAGCCTCGCCCGCACCTTGGGTGAAGATCGTCACATTCAGGGCGTCGGCCAACAGTGCAGCGGCTTGTTCGGCTTGGTCCATCTGACCCAAGATGAGCAAGCGCCCTGCACTCTTGAATGTGACGGTCGGCACAGGCTCGGGCTCGGGCAAATGGGCAGCGGCTAAGAGCGCGGCGATTTTGGGCGAGGCATTTTTGGCGTCACGGCTCCAGCCGCCGGTCTCGCGGATGTTGACGAACTTGATGACCGAGGTTTTGGCTTGCGCTTCCACGGCCAAGTCGCCAAACAGGCGTTGTTCTTGGGTGCAGGCCACCACCACATCGTCTGTACCTTGCACGGCTTGCACAAATGCGTTCGCCTCGCGGCGGCACAACGCGGTATGCAGCGTGAGTGGCTCAGACAGGCTTTGGCTCAGCGCCTTCGGGTCTAGCGGTTGGGTCTGGTTGCAGTCGCAAATCAGCGTGGTCATGCGTGGTGGGCTCGGGGTTGGAATTGTTTTCGGCAGGGACGGACTGTGCCACGACTTTGGTTTCTTCTACTGCGGGTGTGTCACCCGCGCTTATTTCAGCCGTTGTTTCAGTCGCTGTGTCAGCAGCTGTTTCTGGCTCATCGTCAAACAAGTTCAAGGTCTTGGCGCTGGTCATTTGACGCAGCATGGCCATGGGCAAGGGATCAGGCTGGCTGTAATCGTCAATGTAAATGTCCATGCGGTCCATCACATTGAAGTGGGGGTCGGTGAACAGTTTTTTCATGGCGGCGTTTTTCACGTCGGGGGGCACGCCGCGTGCCATGAAATGTGTGAAGTCAGACTCAGGGGTGAGCTGCTGCGCATCGGCCAGCGTGGGCGCGGGCTGGGCCGCTGGCGCGTGAGGGTGTTTTACTGCGGCCTCGGCTGGGGCTGTCGCATCTACCGCATGCGCCACAGGGGCTGCGCCCACCGCAGCACCAGCGTTTGCTGCGAGCGTCGTTTGGCGCTGTGCAGGTGCAGTTGGCACAGGCTGCTGCGGTTCATCCGCAGGGCGCCCTGCACGCACATCCGCTTTGCGGCGCGACCAGCGGCTTAGAAAACCGCCTGGGCTGTCGTCATGCGCCATGGCCGCCCCCTTGGTTGGGCCCGCCACCTCTTATTTTGTCGGTGCTCACCGACGCAGGGTTGCCAAAACGGTCTTGCAAAGGGCGAAAGCTGTCGGGGCGCTTGCGACGTTTGGCTTCGACCACCATGTGTTCGTCCATGAACTCAGTCATCCAAGCCACCACGTCGGGAGGGGCAGGCACTTGGTCTACGTTTTCTTGGGCATCTAGCCAACGTCCTGCATCGTGGTAACTCAGGCTCACCATGGCGGGCACGGCCATCACTTCGTCACTGAGGCTGGGTTCTTCTTCCACGCGCCACAGCACAAACCAGCACGGCGCTGGCGACGTGGCGTTGAGGTAGTAGCCCTCGGCATCGTCACGAAACAACTCGACGGTGAAGCCGGGGTGCAGCCAAATTTGCTCGTCATCGGTTTGTCGCAAACAGCGCGGCGCGGTGCCAAAGTGCTCGGCGTGCGGCAACACATCATGGCCCGTCACATCGTGCAGCACCCAGCGCCAAGGCTGCCAACGGCTCATGGCGCCCGGCACACGCTCGCGGCGCATGACCACGGCGACTTGAAGGCTGGGACGTTGCGACATCGGGTGAATCAAGTTTCTTTAGAAATCTTGATGCTTGGGAATTTACTGGAAAAGTCCTTGGCCTTGGCCGCAATCTTCACCGCCACTTGGCGGGCCACCGCCTTGTAAATGCCTGCCACTTCGCCGTCGGGGTCGGCCACCACGGTGGGTTTGCCACTGTCGGCTTGCAAGCGAATTTGCATGTTCAGTGGCAGTGCGCCAAGGTAGTCCATGCCGTCTTTGGCCGCCAATTTTTTGCCGCCGTCCGCGCCAAAAATATGCTCGATATGGCCGCAGTTGGTGCAGACGTGCACCGCCATGTTCTCCACCAAACCGAGGATGGGCACGCCCACCTTTTCAAACATCTTGATGCCCTTTTTGGCGTCGAGCAATGCAATGTCTTGCGGCGTGGTGACGATGACGGCGCCCGTCATGGGCACGCGCTGACTCAAGGTGAGTTGGATGTCGCCTGTGCCCGGTGGCATATCCACAATCAAATAATCCAACGACTTCCAATTGGTTTGGCGCAGCAACTGCTCCAAGGCTTGGGTGGCCATGGGGCCGCGCCAGATCATGGCTTCGTCTTGGTCCACCAAAAAGCCAATGGACATGACTTGCACGCCATAGTTCTCCAGCGGGTCCATGGTTTGGCCATCGCTGCTCTCGGGGCGACCTTCGATGCCCATCATCATGGGCTGGCTGGGGCCGTAAATGTCGGCGTCGAGCAAACCCACACTGGCGCCCTCGGCGGCCAAAGCCAAAGCCAAGTTGGCGGCGGTGGTGCTTTTGCCCACGCCGCCTTTGCCCGAGGCCACGGCAATGATGTTTTTGACTTGCGGTAACAAAGCCACGCCGCGCTGCGCGGCGTGCGCCACGATGTTCATGCTGATGTTGGCCGACACGTTGTCCACGCCCGCCACGCTTTTAGCGGCGGCAATCAGTTCTTTACGAAAACCCGCCATTTGGCTTTTGGCGGGATAGCCCAGCACCACATCAAACGACACATCGCCGCCTTGAATTTGCAAGTTCTTCAGCACTTTGGTGCTCACAAAGTCTTTGCCCGTGTTGGGGTCAATCACGGTTTGCAGGGCCGCGGTCAGGGCTTGTTCGTTCAGGGCCATAAGAATTCTTTTACATAAGGAGGAATGCGCGCAAGTCTAGCGCGGGGCGCTTAACCGCAGGCAATGCAGGTCATCGGACAGGACAAGCCCTGTGGCAGGGCTAGTGGCTTAGCGCTCAGTTTTTACGCGCCACCCAATAAGCCGCGCCTTCGGCGCCGTAGCGCTCGTCATGTGGGACATCACGGTCGAGTTGAAACGTCGAGCCGGGCAACAAGTGCTGGGTGTGTCCGTTCATCGTCAACCACATCTCGCCACGCGTCACCACAGCGTGCACAGCAAACGGGTGGGTGTGGGTGTCTAGCACGGTGTGGGGGGCCCATTCGCGCTCGACCACCTCATCAAAACCGGCAGCCAAGGACGTTTGTTTGAATTCATCAAAGCGAGGTAAGTTCATGGCCAGATTTTGCAGGAACTAAAATCGACCCCTTCGCCCTAAGGTCTTGTTCTCAAATGTCCCAGCGCCAGCTCTTCGTCACCACTGCTTTGCCCTACGCCAATGGCAACTTTCACATCGGCCACATCATGGAGTACATCCAGGCCGACATCTGGGTGCGTTTCCAGCGCATGCAGGGCCACCAGGTCGATTTCGTCGGCGCGGACGACACGCACGGCGCGCCAATCATGATTGCGGCCGAGAAGGCCGGCATCACGCCGCAGCAGTTTGTGGCGGGCATCGCCGCAGGCCGCAAGCCGTATTTGGATGGCTTTCACATCCAGTTTGACAACTGGCACAGCACCGACGCGCCCGAGAACCACGCACTGGCCCAGCAGATTTATCGCGATTTGCGCGACATCCCTGAATCTGAAGGCGGCTCGCTGATTGAGCGTCGCACGATTGACCAGTTCTTCGACCCCGAGAAGAACATGTTTTTGCCCGACCGCTTCATCAAAGGCGAGTGCCCCAAGTGCCACGCCCACGACCAATACGGCGACAACTGCGAGGTGTGCGGCGCGGTCTACGCCCCCACCGACCTCATCAACCCGTTCTCGGCCTTGTCGGGCGCTAAGCCTGAACTGAAAAGCTCGGAGCATTTCTTCTTCAAGCTGTCTGACCCACGTTGTGTGGCGTTCTTAGAAAAATGGACGCAGGACGGCAAGTTGCAACCCGAAGTGGCCAACAAGGTCAAAGAGTGGTTCACCGTGCGCACCAACCCAGATGGCACCACCAGCGAAGGCTTGGGCGATTGGGACATTTCGCGTGATGCGCCTTACTTTGGCATTGAAATTCCGGACGCGCCGGGCAAGTATTTTTATGTCTGGCTCGACGCACCCGTGGGCTACTTGGCCTCGCTGAAAAACTTGCTCGACAAGCGCGGCGAGAACTACGACGCCTACATGGCCAACGACAAGCTGGAGCAATACCACTTCATCGGTAAAGACATCGTGACTTTCCACACCTTGTTCTGGCCCGCCATGTTGCGTTTTAGCGGACGCAAGACGCCCAACAACGTGTTTGTGCACGGCTTCCTCACCGTCAACAACGGCGAGAAAATGAGCAAGAGCCGTGGCACGGGCCTCGACCCGCTCAAGTACCTGAGCCTGGGCATGAACCCCGAATGGCTGCGTTACTACTTGGCCACCAAACTGAACAACAAAAACGAAGACGTCGACTTCAATGCCGAAGACTTCATGCTGCGCGTGAACAGCGATTTGATTGGCAAGTTTGTCAACATCGCCTCGCGCGCCGCCGGCTTCTTGACCAAGCGCTTTGAAGGCAAGCTCACGCAAAGCTTTGGCGAACAAGGTTCAGCTTTGCTGAACGACATTCACGCCGCCAAAGACAGCATTGCAAACGCCTACGACGCCCGCGAATACGGTAAAGCGACCCGCGAAATCATGCTGTTGGCCGACAAGGTCAATTCGTATGTGGACCAGCACAAGCCTTGGGACTTGGCCAAAGATGCCGCCAACAACGAAGCCCTGCACCAAGTGTGCTCGTTGCTCATCAATGCCTTTGCGGAGCTGAGCCGCTACTTGGCCCCTGTCCTGCCGTCATTGGCCCAAGCGGTCGAAGCCTTCACCGGCACCTCTATGCAAAACTGGAACGCCTCAGGCAACGTGGCCCACATTCAACCCTACCAACACCTCATGCAACGCGTCACCCCCGAACAACTCGAAGCCTTGTTTGAACCCCCAGCCGTGGTGGAAGAAAAAGTCACCCCAGGCGGCGAAGAAATCGCCCCCACCATCAGCATCGACGACTTTGCCAAGGTGGATTTGCGCATTGCCGAAATCGTCAACTGCGAAGCGGTGGAAGGCTCCACCAAGCTGTTGCGCCTCACGTTGGATGTGGGTGAAGGCAAAACGCGCAATGTGTTCAGCGGCGTGGCCAGCATGTACAAGCCCGAAGACCTCAAAGGCAAGCTCACGGTGATGGTGGCCAACTTGGCCCCGCGCAAGATGAAGTTTGGTGTGAGTGAAGGCATGGTGCTCGCCGCCAGCCATGCAGACGACAAAACCGATGCCGGGATTTACGTGCTGCACCCATGGCCTGGTGCAAAACCCGGTATGCGTATCCACTAACACTCGGCATGTTTCCACTCATTCACGGCTGGACCAGCACCACACGGTCAACCCAAGCCAACGTCAAGTTGGGTGGCGTGCTGTGCTTTGTCGCAGGCGCGGCCAATGCGGGTGGATTTTTAGCGGTAGGCCGTTACACCTCACACATGACGGGCGTGATGTCGTCGGTGGCCGATGATTTGGTACTTGACCATCTCGACTTGGTGGCCACTGGTTTGGGCAGTTTGGTGGCGTTTGTCGTAGGAGCGATGTGCACGGCAGTGCTTGTGAATTGGGGACAGCGTCGTCAACTCGCTAGCGCATACAGCTTGCCATTGGTCTTAGAGTCTTTGGCGCTGCTTGTGTTTGGTTTATTTGGGGCTGCCATCAGCAGTTTTGCTAGCTTTTTTCTGCCACTTACCGTCATGCTGCTGTGCTTCATGATGGGTTTGCAAAACGCAGTGATCACCAAAATTTCTCACGCAGAAATTCGCACCACACACATCACCGGTTTGGTGACTGACTTGGGTATTGAACTGGGTAAGCTGCTGTACATCAACCGCAGCAAAACCGCCGCACTAGGCCAACCGCATGTACGTGCCAACCGTCAACGTTTGAGCTTGCAAGCGTTACTGATTACTTGTTTTTTTTGTGGTGGATTGGTAGGCGCTTTGGGCTTTAAAGGCTGGGGCTACATCACCACGCTACCGCTGGCGTTGCTGCTTTGGACTTTGGCCTTGCGCCCCATCATTGACGACTTCAAGACTGCTTGGCAACGATGAGCTTATCTTTCTCCTCTTTCTTTCGCCCTCGTTTGGTCGACGCCTTGAAAGGCTACACGCGCCAGCGTTTTTACCAAGACGTGGGCGCGGGTATCACGGTGGGCGTAGTAGCTTTGCCGCTGGCCATGGCGTTTGCCATTGCGTCGGGGCTCAAGCCTGAAGCGGGTTTGTTCACCGCCATCATTGCGGGCTTTTTGATTTCCGCTTTGGGTGGCAGCCGTGTGCAAATTGGCGGGCCTGCGGGCGCGTTCATTGTCATCGTGTACGGCATCTTGGAACGCTATGGCTTGGCCAACCTGATCATCGCCACCGCCATGTCGGGCGTGATGTTGTTTGCCATGGGCTTGCTGCGCCTGGGCACGCTGATTCGTTTCATTCCCGTGGCAGTGGTGATTGGGTTTACCAACGGGATTGCGGTACTCATCATGGTGTCGCAACTCAAAGACTTCTTTGGCTTGCAAGTCAAAACCATGCCGGCTGACTTCTTTGGCATCTTGCACACGCTCAGCGCCAGCATCGGCACCTACAACGGCGAGGCCTTGGGTTTGGCTGTCGCGTGCTTGGTGGTGCTGGTATTTTGGCAACTGGCCTTGCCGCGCTTGTCCAACGCCATGCCCAGCACCAAAAGCTTCTCCACCATTCCCGGCTCCGTCGTGGTGTTGGTGGGCGCCACCATGGCCAGCAAGATGATGGGCTTGGATGTCGAAACCATTGCCTCGCGCTTTGGCAGCATCCCCAGCAACCTGCCCGCATTTTCATGGCCTGACTTCAGCTGGGAAACAGCCAAATTCTTGTTGATTCCCGCCACCACGCTGGCGTTGCTGGGCTCAATTGAATCCCTCTTGTGCGCCCGTATCGCCGACCAAATGATGGCCGATGGCCCCTATGGCGACCGCCACGATGCCAACCAAGAGCTGATGGCTCAAGGCATTGCCAACCTGATCACCCCGTTCTTTGGCGGCATGCCTGCGACCGGCACGATTGCTCGCACGGTGACCAATGTCAAAAATGGTGGAAATAGCCCTGTGGCCGGCATGGTGCATGCCGTCACCTTACTGGTGGTCATGCTGGTGGCAGCCCCTCTGGCGGGCGATGTGCCTTTGGCTGCGCTGTCCGCTATTTTGATGTTTGTCGCTTGGAACATGGGCGAATGGCATGAGTTTGTCCACCTGCGCCAGTTCCGCATGCCTTACCGTGCCACGCTGCTGTCGGTCTTTTTGCTCACCGTGATCGTCGATTTGACGGTGGCTGTAGAGGTTGGGCTGATGGCCGCTTGCCTCACCTTCATTTACCGCATCTCCAGCCTCAGCCGCGCCGAGCATGTGCAAGCTGAAGCCTTCCCCGAACTGGTTGGCCATGAAGCCCATGTGCAAGCCCACCGTTTGTATGGCGCTTTGTTTTTTGGGGCGGTCAAACTGGTCGAGGCCATCGAAGAAAACCTGCCCACCCAAGCCGTCGTGCTAGACCTGAAGAATCTCATTTATGTAGACTCATCCGGCGCTGATGCCCTGCTGGCCCTGGCCCGCTCATGTAAAAAAAGACAAGTCCGCCTCATCGTCTGCGGCTTGGCCCATCAGCCGCTAGACATGGCACAGCGCTGTGGCCTTTTGCACGCCTTACCTGACACCGACCTTGTGCCCGATTTGAGCCATGGTTTGGCCTTGGCCCTCGGTCGTTAAAATCTTCACCATCTATTAGGAATCCACCATGTCGATTTTTCAACGCGACCACTACACCTCTGAAGCCACCCAGTTCATCGAGTCGCTCAAGACCAAAAAGCCAACCCTCGAAAAAGAGCAACGCGAAGGCCGCGCTTTGTTGTGGGACAAGCCTGTGAACCGCGAAATTCAGCAAGACATCGAAGCGGGTCGCGTGGCGCAAAAGCCCTACGTTTACCAAACGAATGCTTAAAGACCGTTGGTCTTGGCCTAAGCCGTCCCTTTAAGCGTCCCCCGTGCATCCGGCTGACACCACACCGCCCGACACCGAGGCGTTGACCGCCTCGGTCATGCCCGAGGTGGTTGACCACGTCGCCGTGGCCCGTCTGTATGGCGAGCCACTGTTCACCCTGCCGCAGGACTTGTACATCCCGCCGGACGCACTCGAAGTTTTCCTAGAGGCTTTTCAAGGCCCGCTGGACTTGCTGCTGTACCTCATCCGCAAGCAAAACTTCAACATCCTCGACATCCCCATGGCTGCGCTCACGCGCCAGTACCTGAGCTATGTGGACGAGATTCGCAGCCGCAACCTTGAGCTTGCCGCCGAATACCTGCTGATGGCGGCCATGCTGATTGAAATCAAATCACGCATGCTGCTACCGCCTAAAAAAGTAGCAGAAGGCCAAGAGCCCGAAGACCCACGCGCCGAGCTGGTGCGCCGCTTGCTCGAATACGAGCAAATGAAGCTGGCTGCCGCCAAACTCAACGAAGTGCCGCAGTTTGGCCGTGACTTCTTGCGTGCACAGGTCTTCATTGAGCAATCGCTGCAACCGCGCTTTCCTGATGTGCATGTGGTCGAGCTTCAACAAGCGTGGGCCGACATCTTGAAGCGTGCCAAGCTGGTGCAGCACCACAAAATCAGCCGCGAAGAACTGTCGGTGCGCGAGCACATGAGCATCGTGCTGCGCCGCCTGCAAGGCCAACGCTTTGTGGAATTTGAAAAACTGTTTGAGGCTGAGCAAGGCGTGCCCGTGTTGGTGGTGACCTTCATCGCCCTGCTTGAGCTGGCCAAAGAAACGCTGATTGAAATCACGCAAGCTGAGGCTTTCGCACCCATTTACGTGCGTTTGGCCTACACACCCACGTAAACTCCAAACCTTCTCGGCAACACAGGACTGGCGTTATGCCAGACGTTCTATGAGCAATCCCAACGCCTCGCCCTACGGCACTTTGCCCCCCGCCTCCCCCGTCGCAGCCCGCAAGCCCATCAGCCTGCCCCGCTTGAACGAGCTTCGCGCCCGTGGTGAAAAAATCACCATGCTCACCGCCTACGACGCCACCTTTGCCGCCGTGGCCGACGCTGCGGGCGTGGAGTGCATTTTGGTGGGTGACTCGTTGGGCATGGTCTGCCAAGGCCTGGGCAGCACCGTGGGCGTCACGCTCGACACCATGCGCTACCACGTCGAAAGCGTGGCCCGTGGCATACGCCGGGTACAAGGCACGGCTTGGATCATTGGCGACCTGCCCTTTGGCAGCTACCAAGAATCCAAAGAGCAAGCCCTACGTAGCGCAACGGTTTTGATGCAAGCGGGTGCTCACATGATTAAGCTCGAAGGCGGTGGCTGGACCACCGATATCGTGCATTTTTTGGTAGAGCGCGGCATTCCCGTCTGCGCGCATTTGGGCCTGACCCCACAAACCGTTCACGCCTTGGGCGGCTACCGCGTGCAAGGCCGTGGCGACTCGGCCACCCAACTGCGCCAACACGCCGTTGCTTTGCAAGACGCAGGCGCCACCATGCTGGTGCTAGAAATGGTGCCCGAGCCTCTGTCGACCGCCCTCACCCAAGAGCTGCCCACCTGCCACACCATTGGCATTGGCGCGGGCAACGGCACGGCGGGCCAAGTGCTGGTGATGCACGACATGCTGGGCGTCAACCTCGGCAAGAACCCCAAATTCGTTCACAACTTCATGGAAGGCCACGCCAGCGTGCAAGCCGCCATGAGCGCCTACGTAGCTGCTGTCAAAAACGGCACCTTCCCCGACAACGCCAAACACGCTTGGGCCTAACTCAACGCCTCTCGTTTCATGCACATCGTTCACACCCTCGCGGACCTGCGCCGCGCTTTAAAGCCGGCCGCCCTGCGCGCCTTTGTGCCCACCATGGGCAACTTACATCAAGGCCACTTAGAGCTGATGCAAATGGCGCGCCAAGAGGTCGATCAACGTGCAGGCCAAGGCGGCATGACCGTGGCCAGCATCTTTGTGAACCGCTTGCAATTTGGCCCCCACGAGGACTTTGACACCTACCCCCGCACCTTAGAAAACGACTGCGCGCTCTTGGAAGCCAACGGCTGCGATGTGGTGTTTGCCCCCAGCGAACAAGACCTCTACCCCGAACCCCAAGTGTTCAAGGTGCACCCACCCACCGAGCTGGCCGACATCTTGGAAGGCGCATTTCGCCCCGGCTTCTTTGTGGGCGTGAGCACCGTGGTGCACAAGCTCTTCAACATCGTGCAGCCCGACTTGGCCGTGTTTGGCAAGAAGGACTACCAACAACTCATGGTCATCCGCCGTATGGTGCAGCAAATGGCCTTACCCATCGAGATCATCGGTGGTGAAACCCGCCGCGCCGAAGATGGCTTGGCTTTGAGTTCACGCAACGGCTATTTGAGCGCCGAAGAACGCGCCGAAGCCGTGCATCTGTCGATGGCTTTGAAAGGCTTGGCTGCAGCCGCCCGTGCGGGCAATGCCACAGTCCAGATAGATGTGGCCGCTGCCGAAGCCGCCGCCATGGACACCTTGCGCCAACGTGGCTGGGCCCCCGACTACATCACCTTGCGCCGCCAGCATGACTTGTCGCCCGTGAGCGGCCCCTGCGCTGAGCCGCTGGTGGTGCTAGGTGCGGCTAAGTTGGGTAAGACGCGGTTGATTGATAACCTCGAAGTTTGAGGTTTCTCTTTGGCTTAGGTGTTGGTGTTCGGAGCGGCCTTCTCCGACTAAGGCCGTGTACGTGAGGCACGGCGGCCGCCTCATGCTGGAATACCAGAAATCGTTGGCCGCCGCACCTCACGCACACGACTTTGCGATCCAGAAAAATCTTCGCTCAAACAAAAGCAACGTTGACGCAAATAACCCGCGCCAGAGATTTTTAAAACACCCATTTACAGGCCGCAGTCTTCTCGTCTAGGGAATAGGCGGGTGACGATTTCTGGTACTCCAGCATGAGGAACCTGCCTATTCCCTAAGCGAGAAGCGAGCCCAACAAAAAGAAGTTACTTCTTCAACAACTCACGCTCTTTGCTATATCGGTCGTAATTAGGCAAAGACTTATCGTCTTGCCCCGTGCCCGCGGACTTGGCACGTTCATTCGCGCGAATGCCTTCGTAAAACGATTGCTCAGTCACCACGCCACAGGCACTAACTAGGCAGCAGAGAACCAGAACTAGACGCATCAGAAGCGAAACCCCAAAGCCAAGCGCATGATGTTGGCTTGTGTGAAATTGGCTCTTTGGTCATACGCCATTCGCACAAAGTAATCGCGCAGATCCAAAGTCACCGACAAGCCATTACCTTTGACCTTCGGCTCGCCCACCTCACTGGCACCTGAGCGCGCAAACGCGTCCACCGTCAAACCCATGGCATTGGGCATTGCGCCGCGCCACACCAAGTGCGTCACGCGTTGGCCTGTTTTCAAACGATCATCCAAGATTTGGTAAAACGACAACTGTCCTAGCTGACGCTGGGAATACGTGCCGCCCCACAACACCGAGTCGTTCGGGTCAAAGTTCAAGTTGTAATAGGTCTTCACGTTGGTACGGCCTAAGCCCAGCAATGGTGAGAGCCCATCCACGTTGTCTTGCTTGCCATCCCATGTGATGCTGCCACCGACAAAACCGCCGCTCGCTAGCTGCAACGACGAAATCAACTGGCCATAAGAAGCCAAGCGAGCGGACTGCTCAACGCCCGCACGCGACTGCGTGAAGTTGTTTGGGTCTTGGTAGTAGCCCAACCAAAATTTGGTATCTTTGGTGTTGCCGCGCAGGTTCATGTCAGTTGCGTTGGAGTGGGTCACCGAGTCACGGTAACTACCCAGCGTGGCCTTCCAAGCAACCACT
The DNA here is from genome assembly GCA_947374535.1 of Comamonadaceae bacterium. The sequence continues at coordinate 1,802 of CANCCJ010000039.1, read as the reverse complement.
TGATCAGGCTTCAAAGGATCAGCGGGGTCTATGTTGGCGCGGTCTTGGCTGGCATAAATGGCGGTTGTAGTGAGCAAGCCCGCTAGAACAAACCCAGCCGCAAAGCGCTTAATTCTCACCCTTTGCCTCTCGCCCCATCAACTCAGCCACGGCTTGTGCAGGCATGGTCTTGCCATCTAGCAATGCCACCACTGCCTGCGCAATCGGCATTTCCACACCCAAGTGCTGCGCACGTTGCACCACGGTGCGGGCGCAATACACGCCTTCGGCGACGTGGCCCAATGAGTCCACGGCTTGTTGCAACGTCATGCCTTGCGCCAAGGCCAGGCCGACTTTGCGGTTGCGGCTGAGGTCACCGGTGGCGGTGAGCACCAAGTCGCCCAAGCCCGACAAGCCCATGAAGGTTTCGGGTTTTGCACCCAACGCCACGCCCAAGCGTGTCATCTCAGCCAAGCCGCGTGTGATGAGTGCAGCGCGGGCGTTGAGGCCCAGCTGCAAACCATCACACAAACCCGTGGCAATGGCCAATACGTTTTTCACCGCACAGCCCACTTCCACGCCCACGATGTCGTCGTTGGCGTACACGCGCAGGCTGTTGTTGTGAAAGGCTTGCACCATGGCGTCGCGCGCCACAGCGTCGCTGCTGGCGGCCACCAAGGCGGTGGGCATGCCGCGCGCTACTTCTTGCGCAAAGCTCGGGCCGCTGAGTGCGCCACCGCGCAAGGCGGGGGCCACTTGGGCTTTGACTTCGTGGGCCATCAGGCCAAGGCCGTTGGATGACACATCCACCGCGGAAGCGTCGGCTTGCGCCGCTTCAAACCCCTTGCACAGCCACGCCACAGGCACACGACTACCCAAGATGGGCGCAAGCTGCGTCAGCATGCCGCGCAAGCTGCTCATGGGCGAGCCGATGACGACCAAGTCTTGCTCGGCCAACCAAGGGCCGAGAGGCTCTGAAGACACTTGCACGCCTGCGGTAAAGGGCAAGTCTGGCAAGTAGCGCGTGTTCACGCGCTCGGCTTGCATGGCTTGCGCTTGGCGCGCATCGCGGGCCCACAGCGTCACGGCATGGTGTGCGCCAGCATTGATCGCTAGCGCCGTGCCCCAAGCCCCTGCACCTAAAACGGCAATCTTCATGGCGATGGCCTAGAAGGTGGAATTACTGAACAGAACCAGCCGCTTGTTGCTGCTGTTGTTCGTACATAGCTTGGAAGTTGATTTCAGCCAAGTGCACGGGCGGGAAGCCCGCACGTTGGATCACGTCGGCAACGTTGCCGCGCAGGTAGGGGTAAATGATTTGTGGGCAAGCAATGCCAATGACGGGCCCCATTTGGTCTTCAGGCAAATTGCGCACTTCAAAAATACCGGCTTGCTTGGCTTCGACCAAGAACACGGTTTTGTCTTCAATTTTGGTGGTGACGGTGGCCGTGACGGTCACTTCGACGATGCCATCGGCCACTTGTTCCATACCAACACCCAATTGAATATCCACCGAAGGTTGCTCGGTGCTGGTGAGGATGGCCGGTGAGTTGGGCTGCTCCAAGGACAGGTCCTTCAAATAGACGCGTTGAATTTGAAACACGGGCGTGGCTTGTTCGTCTGACATGGTGATTTCCTAAAACAAAAAAAAGCCCGCATCGGCAATACCGAAGCGGGCAGCAAATCGGGATGGCTGAATTATGTCAGCTCAAGATTGCAACAAAGGCAGCAAACCGCCTTTGGCATCTAAGGCCACCAAATCGTCACAGCCCCCCACATGCGTCTCGCCAATGAAGATTTGCGGCACCGTGCGACGGCCCGTG
>CANCCJ010000038.1 GCA_947374535.1 Comamonadaceae bacterium | reverse complement strand
TCTTCCATGCTGCGGGTGTGGATGAGCACACCACGGCCATTGAGGGACTTTTCGATGATGTCTTTGCGCGGCATTTGCGGCAGCAAGCGTTCAATCTCGGCTTGCACGCGGTCGATGTACGCGGCATCGGGGCAGAGCAACACGCTTTGCGCCAACTCGTCGTGCTCGGCTTGGCTGAACAAATCCATCGCCACCCAGTCAGCCGGTGTGGAGCCATCGGCCAACACCAAAATTTCGCTAGGACCTGCAATCATGTCGATGCCCACCGTGCCAAATACGCGGCGCTTGGCAGCGGCCACATAGGCGTTGCCGGGGCCGGTGATTTTGTCCACCGCTGGCACCGTGGCAGTGCCATAGGCCAAAGCCGCCACGGCTTGCGCACCGCCAATGGTGAAGGCGCGGCTCACGCCGGCCACATAGGCAGCGGCGAGCACCAATGGGTTTTTCTCACCCTTCGGTGTGGGTACCACCATGATGATGTCTTGCACGCCCGCGACGTGCGCAGGAATGGCGTTCATCAACACGCTGGATGGATAAGCGGCTTTGCCACCGGGCACGTAGATGCCCACACGGTCGAGGGGCGTGACTTTTTGGCCCAACAACGTGCCATCGGCATCGCGGTAGGTCCAGCTTTCGCCCGAGGCTTTTTTCTGCGCCTCGTGGTAGCTGCGCACGCGGGCAGCGGCGGCTTGCAAGGCGTCGCGTTGTTCGGCGGGCAAGCCATCGAACGCGGCTTTAAGTTCTTTTTGCGTCAACTCCAACGCGGCCATGCTGTCGACCTTCAGGCCGTCAAAGCGCTCGGTGTACTCCAGCACAGCAGCGTCGCCACGCTGTTGCACGTCGGCCAAGATGTCGGCCACGCGTTGCTCGATGGCCGCGTCGGTGTCGGCAGACCAATGCAGGCGCGCTTTGAAATCGGCTTCAAAGGTGGGGCTGGTGGTCGAGAGACGAAGCGGTTTGGCCATCTTGTGTACGTGTGTGGTGAAAGGTTTATTTGCCAGTCGACAAAGCGGCAGAGAAAGCATCGATGATGCGGCGAATGTCAGCCTGCTTCATTTTGAGCGCGGCTTGGTTGACCACCAAGCGCGAGCTGATGTCCATGATGCGTTCGACTTCTACCAAGTGGTTGGCTTTGAGCGTGTTGCCGGTCGACACCAAGTCGACGATGGCATCGGCCAAGCCGGTGAGCGGAGCCAATTCCATGGAGCCATAGAGCTTGACCAAATCGACGTGCACGCCCTTGGTGGCGAAGAAGTCGCGCGCGATGGTGGTGTACTTGGTCGCCACTTTCAAGCGTGCGCCTTGTTTGACCATCGCCGCGTAGTCGAAGTCGGAGCGCACCGCCACGCTCATGCGGCATTTGGCGATTTGCAAATCGAGGGGTTGGTACAGGCCCGTGGTGGCCACGCCACCCGCCACACCACCGCCGTGCTCAATGAGGGTATCGAGCCCGGTCACGCCCAAATCAGCGCCGCCGTATTGCACATACGTTGGCACATCCGACGCACGCACCAGCACCACACGCACGTTGGCGTGGTTGGTCGGCAAAATGAGCTTGCGAGATTTTTCTGGGTCTTCGAGCACCTCAATGCCTGCGGCTTTGAGCAGCGGCATGGTTTCATCAAAGATGCGGCCTTTGGAGAGCGCGAGTGTGATCATGATTTGATTCTTTCGATATCTGCACCAATGGCGCGCAGCTTGGCTTCCATCTTGTCGTAGCCACGGTCCAAGTGGTAGATACGGTCCACCAAAGTTTCGCCGTCAGCCACCAAGCCCGCAATCACCAGCGAGGCGGAGGCGCGCAAGTCGGTGGCCATCACGGTGGCACCCGAGAGTTGCTTCACACCTTCGAGCACAGCCACTTTGCCGTCGATTTGGATGTGTGCGCCCAAGCGCACCAACTCGTTGACGTGCATGAAGCGGTTTTCAAAAATCGTTTCGGTCACTTTCGAAGCGCCCTTGGCAATCGCGTTCAACACCATGAACTGCGCTTGCATGTCGGTGGGGAAGCCGGGGTATTCGGTGGTGCGAAAGTTTTGCGCCTTGAGGTGCTCATACGCAGGCGCTGTGCCCTGGATGCGAATGCCGTCTTCGTGGGCAGTCACAGTTGCACCTGCATCCCGCAGCTTGTCGATGACCGCGTCTAAATGGTCGGCACGCGCGTGGCGCAAAAACACATCGCCGCCTGTGGCAGCCACGGCGCACAAGAACGTGCCGGCTTCAATGCGGTCGGCGACCACTTTATGGGTGCAACCGTGCAAGCGTTCCACGCCTTGGATATGGATGCGGCTAGTGCCGTGGCCTTCAATCTTGGCGCCCATGGCAATCAGCATTTCGGCCAAGTCTGGGATTTCTGGTTCTTGCGCTGCGTTTTCCAGCACAGTTTCGCCGTCGGCCAAAGCCGCCGCCATGAGGAAATTTTCGGTGCCGGTGACGGTGACCATATCGGTGGCAATGCGTGCGCCTTTGAGGCGTGTGCGACCGCCGCCCAACTTGGCCACCATGTAGCCGTGCTCCACCTCAATTTCAGCACCCATGGCTTGCAAGCCTTTCAAGTGCTGGTCCACAGGGCGCGAGCCAATGGCGCAACCGCCAGGCAACGACACCTTGGCATGGCCAAAACGGGCCAACAAGGGGCCGAGCGCCAGCACCGAAGCGCGCATGGTTTTCACTAGCTCGTACGGCGCTTCGGGGTTATTCAAAGTCCCGGCATCCAAGCTGACGGTGCCGTCGTCTGCACGCTCGGCTGTCACACCCATGTTGCGGATGAGCTTGAGCATGGTGGCCACGTCTTGCAACTGCGGCACGTTGTGCAGCGTCACAGCTTGGTCGGTGAGCAAGGCTGCGCACAGCTCGGGCAAGGCCGCGTTTTTGGCGCCAGAAATCAGCACCTCACCCTGGAGGGTGCGACCGCCGCGAACGAGTAATTTATCCATAGGGTTTCTTAAGCTTGAGGAGCAGCTTGCCATTCGGCAGGCGTGTAGGTTTTCATGGACAACGCATGCACTTCGTCGGTTTTGATTTTTTCGCCCAAGGTGGCGTACACACGTTGGTGGCGTTGGATGAGGCGCTTGCCTTCAAACTCGGCCGACACCAAGGTGGCGTACCAATGACGGCCATCACCCTCGACGTGCAAATGCTCGCAGGGTAGACCTGCGGCGATGATGGCTTGTAATTCTTGTGCAGTCATTGATAAACCTTCATCCTCGAATCTTGTAACCCGTGCGCAGCAAGTGCAGCGCGATGGCCGACACCAAGCTGAAGCACACCCCCACCACGCCCAAACTCAACCAAGGCGACACATCACTCTGGCCAAAGAAGCCAAAGCGGAACCCATCAATCATGTAGAAGAAGGGGTTGAGGTGGCTCACGCTTTGCCAAAAGCTGGGCAGTGAATGGATGGAATAAAACACGCCGCTCAGAAATGTCATCGGCATGATGATGAAGTTTTGAAAGGCAGCCATTTGGTCAAACTTGTCGGCCCACAAACCCGCGATCAGGCCGAGCGAGCCAAGCATCAGCGCACCCAACACAGCAAAGGTGATGACCCAGATCGGTTGTGAAGGCATGAGCGAAAAGTTGAGCACCGACGATTGCCACACAAACAACACGCCCGCCAACAACACCCCCGTACCGACCAACAAACCACGCACCATGGCCGACAACGCGTAGGCAAAAAACCAGCTCCAGTGCGACAGCGGTGTGAGCAACAAAAACACCAAGTTGCCCATGATCTTGCTTTGCACCATGGACGACGAGCTGTTGGCAAACGCGTTTTGCAACACGCTCATCATCACGAGGCCCGGAATCAAAAACGCGGTGTAGCTCACGCCGTCATACACCTGCACATGCGCTTCCAGCACATGGCCAAAAATCATCAGGTACATCACCGCTGTGAGCACCGGGGCCGCCACGGTTTGGAAACTGACTTTCCAAAAACGCAGCACCTCTTTGTAAAACAGCATGGTCCAGCCGGTCATCATGCGTTCACCTCGTCACTGCTGTGCATCACATCAAGGAACACATCTTCCAAATCAGCTTTGCGAATTTCCACGTCTTGCGCATGCAAGCCCGCTTCGCGCACGGCAGCAAGGTAACGCTCAATTTCTAATGCATCGTTGGCGGGGAACTGCACGATGCGCCCTGTCACACGCGCTTTGACAGCGAGTGCAGGAGGCAACTCGGCATCAAGTTTGAAGCGCAGCACGTTGCTAGACGCTGCTTTGAGCAACTCGGTGGTGCTGTCGAGCGCCACCACTTTGCCGTTTTTCAACATGGCAATGCGGCTGCACAAGGCTTCGGCTTCTTCGAGGTAGTGGGTGGTCAGCAGCACGGTGCTGCCCTCGCGGTTAAGTCTGGCAATGAACTGCCACAAGGTTTGGCGCAGCTCAACATCCACACCGGCAGTGGGCTCGTCCAGCACGATGACGGGAGGTCTGTGTACCAAGGCCTGCGCCACCAACATGCGGCGCTTCATGCCGCCCGAGAGTTGGCGCATGTTGTGGTTGGCTTTGTCGGTCAGGCCCAAGCTGTGCAGCAACTCGTCAATCCAGTCGTCGTTGTGCTTGACGCCAAAGTAGCCCGACTGAAACTTCAAGGCCTCGCGCACATTGAAGAAGGGGTCAAACACCAGCTCTTGCGGTACCACGCCCAACATGCGGCGGGCCTGGGCCGATTGAGTGGCCACATTCACACCGTGTACCAACACCGAGCCAGAGGTGGCTTTGGCCAAACCGGCCAAGATGCTGATGAGGGTGGTTTTGCCTGCACCGTTGGGGCCTAAGAGTCCAAAGAACTCACCTTTTTGAACATCAAAACGCACGCCATCGAGCGCCTGAAACGGACCTCGGGCGGTTTGAAAGGTTTTGGAGACGGATTGAAAAGAAATAGCGGGCATGTGTAGCCTTTGATTTTAAGGCTTTACGAATGGCCTCGATGTGACCCTGACTTGGCAACGCCCAAGCAAGGCGAAGACAATAAGTTTTAGGAGATCAAGGCGCTCAGACCATACACCTTGGCCAAGGCTTGGGCGCGTGCGGGCAAACCTGTGACACGCAGCTGTGCGCCCCGCGCCAACACCGCACGACGACACGCCAGAATGACCGCCAACGCAGAAGAATCAAACTGACTGAGTGCGGACGCATCGAGCACGGCCTCGCCGCCCTCAGACACACACGCACTCAGCAAAGGGGCCAACTCGTTGGTGACCGCTTGCGCTTGGGCCTGCATCAACACGGCAGGCAAGACGACAGAAGTGTGTTGGGCGGTCATGGCTTATTTGGCTGAGCGCGCATTGGTTTTGTTGCGGTCTGCCAAGCTGGCAATCAACCCATCCACGCCTTTGGCGTTGATTTCTTGGGCAAACTGACTGCGGTAGTTCTCGACCAGCCAAATCCCCATGACGTTCAAGTTGTATACCTTCCATGCGCCATCGGTCGATTTTTCAACACGGTAATCCAACTGAATCGGGTCGCCTTTGCCACGCACTTCGGTGCGAACCAGCACCTCTTTGTCATCAGCCGTTGCACGCAAAGGCTTGACCACAATGGTTTGGTCATTGACTTGACCCAAAGCGCCCGCATAAGTGCGAACCAACAAGGCTTTGAACTCTTCTTGCAAGCGTTTTTGTTGCTCAGGCGTGGCTTGACGCCAGCCTGGCCCTACGGCAGAAGCCGTCATGCGCAAGAAATTGACGTTGGGCATGACCCGTTGGTCCACCAACACCACAATTTTGTTCACATCACCGCTGTGGATGGACTTGTCTGCCTTGATCGCATCCAAGATGTCGCCTGAAACCCGTTTGATGAAGACATCCGCAGGCTCTTCCACCGCATGCGCCGCGCTGGCCATGCCAAGTGCACAAGCAGCACCAAAGGCCCAAGCAGAAAAGAGGCGACGTGACAAAAAACGGTTCATAAGTTCAAACTCCGATGGGTTCTTCTTGTTTTTAACGCGAAACCGTCTTACTTCGCCGACGGTGTGGCAGGCTCGGCGCTGGGGTCAAGCAGTGTGTCGTCGTCAGGCGGGTTGCCGTCATAGACTTGGTTGCGACGGTACTGCAAGTACGAGTCACGCGTGAAACTGTATTTATCAATCGCAGCACCGGTTAACAAGTCGGAGGTTTGCAACAAGCTCGCCCGCTTGTCCACGGTGCGCGCAACCCAAGCCACATTGCGTTCAGCCACGACATCGTGCTTAGAAACGAAGTCCGTCGAAAACTCCAAGGGCAGCACCGACGTGTCACGCACAGTCGATGGCCCTAATAGGGGCAACACCACATAAGGGCCGCTGCGAACCCCCCAGTAACCCAAGGTTTGCCCAAAGTCTTCTGGGTGGCGCTCTAAGCCAATCGGCGTGGCCACATCGAAGACGCCGTAAATACCAAAGATGGTATTGACAACAACGCGCATGAACGACTCAGCGGTTTCACGCCCCTTGAGCTGCAAGCCGTTGTTGGCGGTTGACCACACATCGGACAAGTTACGAAAGAAGTTGCTAACCCCAGTTTGCAGCGGTTGCGGCGTGTAATCGCGGTAGCCCGTGGCCACGGGACGCAACACGTTGTCATCCACCGTGTCGTTGAAGCGTGCTACCTTGCGGTTCATGGGCTCCAAAGGGTCGTTCGGATTGGCATTGGGGCCCGTGGCACAGCCCGTACTCAGCAGCGTCAACGCCACTAGGGCAGTGCCCACGCCCCAACGGCTTAAAGCAATACGCATCACTTAACACCCTTTTCCGGTGTGGGTTCAGCCGCCTTGTTGTACAAAAACTGGCTGATCAGGTTTTCCAACACCACCGCCGATTGGGTGGATTGAATGCGGTCGCCCGCCGCCAAGTTATCAGCCTCAGAGCCGGCTTCGATGCCAATGTATTGCTCGCCCAGCAAACCGCTGGTGAGAATTTTCAAAGAACTGTCTTTGGGAAATTGGTAACGACTTTCAATGCTCATGGTCACCGTGGCTTGAAACGTCTTGTCATCAAACGTGACGTTTTCCACACGGCCCACCACCACGCCTGCGCTCTTGACCGCGGCTTGGCGCTTCAAGCCACCGATGTTGTCAAAGCGACCACTCACGGTGTAGTTGGACTGAAAACTCAGCGTCAATAAATTAGCTGACTTCAGCGCTAAAAACAAAATGGCCGCTGCGCCCAAGAGCACAAACAAACCGACCCACACATCAACTTTGGAGCGTTGCATAGCTTCCTCGATTCATCAAATACTGAACATCATGGCGGTGAGGATGAAGTCCAACCCCAACACCGCCAACGAAGCGACCACGACCGTTTTAGTCGTGGCGCGCGAAACACCTTCGGGTGTGGGCTGGGCTTCATAGCCTTGCAGCAGCGCCACAAACGTGACGGTCACACCGAACACGATGCTCTTGACCACGCCATTGCCCACGTCTTTCCATACATCCACGCCGCCTTGCATCTGACTCCAAAACGAGCCGGCGTCTACGCCAATCATCAACACACCCACCATCCAGCCGCCCAAAATACCCACGGCGCTGAACACAGCCGAGAGCAAAGGCAAGGCGATGATGCCGCCCCAAAAACGCGGACCCAAGATGCGGCGCACAGGATCAACCGCCATCATGTCCATGGCGCTGAGTTGTTCGCCCGCTTTCATCAAACCAATTTCAGCGGTGAGCGATGTACCGGCGCGGCCCGCAAACAACAAGGCACTGACCACGGGGCCGAGTTCACGCACCAAGCTCAAGGCCACCAACAGCCCCAAGGCTTCTGCTGAACCGTAACGCTGCAAGGTGTAGTAGCCCTGCAAGCTGAGCACAAAGCCCACGAACAAACCAGACACCGCAATGATGGCCAGCGAGTAGTTGCCCAAGAAATGTACTTGGTCGCGCACCAAACCAAAGCGGCGCATATTGCTGCCAAACAAACCGACAAGGCGCACAAACAATCGTGCACCCAGCCCTAAGCCAGCCAAATAACTGCGTACCGCAAAGCCTAAATTAGCGATGAATTTCATGGCTTACCCTCCACACCAAAATCTTGCGACACAGAGGGGCCTGGGTAATGAAAACGCACGGGGCCATCAGGCGCGGCGGTGACAAACTGCTTGACCAGCGGGTCGGTGCTGTGGCGCACCTCATCGGGCGTGCCTTGTGCTGCAATTTTGCCGTTGGCCAACACAATCACTTGGTCGGCGATGTGAAAGGTCTCATCCAAATCATGCGACACGATAACGCTGGTGAGGCCCAGGGTGTCGTTGAGCTGACGAATCAAACGCGCTGCGGTTCCCAGAGAAATTGGGTCCAAACCCGCAAAGGGCTCGTCGTACATGATGAGCTCTGGGTCGAGTGCCATGGCGCGGGCCAAGGCCACACGACGGGCCATGCCGCCTGAGACTTCGCTGGGCATCAAATCACGGGCACCACGCAGACCCACGGCTTCGAGCTTCATCAACACAATGTCGCGAATCATGGATTCGCTCAGGTCGGTGTGCTCGCGCAACGGAAAGGCCACGTTGTCAAACACACTCAAATCGGTGAACAAGGCGCCGAACTGAAACAACATGCCCATGCGTCTGCGCACAGCGTACAAACCGACAGGATCAAGCGCACCGACTTCTTGACCATCAAACGTGAGGTTGCCTGACTGCGCGCGGTACTGACCGCCAATCAAACGCAGCACCGTGGTTTTACCGCCACCCGATGCGCCCATAAGCGCTGTGACCTTGCCGCGTGGAATGGTGAGCGAAATGCCATCCAAGATGAGGCGTTCGCCATAGCCAAAGCGAATATCGCGTAGCTCGACCAACGCATCAGGGTTTGTATTGAATTGGGAAATGGTATTCATAGAAAACAAAAGCTGGCCTATTGATAAAACAGGCCAGCTTCTGTCATTTTAGAACCAAGCTGTCACATGCTTGTAAAGCGGAGGGGTTAGCGGGGCAGATCACTCGCGCCCATCAAGAACTCATCCACCGAACGCGCCGCTTGGCGACCTTCGCGGATGGCCCACACGACCAAGGATTGGCCACGACGGATGTCGCCCGCCGCAAACACTTTAGGCACGTTGGTGGCATAGCCGCCGGTGAACTCAGTGGTTGCTTTGGCATTGCCGCGTGCGTCTTTCTCAACGCCGAAGCCTTCCAAGATGGTGGCCACGGGGTTCACAAAGCCCATCGCGAGCAACACGAGGTCGGCTTTGATGATTTCTTCAGTGCCAGCCACTTCAACCATCTTGCCGTCTTTCCATTCGACGCGCACGGTTTTGACGCCAGTGACTTTGCCATCCTTGCCGATAAACTCTTTGGTCGAAATCGCAAATTCGCGCTTGAGCAAACCTTTTTCAGCGCTCTCGTCGTGGCTAGAGCTGGTGCGCAGCTTCAGCGGCCAGTATGGCCAAACCAAGGGCTTGTTTTCATGCTCGGGTGGCATAGGCATCACTTCGAACTGAACCACAGCGCTTGCACCGTGGCGTGTGCTGGTGCCCACGCAGTCGGAACCGGTGTCGCCGCCACCAATGACCACCACATGTTTGCCGTCGGCGCGCAATTGGTCTTTGACCTTGTCACCACCGTTGACCTTGTTTTGTTGGGGCAAGAACTCCATCGCGAAATGGATGCCAGCCAAGTCGCGGCCAGGTGCTGGCAAGTCGCGTGACTGCTCTGAACCACCGGTCAACAACACGGCGTCGAAATCTTTTTGCAGTTGTGCTGGGCTGATGGTTTCCTTGGCCCAGTTGGTAACCTTCGAACCCTTGGGCAACTCGCCCACCATCACGTTGGTGCGGATGGTCACGCCTTCAGCTTCGAGCTGCTTGGCGCGGCGGTCGATGTGCGACTTTTCCATTTTGAAGTCGGGGATGCCGTAGCGCAGCAAACCACCGATGCGGTCGTTCTTTTCAAACAAGGTCACGTCGTGACCGACGCGTGCCAACTGCTGTGCAGCGGCCATACCGGCAGGACCTGAACCCACCACAGCCACCTTCTTGCCCGTCTTGTGTGCCGCAGGCTGCGCCACCACCCAACCTTCAGACCACGCTTTGTCAATGATGGCGTGCTCAATCGACTTGATGCCCACCGCATCGCCATTGACGTTCACCACGCACGCCGCTTCGCAGGGTGCGGGGCAGATACGACCGGTGAACTCGGGGAAGTTATTGGTGCTGTGCAGCACGTCAATCGCGTTTTTCCAATCGCCTTGGTACACCAAGTCGTTGAAGTCCGGAATGATGTTGTTGACAGGGCAGCCGTTGTTACAAAACGGTGTGCCGCAGTCCATGCAACGGGCGGCTTGTTTTTTGGCTTGGCCTTCGTCCAAACCAATCACAAATTCGTTGTAATTTTTCAGGCGCTCTTTGACGGGCTTGTAGCCCTCTTCGAGTCGCTCAATTTCCATGAAGCCAGTGACTTTTCCCATGATTCAAATCCTATTTGCGGGTACTTTGCAATACGTTGTGCGTTACTTGGCCGCGACGGCTTTTTTGGCCGATGCGGCTGGAGCCTTGGCAGTCTTGGCTGCGTTCAACTCGCCCAAAGCACGCTTGTATTCGTTGGGGAAGACTTTGACAAACTTGGCGCGTGCAGTGCCCCAGTTGTCAAGCAAGTCACGGGCGCGCTTGGAGCCCGTCCAACGGTGGTGGTCTTCGAGCAACTTCTTGAGTTGCGCTTCGTCGGTTTGGTCACGGTGCCAAATGGCGCGTGGCAACGCGGCTTCTTGCTCGGCAGCCGTCAACACTTTTTCCATGGAGACCATGGCGGTGTTGCACTTCTTGTCGAACTGACCATCTTCGTCGTACACATACGCCACACCGCCGCTCATACCTGCGGCGAAGTTGCGGCCGGTTTTACCCAACACCGCGACTGTGCCGCCTGTCATGTATTCGCAACCGTGGTCGCCTGTGCCTTCGACCACTGCGGTCGCGCCAGACAAACGCACCGCGAAACGCTCGCCAGCCACGCCGGAGAAGAATGCTTCGCCGCGTGTCGCACCAATCATCACGGTGTTACCCACGATGATGTTGTTGACGGCTTCGCCACGGAAATCGATGCTGGGGCGCACCACCACGCGGCCGCCTGAAAGGCCTTTGCCGGTGTAGTCATTGGCGTCACCAATGAGGTACAGCGTGATGCCGTTGCACAAGAACGCGCCGAACGATTGACCGCCCGTGCCCTCTAACTGGATACGGATGCTGTCGTCTGGCAAACCTTCGGGATGCACCTTGGTCACCGCACCTGACAACATCGCACCGACCGAGCGGTTGACGTTGCGGGCCACTTCCATGAACTGCACCTTCTCGCCGCGCTCAATGGCAGGTTTGGATTTTTCGATGAGCTTTTGATCCAGTGCTTTTTCCAAACCGTGGTCTTGTTGTGCCACATGGAACTTGGGCACATCGCTGCCCACTTGTGGCACAGCCAACAAGCGAGCGAAGTCGAGGCCTGAGGCCTTCCAGTGCTCAATGCCTTGGCGCATGTCAAGCAGGTCAGCACGGCCAATCATGTCGTCAAATTTACGAATGCCCAACTGCGCCATGATTTGACGCACTTCTTCAGCGATGAAGAAGAAGTAGTTGACGACGTGCTCAGGCTTGCCTGTGAACTTCTTGCGCAACTCAGGATCTTGTGTAGCCACACCCACGGGGCAAGTGTTCAAGTGGCACTTGCGCATCATGATGCAGCCCTCGACCACCAACGGTGCTGTGGCAAAGCCGAATTCGTCTGCGCCCAACAAGGCACCCACCGCCACGTCGCGGCCGGTCTTCATTTGGCCGTCGGCTTGCACGCGGATACGACCGCGCAAACCGTTCAACACCAAGGTTTGCTGCGTCTCGGCCAAACCGATTTCCCAAGGGCTTCCGCAATGCTTGATCGATGACCAAGGTGATGCGCCTGTGCCGCCGTCGTGGCCTGCGATCACCACATGATCAGCCTTGCACTTGGCAACGCCTGCGGCAATCGTGCCCACGCCGATTTCAGCCACCAGCTTCACACTGATGTCAGCGTGCGGGGCGACGTTCTTCAAGTCATGGATCAACTGAGCCAAGTCTTCGATCGAATAGATGTCGTGGTGAGGCGGCGGCGAAATCAAGCCCACGCCAGGCACGCTGTAGCGCAGCTTGCCGATGTACTCAGACACTTTCGAGCCAGGCAACTGACCGCCTTCACCTGGCTTGGCACCTTGGGCCATCTTGATTTGGATTTGGTCAGACGACGACAGGTATTCAGCCGTCACACCGAAGCGGCCCGAGGCCACTTGCTTGATGCGTGAGCGCAAGCTGTCGCCCGCATTCAAAGGCATATCCACCTCCACCACATCGCTGCCAATGATGGATTTCAGACTGTCGCCTTGCTTGATCGGGATGCCTTTGAGTTCATTGCGGTAACGCGCTGGGTCTTCACCGCCCTCGCCCGTGTTGGACTTGCCGCCAATGCGGTTCATCGCCACGGCCAAGGTGGCGTGCGCTTCGGTCGAGATCGAACCGAGTGACATCGCGCCCGTTGCGAAGCGTTTGACGATCTCGGTCGCAGGCTCCACCTCGTCGACAGAGATGGCTTTAGCAGGGTCAATCTTGAATTCAAACAAACCGCGCAAAGTCAGGTGACGCTTGTTTTGGTCGTTGACGATTTGTGCGTACTCTTTGTACGTGTTGAAGTTGTTGGAACGCGTGCTGTGTTGCAACTTGGCAATCGCATCCGGCGTCCACATGTGTTCTTCACCACGGGCGCGCCATGCGTATTCGCCACCTGCGTCGAGCATGTGGGCCAGCACGGGGTCTGCGCTGAACGCGGCCTTGTGCATGCGAATGCCTTCTTCGGCCATTTCAAAAATGCCAATACCTTCCACGCGGCTCGGTGTTCCAGTGAAATACTTTTGCACGGTTTCGCTGTTGATACCGATGGCTTCAAATAACTGTGCGCCGCAGTAAGACATGTAGGTCGACACGCCCATCTTGGACATGATCTTCGACAGGCCTTTGCCGATGGCTTTGATGTAGTTGTAGATTGCCTTCTCGGTCGACAAATCAGCTGGCAAATCTTTATGCAAGTTAGCCAATGTTTCGAGCGCGAGGTAGGGATGCACGGCTTCTGCGCCATAGCCTGCCAACACGGCGAAGTGGTGCACTTCGCGGGCGCTACCAGTTTCGACCACCAAACCAGCAGTGGTTCGCAAACCTTCACGCACCAAGTGTTGGTGGATGGCAGACAAGGCCAACACGGCAGGGATTGCCACTTGTGTAGGACCCACAGCACGGTCGCTGATGATCAAGATGTTGTGACCGCCTTTGATGGCGTCGACCGCTTCGGCACACAACGAGGCCAACTTGGCTTCGACGCCGTCGTGGCCCCAAGCCAGTGGGTAAGTCATGTCAAGCGTGGCGCTCTTGAACTTGCCGTGTGTGTGTTGTTCAATGTCACGCAACTTGGCCATGTCTGCAAAGTCCAGCACAGGCTGGCTGACTTCCAAACGCATGGGTGGGTTGACTTGGTTGATGTCGAGCAAGTTGGGCTTGGGGCCCACGAACGACACCAACGACATGACGATGGCTTCACGGATGGGGTCAATCGGTGGGTTGGTCACCTGCGCGAACAACTGCTTGAAGTAGTTGTACAACGGTTTGTTTTTGCCAGACAACACAGCCAAGGGGCTGTCGTTGCCCATGGAGCCAATGCCTTCTTCGCCGTTGATCGCCATAGGCGCCATCAGGAACTTGATGTCTTCTTGGCTATAGCCGAAGGCTTGTTGACGATCGAGTAAGGACACATCGCTGGCTTGGGCGGCTTCGCCCTCGTGGCCTTTGACATCGTCGAGCTTGATGCGGACGTTCTCAATCCACTGCTTGTAGGGCTTGGTGTTGGTCAGGCCAGCTTTGAGTTCTTCGTCGTCGATCATGCGACCTTGTTCGAGGTCGATCAAGAACATCTTGCCGGGCTGCAAACGCCATTTGCGAACGATCTTGCTCTCAGGCACTGGCAGCACGCCAGACTCCGAACCCATGATGACCATGTCGTCGTCGGTGATGCAGTAGCGTGAAGGACGCAAACCGTTACGGTCCAACGTGGCACCGATTTGGCGACCGTCGGTGAACACGATGGAGGCTGGGCCGTCCCAGGGCTCCAACATCGCGGCGTGGTATTCGTAGAAGGCCTTGCGGCGCTCGTCCATCGTGGTGTGCTGTTCCCATGGCTCGGGAATCATCATCATCACGGCTTGGCTGATGGGGTAGCCAGCCATCGTCATCAATTCGAGGCAGTTGTCGAAGGTGGCGGTGTCGGACTGGTCAGCGAAGCTAATGGGGTAGAGCTTTTTCAGGTCATCGCCCAACACAGGCGAGGACATCACGCCTTCGCGGGCCTTCATCCAGTTGTAGTTGCCTTTCACGGTGTTGATCTCACCGTTGTGCGCCACATAGCGGTAGGGGTGAGCCAACGGCCACTCAGGGAAGGTGTTGGTCGAGAAGCGTTGGTGCACCAAACCGAGGGCTGAGACACAGCGCTCGTCAGTCAAGTCGCGGTAATAAGTACCGACTTGGTCGGCCAGCAACAGGCCTTTGTAAATGATGGTACGGCTAGACATGCTAGGCACGTAATACTCTTTGCCGTGCTTCAGGTTGAGGTGCTGAATGGCGGCGCTGGCTGTTTTGCGGATGACATACAGCTTGCGCTCCAACGCGTCTTGCACGATCACGTCATTGCCACGACCGATGAAGATTTGACGGATGACTGGCTCTTTTTCACGCACGCGTGGCGACATGGGCATGTCGAGGTTGACCGGTACATCGCGCCAGCCCAACAACACCTGGCCTTCGGCTTTGACAGCACGCTCCAACTCTTGCTCGCAAGCCAAGCGCGACGCTTGCTCTTTCGGCAAGAACACCATGCCGACGCCGTACTCGCCGAGGGGTGGCAATGCGATGCCAAGCTTGGCCATCTCTTCGCGATACAAAGCACAGGCAGTTGAATCAAGATACCGGCGCCATCGCCCATGAGTGCGTCTGCACCCACGGCACCCCGGTGGTCGAGGTTCTCCAAAATTTTGAGCGCTTGACCCACGATGGCGTGGCTCTTGTGACCCTTGATGTGAGCCACAAAGCCCACGCCACAGGCGTCATGTTCATTGGATGGGTCGTACAAACCCTGAGATTGCAGTTGTGCTTTATGGGCAGCCGTGGTCATGGCGCATTCCTCAAAAATTCAGCGGGACTAGGAGAATACTGCATTGCAGCAACCATGCCAAGAAAATTAATTGGGGTCAGAACCCAATTAATGCGCAGTGAAATTAAAGATCAATTAAATTAGGGACAGATAAAACCCAAAGCATGCACCAAGGCCGACACCTTTATTTCTAAGGCTTTGCTACCAAGTTGGCCTGTCGCATCGGTCTGCCCGCCTTGGTTTTGACCAAGCGCCTCTCGGTCTGCGTCTGCAAATCGGCCATAAAACGCTCGTCGCCCAGCGCCCAACCACTGAGCGTGGCATCGGTCAATGCACCCTGCTGGTCCGCGCTGATCCCGGCGTGCACCAATTCGGCGTACGCCGCTTCACGCGCAAAAGGTGTGTTGCCCAAACCCCAATACAGTGCATGTGGGGTAATCAGCCGATCAGTGCGACGCCCTGTGTAGTGCGCGTAACTGGACCATGCGTAATCCTCAGGCTGCGCCACCATGCGCGCGCGCACGGGGTTGAGGTCAATGTAGGCCATGCAGGCCAGCAAGTAGCGTTCAGTTTGAATCAGCGTCGAACGGTAACGCCCCTCCCACAGCGTGCCCGTGCGTGCGTGCACTTTGTTGAACACCTGCACATAGCTGCGCCCCACCGCTTGCATCATCTTGGACAGCCCCTGATCCTCTTGCGGCGTGAGCAACAAATGCAAATGATTGCCCATCAACACATAGGCATGAATGTCGACCTTGTGCGCGCGGCTGTGCTCAAACAACAAATCGAGCATGCGCTGGTAATCCGCTGTGGTGCGAAAAATGTCTTGTCGGTTATTGCCCCGCAGGATGACGTGGTGCGGGTAGCCGGTGACGGTGAGACGAGGAAGGCGGGCCATTTGTGTAGATGGTAATTCGAACCTGACCCCGATTAATTAAGCACCGACCTTGAATCGTGTTTCAGCCAACTCTTGCAACCCAAACTCTGCCAGCAAAGCCGTCAACCGCTCCGCCGCACTGCGCTTTTTCTGCCCTGTGTACTTGGCCAAGATGAGTTCGTTTTTCATGCTGTGCTCCCAGCCCACCAGCTCGGTCACGGTCACTTGATAGCCCATCGCCTCTAGGTACAAACAGCGCAGCACGTTGGTGAGCTGGCTGCCCATTTCACGCGTGTGCAGCGGGTGACGCCACAGCTCGGCCAGCGGCGTTCGCTGCAAGTTGAGCGCTTTGTTTTGGTTGAGTGCGCGCGCCAGCTCGGCTTGGCAGCAAGGCACGAGCACCATGTATTTGGCTTTCTTTTGCAAGCCAAAAGCAATCGCGTCATCGGTGGCCGTGTCGCATGCGTGCAGCGCGGTGACCACGTCAATCTGTTCGGGCAAGGCATCGCTGTGCGCGGACTCGGCCACGCTGAGGTTGAGAAACTTCATGCGATCAAAGCCCAAGCGCTGCGCCAGTGCTTTGGACGACTCGACCAACTCGCTACGCGTCTCGATGCCGTAAATACTGCCCTGCCCCAAAGCTTTGAAAAACAAGTCGTAAATGATGAAACCTAAATACGACTTGCCCGCGCCGTGATCGGCCAAGGTGGGGCCTTGCTCGCTGGCGGGCAGTTCTTTCAGCAACTTCTCGATGAATTGAAACAGGTGATACACCTGCTTGAGTTTGCGGCGGGAATCTTGGTTGAGCTTGCCGTCGCGAGTCAGGATGTGCAGTTCTTTGAGCAACTCGATGGACTGGCCGGAGCGCAGATCGAGCTGAGAACTTGGGTCTTGGGGCTTGGCCGCAGCGGCGGGTTTGTGTTTAGACATAGCTTAATTGTGCAGTCGAGAAGCGATGCCCAGCTTGCTCCACCCCGCATGCCCTAATTTATTCAACACCTCAATGTTGCGTTCAAAGATGAGCGACGCATCGGGATAAGCCTCCACCGCTTTGTCAATGCTGACTTCGCGCAGCAAGTGCAGTGTGGGATATGGCGTGCGGTTGGTGAAGTTCTCCACATCGTCCACCTCCGTACCGCCAAATTGGTAGAGAGGGTGAAAGTCGGCCACTTGCAGCACGCCGTCTAGCTCTAGGTCCATCAGCACATCGTCGCAGTCGGCCAAGAAATCGTTGAAGTCCAGGAAGTCGGGCAAGGCGTTGGGCGCGACCAGCAGCGTGGTGTCTAGCTTGTCTGGGTCGGCCTCGGCCAAGTGCTGCAATTCTTCGCGCAGCATGGCCAGCACATCAGCTGGTTCGGACGAGGCGCACACGCGGTAACGCACCATATCTTTGACGACCACCGCTTTGGCGAAGGGGCACAAGTTCAGACCCACCACGGCTTCAAGCAGCCACTTTTGCGTGTCTTCGATGGCGATGCGTTCTTGGTCTGGGGTCAATGTGTCAGTCATGTTTTTCTTTCTTGTGCAACGCGCGTCCAATGAGGTGCGCCAACACAGCGCCACACAGGCTAAGTGTGGCGGTGACGGCCCATGTCCACTGCCAACCGCCGGCGCTGGCTGCCACCCATGCCACCAAGGGCGGGCCCGCAAACTGACCGAGCGCAGAGAGCTGCTGCATGTAGCCCACGGTGGTAGAAACCGTGCCTTCGCTGGGAGCCAAACGCAAGGCGCACGAAAACAACGTGCCGGGAATCAAACCGCCCACGGCTGAGAACATCACCACGCACGCAAAGCGCAGAGCCGTGGACAGGCCTTCGCCATCCCACACGGCATAAGCGCCGACAGCGCCCATGGTCATGCAAGCAAAACCGATGGAGAGCAAACGCTGCGCAGGCCAGCCGCGTTGCAGCAAACGGCCCGATAGGATGTTGCCGCTCACATTGGCCAAGGCCACGCACGCCGACAAAACACCCGCCACGCCCGCGGTTAAACCCAGCTCGGCATACACCGTGGGCAAGAAGCCCACCACGGCCAACCACTGCGACGAATACACGGCAAACGTGAGCGCCACCAGCCAAGGGCCGGGGCTTTTGAGTGTGAGGGTCAAACGCTGCGGCCATGTTTGGCTAGCGTTGCCTTGCGCGGAGGCGGGCGGTTGAACATCGGGTACATATAGCCACACGGCCACCCAAGCAAACGCGGCCACTGCACCCAGCAGCCACCACCACGCAGACCAGTTCAAACCAGCAATCACCCAAGGCCCCAACAGTAGCGCCAGCGCACTGCCCGTGGGCATGTAGGTGCCCCACCAGCCCATGCGACCACTCAGTTGCGAGGCATCGACCGTGCGGCGAATCAGCGCAGGCGCAGGCATGACGACCAGCAAAAAGCCCAAGCCCTCAAGCGCGCGCAAGAACAACAAGCTTTGTGCATCAGTCACACATCCACCGCTGATGCTGGCAAAGGACAACAAACCCAAACCCACCAACATGCTGCGGCGCAAGCCTAAGCTGTCAGCACTTAAGCCCACGGCAAGGCCGAGTGTCATGCTGGCAATTTGCACGGCAGACAACAAGAAACCAGCTTGCACCAAGGTGATGCCCAGCGCGTCTTGCAGCACGGGCAAGGCAGGCGGCAGTTTGCCCACATGCAGCGCGGCGCACACGCCCGCAAACACGATGACCCATGAGGGGTGAATGCCAAAGCGGTGCTTGCTCATGGTGAGTGAATGCGGCGACGTTTACGCTGTAAGTCGTGCGTGTTCACGCATGGCAAAACGATCCGTCATGCCTGACAAATAGTCGGCCACGGCACGCGGCACATCGCGGCGCTGGCCATAGGCAGTGGGCATTTCTTGGGGCTTGGCCAAGTAAACGACAAACAGTTCTTGCACCATGGCGCGCGCGCCATCGGTGGTTTGCATGACCTGCGGGTGGCGGTACAAGTTACGGAATAAAAACGACTTGAGCGCTTTCGATTCTTCGTACATCGCCGCGCTGAACTGCACCAGCGGCGGGCATTGGCGGGCTTCGTCTGCGCTGGCGGGCGCGTGCTGTTGCAGCGCGGTGCGTGTGGCGTTGATCACGTCGTACACCTGATCGCTCAACATGCGGCGGATGGTTTCGTAGAGCACACGGCGGCCTTGAAGGCTTGGAAATTCAGCCAAGGTTTGCGCATGGTAGCAGGCAAACAGCGACACGTCTTGCATTTGCTCCATCGTGAGCAAACCCGAGCGCACGCCATCGTCAATGTCGTGCGCGTTGTAGGCAATGGCATCGGCCAAATTGCACAACTGGGCTTCGAGGCTGGGCTGGGTGCCGTTTAAAAAACGGGCTGCCACGCCATCGGGCTCTTGCGTGTTGATGAGTTCGGCGTTACGGCGCGCGCAATGCTTCAAGATGCCCTCGCGGGTTTCGAAACTCAGGTTCAGGCCGTTGAAGGCGGGGTAGCGCTCTTCCAGCTCATCCACCACGCGCAAGCTTTGCAGGTTGTGCTCGAAGCCGCCATAGGGAGACATGCATTCGTTCAACGCATCTTGACCGGCGTGGCCGAAGGGCGTATGGCCCAAGTCATGGGCTAAAGCAATCGCTTCGACCAAGTCTTCGTTCAAGTTCAACGCACGGGCGATGGAGCGGCCCAGCTGCGCCACCTCTAACGAGTGCGTCATGCGCGTGCGAAACAAATCGCCTTCGTGGTTCAAGAAGACTTGGGTTTTGTAGACCAGGCGTCTGAAGGCTGTGGAGTGGACGATGCGGTCGCGGTCGCGCTGATGCGGGTTGCGTACGCTGGAGGCGTGGGCGGGAGGTGAGGGTTCTGCGTGGCGGCGGCCACGGGATTGTTCGGGCTGACAGGCGTATAGAGCGAGTTGGGTCATTGCTATTCTTTTCTGTGCGCGCTGACGGTATGGGTTATGTGCCGCTTCTTCATGCTGTGCCAGAAATCATCAGCGGCACATAACCCATACCGACAGACTGCGAACGGCGTTGTTTCACTTGCCTAGCTTCGCCCCTCTTATTTTTCACAGCAGTCGTCAATGACTTGCGCCACCAAGGCATCTGGCGCACCGCGCACGATGGCCGTGCCGGGTTGGTCGATGAGCACGAATTTAATTTCGCCGGCTTCGGCTTTTTTGTCCACGCGCATGTGTTGCAGGTATTCGTCTGCACCAAGTTTGGGGCCGACGATAGGCAGGCCTGCACGTTCAATGAGCGCGGTGAAGCGCGAGACAAATGCTTCGTCCACTAGGCCCAAACGTTGAGAGAGGTGCGTGGCCATGACCATGCCGCAGCCCACGGCTTCGCCGTGCAACCATTCGCCAAAGCCCAAACCGGCTTCAATGGCGTGGCCAAAGGTATGGCCGAAATTTAAGATGGCGCGAATGCCACCTTCGCGTTCGTCTTGACCCACCACCCACGCTTTGATTTCGCAGCTGCGCTTGACGGCGTGTGCCAAAGCTTTCGGGTCACGCGCCAAGAGCGCGTCGAGGTGGGTGTCGATCCAATCCAAAAACTGCATGTCAGCGATGGGGCCGTATTTGATGACTTCGGCCAAGCCCGCACTCATCTCGCGCTGGGGCAAGGTTTGCAAGGTATCGAGGTCGCACACCACGCGTTGCGGTTGGTAGAACGCGCCAATCATGTTTTTGCCAATGGGGTGGTTGATGGCGGTTTTGCCGCCTACCGACGAATCGACCTGCGCCAGCAAGGTGGTGGGCACTTGCACAAAAGGCACACCACGCATGTAGCAAGCGGCGGCAAAGCCCGTCATGTCGCCCACCACACCGCCGCCCAAGGCGAACAGCACGGTTTTGCGGTCTGCCCCTTGGCCCAGCAGCTTGTCAAAAATCAAATTCAGCGTTTGCCAGTCTTTGTGACTTTCGCCGTCGGGCAAAGCCACGGTGTGGACCTGTTTGTAAAGCGGCGCAAGCGCTGCTTGCAAACATGCAGCGTAAATCGGGCCGATGGTGTCATTGGTAACGATCAAAGCCGCAGACGCTTTGGGCAGGTCAGACCAAGTGCTGGGCGCGTCGAGCAATTGCTGGCCAATCAAAATTGGGTAGCTGCGATCGCCCAAATCAATGGTGACGCGTTCAAGGGTTGGGGTGTTCGACATGAATCAGACTCTGTGTGGGGGCGAAACGCGGGGGCGATCAATGGGCGGCGTGGGGGTGATGTGCCCAGCCAGCTCTAGCTGCGCCACGATCATGTTGACCAAGCTCGCCACATTGGGGCGGCCCGTTTCAATCACATAGTGCGCGGTCTCGCGGTAAAGCGGATCGCGTGTTTCTAGCAACTCACGCAAACGCGCTTGAGGGTCGGCCACTTGCAACAAGGGGCGGTTTTGGTCATTGCGCAAACGGCGAAAGACTTCTTCGGGACTGGAGCGCAAATAAAACACATGGCCGTGCTGGTGCAGACGCTCACGGTTGATGGGACGCAAGACCGAGCCCCCGCCGGTCGACAGCACGCCATGGTGGTTTTGGCACAAATCGGCGAGCACTTCAGATTCGAGGTCGCGAAAGCGATCTTCCCCTTCGCGTTCGAAATACTCGCGAACTGAGCAACCCAAGCGGTGCTCAATCGCATGATCCGAATCCACAAAGGGGAGGTGAAGACGTCGCGCAAGTTGACGTCCAACAGTCGTTTTACCGGAACCCGGCAGACCCACCAAAACCAACAACATATGCTTTCTTAACGTGCAACGGCACTGTGATCCAGCATTTTAGGGGTTATGAACACCAGCAACTCCTGCTTGGCCGTGGCCCTGCGGCGGTTTTTAAACAAATACCCCAACACAGGGATGTCGCCCAGGACCGGCACCTTGTATTCATCCTCTTGCTCGCTGGTCTCGTAAATGCCGCCAATCATGACCGTGCCGCCGTTTTCCACCAGCACTTGGGTCTTGATGTGTTTGGTGTCAATGGCGAAACCGGCGGGGGTGATTTGGCCCACGTTGTCCTTGG
>CANCCJ010000037.1 GCA_947374535.1 Comamonadaceae bacterium | reverse complement strand
CCCTCGTTGTTTTGGGTGGGTAATGCTCAATACGCCAGCCGCGATTACAACAACGCCATCAAAAACTTCAACGTTTTGCTGAGTAAAGCCCCGAACCACATGCGTGCGGCAGATTCAATGCTGTCGTTGGCCAACTGTCAGTTGGAGTTGAAAGACATCAAGGCGGCGCGCAAGACCTTGGCAGAAGTCGTGAAAACTTATCCCCACACAGAGGCGGCCAGTGCTGCCACTGAACGCTTGGCGAAGCTCAAGTGAGTGCCTTAGCCGCGCTCACCCAAGAGGTCCTTTGGGCCTTTTTTTTAGCCGGCGCGCTGCTGGGGGCGATCAGCCAACGTACACATTTCTGCACCATGGGCGCGGTGTCGGATGTGGTCCACATGGGCGACTGGACGCGTGCCCGCCAATGGCTCTGTGCCATTGGCGTTGCCATGGTTGGTTTTGCTGCACTGGCTGATTTTGGGCTCATTGACCCAAGCAAAACCCTTTATTTCAGTACCCGGTTCATGTGGCTGTCTACTTGGGTGGGAGGCTTGATGTTTGGCTACGGGATGGTCATCGCCTCGGGTTGCGGCAACAAAACCTTGGTGCGCATCGGTGGCGGCAACCTCAAATCGGTGGTGGTATTCATGGCGATGGGCGTGAGCGCTTTTGCCACACTCAAAGGCATCACGGCCGTGCTGCGTGTGAACACGGTGGACACTTGGTTCACCGAAATTCCCACGGGTGCAACCCTCGGGTTCTTGGCCATTCCTGGCTTGGGTTACATCTTGGGCGGAGTTTTGCTTGTGCTGACGCTTCGCCACAAAGATTTTTGGACCCTAGACAGCCTTTTGGCTGGCGTCGGGGTGGGCAGCCTTGTGGTCGCCATGTGGTGGGTCAGTGGCCATTTGGGCTTTGTGCCAGAACATCCAGAAACCTTGGAGGCTGTTTATTTGGCGACCAGTTCGGGGCGCATCGAAGCCTTGAGTTTTGTGGCGCCGGTGGCGTCCACCTTAGACTGGCTGATGTTCTACAGCGACCAATCTAAGGTGCTGACGACAGGCGTGGTTGCCGTGGCGGGGGTCGTTTTGGGCTCTGCCGCCTCGGCGCTGCTGAGCCAAACTTTCCGCTGGGAAGGCTTTGCCGACGCGCGCGATTTGGGCCAACACTTGTTTGGCGGCGTCTTGATGGGCGTTGGCGGGGTGACCGCGATGGGCTGCACGTTTGGCCAAGGCTTGAGCGGCATTTCGACTTTGAGCCTCAATGCGTTCATGGCGTTGGCAGCTATCTTGGTGGGGGCTGTGGTTTCGTTGCGCCAACAAGCCGCGCGCTTGGAGCGCACCGCCTGTGCTTGAATCTTCTGTCACCGCCCGCCGTTTTGGCGGTTTAGAACGTTTGTACGGCGTCAACGGTGCAGCGCGTATTCGTGCCGCGCATGTGGTGGTCGTGGGCGTGGGCGGCGTGGGGTCGTGGACGGTGGAGGCCTTGGCGCGCAGTGGGGTGGGGCACTTGACACTGATTGACCTCGACAACGTGTCCGAGTCCAACATCAACCGACAAATTCATGCCCTCGATGACACACTTGGCATGGCCAAAGTCGAAGCTATGCGCCAGCGCATTGCCCACATCAACCCTGCGTGTGAGGTGAGCTGTATCGAAGACTTTGTGGAACCCAGCAACTGGCCCAGCATCTTGAATGGCGCAGCGGTGGATGCCGTGGTTGACGCCTGCGATCAGGTCAAAGCCAAAACGGCCATGGCTGCTTGGGCCTTGAAGCAAAATGGCTTTTTTATCACAGTGGGTGCCGCTGGCGGCAAGCGGCTGGCACACAAAGTGGACATCGACGACTTGTGCCACACCAGCCACGATCCGCTCTTGGCCAAACTACGCTACAACCTTCGCCGCGAACACGGTGCGGCGCGTGATGGCAAAAAAATAGGCATTGTCTGTGTGTTCAGCCGTGAGGCGGTGGCATCGCCTGATGCCAGTTGCAATATGCAAGGTGACGGCTCATTGAACTGCAGTGGCTACGGTTCTGTGGTCAGCGTGACGGCGACTTTTGGTCAATGCGCTGCGGGATGGGTGCTCGATCAAATTTCTTCCCGCCCATTGCTAAAACCGTGAAAAATACGTTATACTTTTAGGCTTCGCGGGGTACGAAATAAACGTCAAATACCTCGTGTGATGGGACCATAGCTCAGTTGGTAGAGCAGCGGACTTTTAATCCGTTTGTCGTGGGTTCGACCCCCGCTGGTCCCACCAAAAAACATAATGAAATCAAGGACTTAGAGAAATCTAAGTCCTTTTTTCTTGCTCAAAATTAGAGTGCGCACCGACTACGCACTTTTTCTCCCTTTTTCTTGTCCTTTTCGTGCAGCTAACGTAAGCTACATCGTTCTATGACAGAGAAAAAAGACACTACGCACGTACTTGTTCCCCACGTTCTTGTCGTCTTCCAACGCCCTCGCAGCAGTGTCTGGCAGTGTCGCTATCAAGTTGATGGCAAATGGCAACGTGAAAGCACCAAGCAGAGCTGCAGTGGCCGTAAGTTCATCGCTAACCAATTCAATAGTTGGACTTGTGGTGCTCAAGATTCATCGCACAACCATTTTTAAGCTCGCTTATGAAAACCATAACTCCTATTCAGGATGATGTAGTTTTATCATCTCAATTCATAGAATCAACCTTAAAACCATCGTTGACATACGATGAGATTATTCAAAAACTGACGACAAGTTGGGGGAGTTTCTCTAAGCATTTGAAATGGATTCAATCCGAAGTAACTTTTTCTATTGGCCAAGGTGCCACAAATGCTGTTGCTGGTACTGAGTCAAGTGGATTGATTTCAATGTCTGTGACTCAAAAGAGTGCCGCTTTACTTGCATTTAAATTGTGGAATGATCTAATATCAGATATAAAACTAACGGAATCTCAAAGTTCAAGTTCTGATATAACTCTCAATTATTCAAGTGCCACCGGCAATGGGACATATTCAAAATTTGGCAATTTGTATGTAACTTCAGACTCAAATTCTTATAGAATTTCTGCTGATCGAATTTGGTTAGCCTCGCAGTGGACTGCTAATGGAGACTCAGGCTTGAGTAATGGCGGTTATGGCCTGATAACTATGATCCACGAAATTGGACATTCGTTGGGATTATCCCACCCCGGGATATACAACGCAGGCTCAGGTGGCAGCATAACTTTTGATGCGAATGCAGAATTTCAGCAAGACAACAGAAGTTTGACTGTTATGTCTTACTTTGGCGGTTATGCAATTGGATCTGGTTGGACCCAAGATGGGACATATTTAGATTATCTGTATCCACAAACGCCGATGGTGGGTGATATTTTGGCAATTCAATATCTTTATGGAGCCAATTTAACAACACGAACTACCGATACGATTTATGGATATAACTGTAACATTTCATCATCAGATCCAGTAAAGAGTATTTTTGATTTCTCTTTAAATACGCATCCTATTTTTACTATTTATGATGCCGGAGGTAATGATTTACTAGATTGCTCTAACTATTCAAATTCACAAACTATTGATTTGACACCAGGTCAATACTCATCTGTTTTGGGTATGGTAAGAAATGTGGCGATTGCATTTAATACATCCATCGAATGTGCAATAAGTGGCGCAGGTAATGATGTACTAATCGGAAACAGTTCAAACAACACACTCAATGGAGGAGATGGAAACGATATTCTAACTGGTGGCGCCGGTAACGATATCCTGATTGGGGGTGCTGGAACTGCAGACTATGCGTGTTATGCGTATAGTCATACTAATTATTCTGTTTCATACATCAATAGTGTAATTACTGTGACCTCCTCCAGCGAAGGTGTCGACACTTTATCTGGCATTGAATATTTGAGATGTTTCGATGGAGATTATTCAATTGAAAGCTTAATTGATCCGGTGGATAACACGGCCCCCACTGTAAACACATTCGTCCCAGCTAGTGGTTCAAAAGGCGCGTCAGAAGATAGCAATATTGTTTTTATATTCAGCGAATCGATTACCAAGGGTTCTGGGTTAATTCGTCTTCGAAAAATGACTGCTGTAGGTGATGTTGTTGAGACTTTTGATGTCGCTAACAGCTTATTGATATCAATCAATGAATCCACTTTGACCATCAATCCTAGTTCAAATTTAGAAAGTGGAACCAAATATTACGTGACATTTGATAGCGGTGCTATTTTAGATTTATTTGGCAATAATTTTGTCGATTCTGCCACCTATAATTTCACCACAGGATATACAGGGACAAATGGCAACGATATCCTAACTGGAACATCAAATGTGGACTATCTAAATGGCTTGTCAGGTAATGATGTACTCACGGGGGGGGGCGCGATCGATTTTATGGATGGTGGTGACGGATCAGATGTTTATGTGGTGACTATGTCTACTGATCATGCTGCAGCTGAGGTCACGGATACAGGAAGCATTGGAATTGATGAAGTCCGGTTTTCTTCAAGTGTTGCGGGTTCAACATTGACCCTGTATCAAGGTGATACTGGAATAGAAACTGCCGTTATTGGCACTGGAACGGCATCTGTCGCGGTTAGCACGGCTACCACGGCATTGAATATTAATGCATCTGCAGTGGCTAATGCCATGAGAATTACTGGTAATGCAGGTAGCAATAGTCTTTTAGGTACCGCCTATGCGGACACGTTGATTGGTGGAGCAGGTTTGGATAAAATGGATGGTGGAGGCGGAGCCGACCTTTATGTCATCGCGTTAGCTGGGGATCACACTGCGGCAGAAATTACGGATACGGGTTCCTTTGGTACTGATGAAGTGTTGTTTACATCAACGATCGCCAATAGCAAACTAACGCTTTATAAGGCCGATACAGGCCTTGAAAAGATTACGCTAGGTACAGGAGGTATTTCCAATATTGATACTTCGGGCATAACGGCACTGAGCATTAATGCTTCAGCAGTACTGAATGGTCTGACACTGGTCGGTAATGCCGGCATCAATACACTCACAGGCACGGCATTCAATGACACTATTGACGGTGGAGGTGGTGCCGATAAATTAATTGGTGGGAAAGGAAATGATACCTATATTGTGGACAGTACAAATGATGTGGTCACCGAATCGACCAACGCTGGTACTGACGCGATCTCGACGTTCGTCAACTATACCTTACCTAATAACGTCGAAAATCTAACTTTGATCGGACAAGCAGCAATTAATGCAACGGGCAATTCATTGGCTAATGTTATTAGTGGCAATGATGCAAATAATATCATCAACGGTGGCAAAGCTGCCGATAGTCTGTGGGGTGGCTTGGGTTGCGATTCGTTTGTATTCACTACAGGTAGTAGCGGCCAAACTGCAACAACCCTAGACAAAATAATGGACTATAGCAGGGGGATGGTTGGGGTTGGGGATTTGATTGACTATGTTTCCAATTTAACGGTTGGAGGTTCTGCATCAGCTGCTACCACAACCGAGGCTTCAATCAATACGGCAACAGGTGTGGCTACTTTTGCAGCAGGCTCTGGTACAACGCTATCAGATGCAATATCAGATATTGCAACAAGGATGACTACAGTAATCAACACTAAAGGCGAGTTTGCTTTATTTGAAATCATCAATAGTGGTGATTACTATGTATTCATTTCTGATGGCGCTGCAGGCGTGGGTAGTAATGATGTCTTGATTCAACTCGTGGGCGTGAATTCCATCAATGGAATTGATATTACAGGTGGTAATTTGACACTTAATTAATTAAATAAATAAATAAATAAATTTTGACTTTGATCTCCTAACACAGAGTTGAACTGAAGCGAGATGCAAAAGGTTATGTAGCAATGTCCAGTCGCTGCTTCGGAGTCAGATCAGAGGTTGATGATTTATGCGGAAAAGTTGAGAATTAGCTCAATTCGGAACAGACAACTACTTGCGACTTCTTCAAGCTGATTTAAATGTGATTACAGACTTAGCTAATAGTTAGCTTCAAGTTAAGGCAGTTCTAAATAGTTATGAAGAAATGCGATCTTGGATGCTTCGCTCTGTAGACCTTAACGCTCAGGAATCGGAGCGAATGATGCGCTATCAGGCGATGCTCGAAAAAAGACTTTCAACCGCTATGACTGAGTTGTTAGCTTTACATAAACTCCATAAAAGCAATCCTTAAGGGCTTGTTATTTTAATTAATTAAAATATTAGATTGCTCAATCATCAGTTTTTTGCAAAACGAACTGGTCAATATCTGATGAACATGAATTTCAATCATGTCCGAACTTTAAAACTCAAACAGCTATGACTGAAATTTTTATTGTTTCGTACTTTGTTGCCTTGATTACCACACTTGTCATCAAGACACCCATCATCAAAGGGCCGTGGCTATTTTTGCTGCGTGCGTTTTTTCCGAATTGGAAATTTTTCCATGCAGTGGGTTATGTGCCGCACCTCTATGCGCGTTCGGCTGTGCAGCTTGCATCAGGCGAGTTGCAGTGGGCGGACTGGGTGTTGATCTACCCACGTCGTGTGCGCCGTTTGAGCCATTGGGTGCACAACCCCGACACCAACATGGGCCTTGCCCAGCAAAACATGGTGGACCACTTTTGGGCCGATTTACATGATTTACCCGAGGGAGCAGATCCGCGTCGCTTGGTCAGCTACAAGATGATTCAGCGCTTGACAGACCAAGTGCTGCGTGAGCACGATATGAAATTCACGCACCGTCAATTTGAGCTGCGTATGGCCCTCGATGGCCCCGAAGGCCACTTAGACACACAGGTGATGATGACCTCGCCGGCGGAGCTGGCATGTTGAGCGCGGCCTTCATTCAAGTTTGGGTGGATGCACCCACGGTCATGGCCATCCGCGCCACGGAGCTGGTGTTTGCTTGGAGCCTGAGCATTCAAACGCTGGAGTATTTGCGCATGGGCAAGCACACCGCGAGCGGCGCCTTTTGGTCATGGCCCTTGCAACGGTACGATATTCCGAATGCCCCTGTGCGGGCTTTGCTCGATGTGCTGTTCAAGCCGCAACTGCATCAGTTGCATTTGGTGTTGCGTTTGTGTGCTGCGTTGACCTTGGCTTTGCAGGGCGCCTCGCTGCCCTTGATGGTGTTTTTGTTTGTCGGCAATTTGCTCATCCTCATCCGTTGGCGTGGTGCGTTCAACGGCGGCAGCGACTTCATGACCTTGGTGGTGCTCACAGGCTTGCTTATCTCACAAGTGGTGGGCGTGTTGGGTAATCCAGAGTTGGGTTGGCAAGCCGGCTTTTGGTACATCGCCATTCAAGCCATCACCTCATACTTCATGTCGGGGGCGGTGAAGCTACTGCGGCCTGAATGGCGCAATGGTTCGGCCATGACCATCTTTTTGAACGGGGCCATTTATGGGCCGCTTTCTGCCACGCATCCATTGCGTAACAAATGGCTGGCGATGATGGGCTCGTGGGGCTTTATCGTGTGGGAAATTTTGTTTCCCTTCAGCTTGCTCGACCCACGCTTGGCCACTGTGTTTTGCGCCGTGGCGGCGTTGTTTCACTTCTTGGTGTTTTGGTTCTTTGGCTTGAACCGATTCTTCTGGGCGTGGATGTGTTCGTTTCCCGCCATCATTTGGTGTAGCGCGCAGTTCAGTGCGCGCTTTATTTAAGCCATCGTGGCTTCAATCGCATCCATGGCTTCGGTCAGTTCCAGCCAGCGCACTTCTAGCTCGGCCAGTTCGTCTTCCACCGCTTTGAGGCGTTTGCCTGCTTCGGCAATGTCAGCGGGGGGCAGTGGCGTGGCAAGTTTGTCGTGCAGCGCTGTCTTCTCAGCTTCTAACGTGGCCATGCTTTTTTCCACGCCATCCATCTCTTTTTTCAACGGGCGTTTCTTCTCGTTGATCTCTTTGCGCAACTGAGCGTCTTCCTTGCGTTGGTCGCGTGAGGCAATAGGCGCAGCGGCTTTCACTGCGGGTGGAGCAGCTTGCACGGCAGGTGCTGCCACTTCAGCCACAGTCGCAACAACAGCCGGCTTGAGCGCCGCTGCATTGGCAGCAGCCACAGCTTCAGCACGCAAGCGTTTGCCTTCTTCCAGCAAATAGCGCTGGTAATCGTCCAAGTCGCCGTCAAACGGCTCAACGCCACCGCGTGACACCATCCAGAACTCGTCACACACAGCGCGCAACAACGCACGGTCATGGCTGACCAGCATCACGGTGCCTTCAAACTCGTTGAGCGCCATGCTCAGCGCTTCGCGGGTGGCCAAGTCCAAGTGGTTGGTGGGCTCGTCCATCAGCAAGAGGTTGGGTCGTTGCCACACCAACATGCACAGCACGAGGCGGGCTTTTTCGCCACCGCTCATGCTGCCCACGGCTTGCTTGACCATGTCACCGCCAAAGTTGAACTGGCCCAAGAAGCTGCGCAAGTCTTGCTCGCGTGTGGCTTGGCCTGCCAGTTTGCCATCGGCGGTGAGCTTTTTGCACAGGTCAATCATGTGCTGCAGCGGGTTGTCGGCGGGGTGCAACACGTCGAGTTCTTGCTGCGCAAAGTAGCCGATGTTGAGGCCTTTGCCTTCGGTCATGTCGCCGCCAATGGCTTGCAAATCACGCGCAATTGTTTTCACCAGCGTGGATTTACCTTGACCGTTGGCACCCAAGATGCCAATGCGTTGACCCGCCAACACCGAGCGGCTGACGTTTTGCACAATGACCGTTGGTGGTGTGCCCGCAGGTGCATCGGCAGGCGCGGGGTAGCCCACGCTCACGCCTTGCATGCTCAGCATGGGGTTGGGCAAATTGGCGGGTTCTTTGAACTCGAAGCTGAAGTCGGCATCGGCCAACAGCGGTGCAATTTTTTCCATCCGGTCCAAAGCCTTGACGCGGCTTTGCGCTTGCTTGGCTTTGCTGGCCTTGGCCTTGAAGCGTGCAATGAACTTTTGCAAATGCGCAATCTTGTCTTGCTGCTTGGCAAAGGCGTTTTGTTGCAGCTCCATTTGCTCGGCGCGCATGTCTTCAAACTTGCTGTAGTTGCCGCCGTAGCGCACCAGCTTGCCTGCGTCGATGTGGAGGGTGACGTTGGTGACAGCGTCCAAAAATTCGCGGTCATGGCTGATGACGACCATCGTGCCTTCGTAGCGCTTGAGCCACGCTTCGAGCCACACCAAAGCGTCCAAGTCCAAGTGGTTGGTGGGTTCGTCCAGCAGTAGCAAATCAGACGGGCACATCAGCGCACGCGCCAATTGCAAACGCATGCGCCAACCGCCAGAGAAGCTGTTCACAGGGTTGTCGAGCTCAGTGGTTTTAAAGCCCAAACCCAAGATGAGCGCTTGTGCGCGTGACTGCGCATCGTGCTCGCCCGCGTCGTACAGCGCCATGTAGGCATTACCCAAACGCTCGCCGTCTTCGGTGGCTTCTGCGGCGGCGACTTCTGCGCGTGCATCGTTCAGCACCGTGTCGCCTTCAATCACGAACTCGGTCGCGCTTTGTTCGGTCTCGGGCATGTCTTGGGCCACTTGGCCCATGCGCCATTGCGTGGGGATGTAGAACTCGCCCGAGTCTTCTTGCAAGTTGCCGTTGAGCAAAGCAAACAGCGATGATTTACCTGCGCCGTTACGACCCACCAAGCCTACTTTTTCGCCGGGGTTGAGGGTGACGGTGGCGCCTTCGAGCAACACCTTGGCACTGCGGCGCAAGGTGACATTTTTTATCGTGATCATTTTGTATTTGCGCCTTCGACAATCGCCTGGCGTGTGAGGAGTAAGACCTGGTCGTCACCAGCACTGGTCGATAGCCACACGACATCTAGGTTAGGAAAGGCTGCTTCAAAGTAATCGCGTTCGTGGCCAATTTCGAGGACCAAAACCGCGTGCTCGCTCATATGTGCTGGGGCGTCGCGCAGCATTTGGCGAATAAAGTCCATGCCGTCGTCACCACCGGCCAAAGCGAGCGCGGGCTCGGCTTTGAATTCGGCGGGCAACTCGGACATGCTGTGTGCGTTCACATAAGGTGGGTTGCACAAGATGAGGTCAAACACACCTTCGGCTTTTTTCAAACCATCCGATTCGGCGAGCGTCATGCGGCCTTCAAGGCCGTGGCGTGCGATGTTGATTTGGGCCACTGCCAAAGCATCTTTGGACAAATCAAGCCCAAGCACAGTGATGTCGGGGAAAGCGAGCGCCGCCAAGATACCCAAGCTGCCATTGCCCGTGCACAGGTCGAGCACGCGCGTGGTGTTGGGGTCGAGCCAAGGGTCAATGCTGCCTTCGGCTAAGACTTCGGCAATGAGTGAGCACGGCACGATGGCACGCTCGTCAATATAGAACGACACACCTTGCAACCACGCCTCTTGCGTGAGGTAAGCCGCAGGCTTGCGGCTGGCAATGCGGTGCTCAATGAAGGCTTGCACACTGGCCACTTGGGTGGCGGGCAGTTCTTGGTTGTGCGCTTCGTCGGACACATCGGTGTCTAGCGGCAAACCCAGCTTCCACAACACCAGCCACGCGGCTTCATCGGCGGCGTTGGTCGTGCCGTGGCCGAAGCTCAAATGGCCTGCGGTGTGGGCAGCATCAAGCTGCTGCGCGCTCTGTGCAATGAGCGCGCTGAGTGTCATGGATGGGTTCATTGTGCGGACGTGTTGGCCTGTGACGCCAAGCCGTGCAGCTGTTCCAGCACACGGCGGTAAATGTTTTTCAGGGGATCCAGATCAGCCACGGCCACACACTCGTTGATTTTGTGGATGGTGGCATTGGGTGGGCCGAGCTCAATGACTTGCGGGCAGACTTGCGCGATGAAGCGACCATCGCTGGTGCCGCCAGTGGTGGACAGCTCGGTGTCAAGGCCGGTTTCATCGCGAATGGCGCGTTGTACAGCGCCTACCAAATCACCGGGCGTGGTGAGGAAGGGTAGGCCGCCGATCGTCCACTTCAGATCGAAATCTAGACTGTGTTTTTGCAGCACCGCAGTGAGGCGTTGTTGCAATTGCTCAGGCGTGGATTCGGTGCAAAAGCGGAAGTTGAAGTCCACCACGCATTCCCCCGGAATGACGTTGCTCGCGCCCGTGCCTGAATGGATGTTGCTGACTTGCCAGCTGGTGGGCGGGAAAAAGTCGTTGCCTTTGTCCCACTCAATGGCCACCAAATCGGCCAATGCGGGGGCGAACAAGTGGATGGGATTCTTGGCGAGCTGTGGGTAAGCAATGTGGCCTTGCACGCCTTTGACGGTGAGCTTGCCGCTCATGGTGCCGCGTCGGCCGTTTTTAATCATGTCGCCGGTACGCTCAACCGAGGTGGGTTCGCCCACGATGCACCAGTCGAGTTTTTCGCCACGGGCTGTGAGGGCTTCGCACACTTTGACGGTGCCGTCTAGAGCGGGGCCTTCTTCATCGCTGGTGAGCAAGAAGGCGATGTTGATCGATGGGTCTTTGCAGGCTTGCGCAAATTCTTCACACGCCACCACCATGGCCGCCAACGACGCTTTCATGTCGCTGGCACCGCGGCCAAATAACTTGCCGTCGCGGTGGGTGGGGGTGAAAGGGTCGCTGGTCCATTGATCGATGGGACCGGTGGGCACCACATCGGTGTGGCCTGCAAACACCAGTGTTTTGGCGTGGGCGTGTGTGCTGCGTTTGACTGCCCACAGGTTGCTCACGCGAAATGTGTCTGGCCCACTGTCGATGCGCTCACACTCAAAACCGAGCGGCTTTAGCCGTGCGGTGATGATGTCCAAACAGCCCGTGTCCTCGGGTGTGACCGAAGGGCGCGAGATGAGTTGCTCGGTGAGCTGGAGTGTGCGAGACATCGAAATGTGCTTTTTAAAAGATCAGTCGCGCAACAAGTCGTTGATGCTGGTCTTCGAGCGGGTTTGTGCGTCCACGCGCTTGACCACGATGGCGGCGTACATGCTGTAAGGCGCGCCGTTGGCTGCGACTTTAGGAATGTTGCCTGCGACTACCACAGAGCCAGAAGCTACGCGGCCGTAGCTGATTTCGCCTGTCGCGCGGTCGAAGATGGGGGTCGATTGACCGATGAACACGCCCATGCCAAGCACGGAGTTTTCTTCGATGATGACGCCTTCCACCACTTCAGAGCGAGCGCCGATGAAGCAGTTGTCTTCAATGATGGTGGGGTTGGCTTGCAAAGGCTCCAACACGCCGCCAATGCCCACGCCGCCAGACAAGTGCACGTTCTTGCCGATTTGTGCGCATGAACCCACGGTAGCCCATGTGTCAACCATGGTGCCGCTGTCCACATAGGCGCCGATGTTCACGTAAGAGGGCATCAAGATGGCCCCCGAGGCGATGAAGCTACCGCGACGCGCCACAGCTGGAGGCACCACGCGCACGCCAGCGGCTTTCATTTCTTCTTCGCTCAGGTGTGCAAACTTGGTGTCCACTTTGTCGTAGAAGGCCAAGTCGCCAGATTTCATGACGCGGTTGTCGTTCAAACGGAAAGACAACAACACGGCTTTCTTCAACCATTGGTGAACCGTCCATTGGCCCACGCCTTCACGGGTTGCCACGCGCAAACGGCCAGCGTTCAATTCGGCGATGACGTGGTTCACGGCATCGCGCACTTCTTTGGATGCGTCGGTCGCGCTGATGTTGGCGCGGTTGTCCCAAGCGTTGTCGATGACGTGTTGGAGTTGGTGTTGAGTCATGGTTGTCTTCTCTACGTTGAAATAAATTAAGAATGGTTTTTTTGGATGAACGCCACGATGCGTTGCGCAGCTTCTAAGCACTCGGCGGTTTCGGCCACCAAGGCCATGCGAATTCGACCGGCACCGGGGTTGAAGCCCTTGGTATCGCCAAGGCCGTGACCTTCACGCGCCAAGTAGCTGCCCGGCAGCACCGTCACATTGTATTGAGCCAGCAAGTCGCGGGCGAAGGCCACGTCGTCACCACCGGGCACCGCCGCCCACAGGTAAAAACCAGCGTCGGGCAAGCGCACATCCATCACCGCTTCAAGCAGTGGCGTTACGGCCGCAAATTTGTGGCGGTATTGCTCACGGTTGGCCACCACATGAGCTTCGTCGTCCCAAGCGGCGATGCTGGCCGCTTGCACCATGCCACTCATGGCAGAGCCATGGTAGGTGCGGTAGAGCAAGAACTGTTTCAGGATGTTGGCGTCGCCCGCCACAAAACCGCTGCGCATGCCCGGCACATTGCTGCGCTTAGACAAGCTGGTGAAGGCCACCAGATTTTTAAAGTCGGTGCGGCCGAGCTTGGCTGAGGCTTCAAGGCCACCCAAGGGCGCTTCTTCGCGGAAATAAATTTCGCTGTAGCACTCGTCGCTGGCAATCACAAAGCCGTATTGGTCGCTCAAAGCAAACAGCTTTTCCCAGTCGCGCATGGGCATCACCGCCCCTGTGGGGTTGCCAGGGGAGCAGACAAACAGCAGCTGGGTTTTGGCCCACACGTCGGCAGGCACGCTGTCCCAATTGACGTTGAAGTTCAACGCAGGGTCGCTGGGCGCGTAATAGGTTTGGGCACCGGCCAACAGCGCGGCGCCTTCGTAGATTTGATAAAACGGGTTGGGGCAAACGACCACCGCCTCTTGGCGGTTCCCGCTTGCATCGGTTTGCGTGGGGTCAATGACTGTTTGGGCAAAGGCAAACAAGGCCTCGCGTGAACCATTCACCGGCAGCACTTGCGTGGCCGCGTCGAGCTTCAAACCATAGCGGCGCTGTATCCAGTTCACACAAGACTGGCGCAAGGCAGGCAAACCAGCGGTGGCGGGGTAGGCGGCCAATTGAGCAGTGGCTTTGGCCAAAGCGTCTAGCACCAACTGCGGCGTGGCATGGCGTGGCTCACCTATGCCTAGGCTGATGGGCGCATACGCGGGGTTGGGTGTGACGGTGGAGAAAAGTTGTTTCAGCCGCTCAAAAGGATAGGGCTGCAGACTCGAAAGAAGGGGATTCATGACTGCTATTATCCCCGCGCTCTGTGATCAACCTGAACCCTATGCCTACGCCCCCCATGCTTGACCTCACCCGCGCCCAAGAGTTCGCTGTTCAGCCGGGCCAATTGCGCGAATTAGTGGTCACATTTGAACAAAGTTTGGCACAAGAAATGGCGAATATTCAAGCCGGACTGGCTGCTGAAGATGCCTTGAAAGTCGAGTACGCGCTGCATGCTCTGAAAGGATTTATGCCTTTATTTGCCGCAGAGCCCTTGTCTCAAGCGATGACCGATCTGTACCAATCGAGCCGTGAGCAGCCGCTGGATGAGGTTATCCCTAAATTTACTGCATTAGTACCCAATTTGAACCTGTTGCTGGCCGAGGTAAGAACTTGGCTCGCGCCTTTATGATTCAGGCTGTGTCTAGAGAGGCTTTTCAGTGCGTCTGAATTCAATCAAGTTATCGGGTTT
The DNA here is from genome assembly GCA_947374535.1 of Comamonadaceae bacterium. The sequence goes on along the minus strand of CANCCJ010000037.1, from coordinate 8,109 downwards.
CAAGTCCTTTGCGGAACCCACCAATTTCTTGCTGCCCGGCCAGTTGGTCGGCGTGGTAGGCCCCAACGGCTGCGGCAAATCCAACATCATGGACGCCGTGCGCTGGGTGCTGGGCGAGTCCAAAGCGTCCGAGTTGCGTGGCGAGTCCATGCAAGATGTGATTTTCAACGGCACCACCACCCGCAAAGCCGCCAGCCGCTCCAGCGTGGAGCTGGTGTTTGACAACGCCGACCACCGTGCGGGCGGCCAGTGGAGCCAGTTTCCAGAAATCGCGGTCAAGCGTGTGCTGACGCGTGATGGGGGCTCAAGCTACTACATCAACAACCAACCCGTGCGTCGCCGTGACGTGCAAGACGTGTTCTTGGGCACCGGCTTGGGGCCACGCGCCTACGCCATCATTGGCCAAGGCACCATCAGCCGCATCATTGAATCCAAGCCTGAAGAACTGCGCTTGTTCTTGGAAGAAGCGGCCGGTGTTTCCAAATACAAAGAACGCCGCCGCGAAACCGAGAACCGCCTGAGCGACACCCGGGAAAACTTGACCCGCGTGGAAGACATCTTGCGCGAGTTGAACGCCAATTTAGAGAAGCTCGAAAAACAAGCCGAAGTGGCCCAGCGCTACCACGGCCTGCAAGCCGATGTGACCCTGAAGCAACACCAGCTGTGGTTCTTGCGCCGCGCTGAGGCTGAAGCCGATCAAGTGGGCATCAAAACCCAAGCGGACAAAGCCGTGAACGACCTCGAGTCGCGCATTGCCGACTTGCGCCACATCGAAGCCGATTTAGAGACCGTACGCCAAGCCCATTACGCGGCGGGCGATCAAGTCAACCAAGCCCAAGGCGCGCTTTACGAAGCCAGTGCCGAAGTGGGCCGCTTAGAGGCCGAAATCCGCTTTGTGGTGGAAGGCCGCCAACGCGCCGAAGCCCGCCTGATTCAAATCAAAGAACAAACTACGCATTGGGCGTCACAGTCCGAAACCGCGCACCAAGAGATTGAAAACTTGGCCTCCATGGCCATGGATGGCGAAGAAAAAGCCGTCATGCTCGCCGCGCAAGTGGAAGAGCAGGCCATGCAACTGCCCGAGTTGGAAGAAGCCCTGCGCGTCGCCCAACAACGCAGCAACGAGCAGCGCGGCAGCGTGGCCCAAGTGCAGCAGCAAATTCAGGTGCTGGCCGCTGACCAGCGCAACATCGAAGAGCAAAGTCGCAGCCTCAACGCGCGGCTTGAGCGCCTAAGCGCCGACAAAAACGCCTTGGCTGCCCCCGATGAAGTGCGCCTGAACAACCTCAAAGAACAGTTGCAAGACGCACAAAACCAGGCAGAAGTCACCGCCGCACAACTGGAAGAGCTGCAAGCCAATGTGCCCGTGCTCGACGAAGCACGTCGTAACGCCCAGCAAGCGGTAAACACCGAGCAAGCCAAACAAGCCGATATCTCGGCACGTTTGGAAGCCCTCAAAGCCCTGCAAGAGAAAGTTCAGACCGACGACAAGCTCAAGCCTTGGCTGGCCAAGCACGGCTTGGACGGTTTGCAAGCTTTGTGGAGCCGCATCCACATCGATGCGGGTTGGGAAAACGCGTTGGAAGCCGCTTTGCGCGAACGTATGGCCTCGCTCGAAGTGTCTCGCTTGGACATCGTGCGCGCCTTCCAAACCGATGCGCCGCCTGCCAAGCTAGCCTTCTACACAGCCCCAAGTGCCTCAGCCCCTGAATCACAAGGCAGCTTACCTCGCCTGTCAGACCTGTTGCGCCTCAACGACGCAGGCCAAAAGGCACTACTGACCGACTGGCTCAACGGCTGCTTCACAGCACCGAATCTTGACGAAGCCTTGGCCAAGCGCAGCAGCTTGCAAGCCGGTCAAGTCATTTATGTGCCCAGTGGTCACGCCATCAGTGCCCACAGCGTGAGCTTTTACGCACAAGACAACGCGCAGTCCGGCTTGTTGGCCCGTGCCCAAGAAATCGAAAACCTCGACAAGAGCAGCAAGGCCCAAGCTTTCATCGCCGATGAGGCTCGCAACACCTTGGTGCGGGCCGAGGCTGCGTACAGCGAATCGTCGCAACGTTTGGTGAGCATCCGCACCGAAGCCACCGCAGCACAAGCCGCCGCACATGAGTTGCAAGTCGAAACCTTGCGCCTGAGCCAATTGGCCGAGCAAACCCGCGCACGCAGCGAACAAATCAGTGGGGACTTGTCTGAGGTCGAAGCCCAATTGGCCGACTTGCAAGAACGCCGCGCCACCGCAGAAGCCCGCTTTGAAGAGCTGGATATGCAATTGGCCGACAGCCAAGAGCGCCATGCTCAGCTAGACGAAGCCGTCATCAACGCCGAGCGCCGCTTGAACGACAGCCGCGAGCAACAACGCAGCCTGGAGCGCCAAGCCCAAGAAGCGCAATTTGCCCAGCGCAGCTTGGCCACGCGCGAAGCAGAACTCAAACGCATCATCGACACCGCCACCCAACAAGCCGCCTCGGTGGCGGCCGAAGAAGCGCGTGTGCAAGAAGACCTCACGCGTCTCACCGATGCCGCTGCACAAGCTGGCTTGCAAAACGCCCTGAACATCAAGATGGAACGCGAAACCGCCTTGGGTGCCAAGCGCAGCGAGTACGACGACCTCACTACCAAACTGCGTGCCAGCGACGAACGCCGCTTGCAGCTAGAACGTGAGCTAGAGCCTTTGCGCCAACGCATCACCGACTTCCAGCTCAAAGAGCAAGCCGCGCGTTTGGGGCTAGAGCAATACACCCAACTGCTGACCGACGCCGAGGCTGACCTCGAAGCCGTGTCTGCCTCTATCCTTGCCAACAACGTGCGCTTGGGTGGTTTGCAAGGCGAGATTGATCGCTTGCACCGCGAGATCGCCGCTTTGGGCGCTGTGAACTTGGCTGCTTTGGAAGAACTGGCCAGTGCCAGCGAACGCAAGCTGTTCTTGGACGCACAGACCAAAGACTTGACCGACGCCATGAACACGTTGGAAGACGCCATTCGCAAGATCGACGGCGAAACCCGTGAGCTCTTGGGCGGCACCTTCAAAATCGTCAACGAGCACTTTGGCCGCATGTTCCCCGAGCTCTTTGGTGGCGGCAATGCGCGCTTGGTCATGACAGGCGACGAAATCTTGGACGCCGGCGTGCAAGTGCTGGCCCAGCCACCGGGCAAGAAAAACCAAACCATTCACTTGCTGTCGGGCGGCGAAAAAGCCCTGACCGCGATTGCGTTGGTGTTTGCGATTTTCCAGCTCAACCCCGCACCGTTTTGTTTGCTCGATGAGGTGGATGCGCCACTGGACGATGCCAACACCGAGCGCTATGCCAAGTTGGTGTCGAGCATGTCCAAAGAAACCCAATTCCTTTTCATCTCGCACAACAAGATCGCCATGGAAATGGCCGAACAACTCATTGGTGTGACCATGCAAGAACAAGGCGTTTCTCGCATCGTGGCCGTGGACATGGAGTCCGCCGTATCTATGGCTGACGCCGCTTGATATCAGAATAAGTACATGAGCACTCTTCAAATTGGATTAGCCATCGCCGGCGGTGTGGTCCTTGCCGGTGTTGTCGCGCACAGCACTTGGACGTCTCGCAGAAACAAACCGCGCCAAGCCGAACCCCTGCCGCAAGAAACGGCGCTCGAGCCCTCCGGCTACAAAGCCGACTATGGTCAACCGCAAGAGCCTTCATTTGATATCGTCTCCTCCGATCAGCCACATGACGAGCCAGAAGTCGCCCACCGCAGCGTGTCACCGGCCTACACCACCAGCGGCAGCTTAGACCCGGTCACTGACATTGCGCGCAGCATGATGGAAGAGGCCACTGCACATGCGCAGCGTGTGCCCGATGAGGCCGAAATGGCCCGTATTGCCGAAAGCAAAGCTGCGGCGGCCAAATTAGTCGCTGAACGCGCTGTCTTGCAAGCAGAACAGACCTCAGTGGCCATGACTCCGGCAGTGGCCAAAGTCATGGAATCTGCCGCCTCTGACTTGCCGCAGCCCGAAAAACGCCCCGCCTTGGATGTCTTGATTGACGTCATCGCAGCCGTTGAAATCGACTCGCCCGTTTCTGGCGATGCGGCCCTCGCCGCCATGCCAGCCACACGTCGTGTGGGCAGCAAGCTGTTCAGCTTGGAAGGCCTTAACACCGAAACCGGTTTGTGGGAACACCCACGCCATGGTCAACGTTACAGCGCGTTTCAGTCAGGCGTGCAGTTGGCCAACCGCACCGGCCCCTTGAACGAAATTGAGTTCTCTGAGTTCGTCACCAAAACACAAGTTTTTGCAGACGCCATCAATGCCGCACCTGAGTTTCCAGACATGCTTGAAGAAGTCAGTCGCGCCCGCGAGCTCGACAGTTTTGCCAGCGCCCATGACGCGCAACTGAGCTTTACACTGAAAGCGACCAAAGCCGCATGGAGCCCTGGCTATGTGCAGCAAAACGCGGCACGTTTAGGCTTCATTGCGGGTGTCTTGCCAGGTCGCATGGTGGTACCAGCGCCCGTGCATGGCTTGCCGCCCATTTTGGGTTTGACCTTTGACTCTCAAGCTGCGATGTCCGAAGACCCGACGCAATCGGCCATTTACGAGCTCACCTTGTCACTCGACGTGCCACAGGTCGACCGCAAAGAAGAGCCATACGCCCGCATGATTCAAACCGCCTATGAACTGGCGCGTGTGATGGACGGCGCAATTTCTGACGACAACGGCCAGCCCTTGTCAGAAACAGCCATTGGCGCGATTGCCCGTGACTTGCTGGCCTTGTACGACACGCTGGATGCGCGTGACTTGTCGGCGGGCTCGCCGCAAGCGCGTCGCTTGTTCAGCTAATTTCAAGGTCATGTAGCATGAGCACCGCTGACTTATTTGGCGGCAATGCGGATGCCCAAGAAGGCGGCTCTGCCCCCCACACGTTGAGCGATCTCGCCAAACGTGCGGCTGCTTTGCGCGAACAACTCCACCACCACGGCCACCTGTACTACGTGTTGGACGCGCCCACCATTCCCGATTCCGAATACGACCGCTTGTTCAAAGAACTGCAAGCGCTCGAAGCGGCACACCCCGAGCTGCTCACCCCCGATTCACCCACCCAACGCGTGGGCGGCAAAGCACTCGACAGCTTTGCCAGCGTCAAACATGTGGTGCCCATGCTCAGCATTCGCACCGAGACCGATACTGAAGCCAGTGGGGCAGAAAGCTTTGACACCCGCATCCGCAAAGAGCTGGGCTTGGCTGAAAACGATCCACAGGTGGACTACGTGGCTGAACTCAAGTTTGATGGTTTGGCCATGAGCCTGCGCTATGAAAACGGTGTATTGGTTCAAGCCGCCACACGCGGCGACGGCGAAACCGGTGAAGACGTCACACAAAACATCCGCACCATTGGCCAAATCCCCCTACGCTTGTCTAGCGACGCGCCCAAGGTGCTGGAAGTGCGGGGCGAGGTTTACATGGCCCGTGGCAACTTTGAGGCCTTGAACGAGCGCCAACGCGCCCGCATTGCCGCAGGCGAGAAAGGCGAAAAGACCTTTGTGAACCCACGCAACGCGGCTGCCGGTGCGGTGCGTCAACTCGACCCCAGCATTGCAGCGCAACGGCCTTTGAGCTTTTTTGCGTATGGCTTGGGCGACATCACGCCGACCGAAGAAGGGGGCCCATCCTTCAACACGCATTTCGATTTGTTGATGACGCTTAAGCAATGGGGCTTCCCCGTCGCCGAGCAAACTGCTTGCGTGCAAGGCGCTGCGGGCTTGGTGGACTTTCACCAACGCATCGGGCAAGCGCGTGATGCGCTGCCATTTGACATTGACGGCGTGGTCTACAAAGTCAACAGCTTGGCCGCGCAGAGGCAGCTCGGTTTCGTCACCCGCGAACCTCGCTGGGCGGTGGCGCACAAATACCCCGCGCAAGAACAACTCACCACCGTGCAAGCCATCGAGGTGCAAGTAGGTCGCACGGGAAAACTCACGCCCGTGGCCAAGCTCGCGCCCGTGTTTGTGGGCGGCGTGACCGTGACCAATGCCACGCTGCACAACGAAGACGAAGCCCGCCGCAAAGACGTGCGGGTGGGCGACACCGTGGTGGTGCGCCGCGCGGGTGACGTGATTCCCGAAGTGGTGTCGGTCGTTTTAGAAAAACGCCTGCAAGACGCACAAATCTTCACCATGCTGCACCAGTGCCCCGTGTGCGGCAGCCCAGCCGTGCGTGAAGAAGGCGAGGCTGATTACCGTTGCACAGGCGGCCTGTTTTGTAGCGCCCAACGCAAGCAAGCCATCCTGCACTTTGCGCATCGCCGCGCCGTGGAGATTGAAGACTTGGGCGACAAACTGGTCGAGCAATTGGTAGATGCAGGCGTGGTCAAAACTTTGCCCGACCTGTACCGCATGGGCTTTACCGCCTTGGTCACGCTAGAACGCATGGCTGAAAAATCAGCCAATAACGTGTTGGCCAGCATTGAGAAATCCAAACAAACCACGTTGCCACGCTTCTTGTTTGGCCTAGGCATTCGCCATGTGGGCGAGGCCACGGCCAAAGAGTTGGCGCGTCACTTTGGCAAGATGGACGCCATCATGGATGCCACCGTAGACCAACTGCTGCAAGTGGCAGACGTAGGCCCCATCGTGGCGCTGAGCCTGCGCACCTTCTTTGACCAACCACATAACCGCGAAGTGGTGGAGCAGCTGCGCGCTTGCGGCGTGACATGGACCGAGGGTGAACCCACAGCAGGCGCAAGCTTGCCGCTGGCAGGCCAAACCTTTGTGTTGACCGGCACTTTGCCCACCTTGAGCCGCGATCAAGCCAAAGACATGCTCGAAGCCCTAGGCGCCAAAGTGGCAGGCAGCGTGAGCAAAAAAACGCACTGTGTGGTGGCTGGGGCAGAGGCGGGCAGCAAGCTCGAGAAAGCGCTAGAGCTGGGCATCAAGGTGCTGGACGAAGCTGGCTTGTTGGCCTTAGTGGCTGAACACGCGACCGAATAAGGATACGACATGGCTGTTCGCGAAATCTTGAAAATGGGCGACGAGCGCCTGCTGCGCGTAGCCCAACCTGTGAAGGCTTTCAACACGCCCGAGCTACACGCGCTGCTTATAGACCTCAACGACACCATGCTCGCCGCGAACGGCGCTGGCTTGGCCGCACCGCAAATTGGGGTGGACTTGCAAGTGGTGGTGTTTGGCTCGGGCGAGCTTAATCCTCGCTACCCCGATGCACCGGTGGTGCCTTACACCGTGCTCGTGAACCCCGTGCTGACGCCCCTCGGTGACGAGGAGGAAGAAGGTTGGGAAGGGTGCCTATCTGTGCCAGGCTTGCGCGGCGTGGTCCCGCGTTTCAAGCGTTTGCGGTATCAGGGCTTTGACGAAGAAGGCCAACCGATTGACCGCACGGTCGAGGGCTTTCATGCGCGAGTGGTGCAGCACGAGTGTGACCACCTGATCGGTGTGCTGTACCCCATGCGTGTGCGCGATTTCACGCGCTTTGGCTATACCGATGTGCTGTTTCCGGGCTTGGATGACGCAGACGATTGATAAAAGAACGGGGCTATCAAGGCCCCGTTTGATTTAAGCCTGCAAAACGGCTAGCAACTCTGTCTCAATCTCCAACTGCGCTTTGTTTTGCTGCAAAGCCGCACCATCAATCAAAAAGGTGTCTTCCACGCGCTCGCCCAAAGTGCTGATTTTGGCCAGCAACAAGTTCACCTTGTGGTTAGCCAACACGCGCGCCACGCTGTAGAGCAAGCCGACACGGTCGCTGGCCGAGATGCTCAACAACCATTTTTGGGCGCGTTCGTCGGGCTGCAAGGTCACCCGTGGCGCAATGGGGAAGCTCTTGACGCGGCGCGACACGCGGCCTTTGCCGACGGTAGGCAGTGGTTTGGCATCGTTGATGGTTTCGGTCAAACCGGTTTCCACCATCTTGATGAGGTTGCGGTAGTGCTCTTCGAAATGACTGCTCACCACTTGGAAGGTGTCGAGCGCATAGCCGTTGGTGGCGGTGTGCACCTTGGCATCCCAAATGTTGAAACCCGCTTGGTCAAAGTAGCCGCAAATGCGTGCAAACAAATCGGGCTGGTCGGGTGAATACACCATCACCTGCAAACCTTCGCCCACGGGTGACAAACGTGC
>CANCCJ010000036.1 GCA_947374535.1 Comamonadaceae bacterium | reverse complement strand
GATTCGTGCGCAGGCTTGGGCGCTGATGTCAAACCTGACCCCATCATGGCCGAGACCATGCGCAACCTGTACGACGGCGTGCCCATGGACGAGGTGTACAAAGCAGCCATCTTGGCCACTCGTACCTTGATCGAAAAAGACCCAGATTACACCTACGCCACCGCACGTTTGTTGATGCACACCATCGCCAAAGAAGTGCTGGGCAAAGAAGTGCTCCATGCCGACATGGGCCAACACTACGCCGAGTACTTCCCTCAATTCATTCAAAAAGGCGTAGACAACGACTTGCTCGACCAAGCCATGTTGCAGTTTGATCTGCCTCGCTTGGGCGCAGCCCTCAAAGCCGAACGTGACTTGAAGTTTGATTACCTCGGCCTGCAAACTCTGTATGACCGTTACTTCTTGCACGTGCGCAAGAACCGCATCGAATTGCCACAAGCTTTCTTCATGCGCGTAGCCATGGGTCTGTCGCTCAACGAAGTGGACCGCGAGGCGCGCGCCATTGAGTTCTACGAAGTGTTGTCGTCGTTTGACTTCATGTCGAGCACGCCCACGCTGTTCAACAGCGGCACTTTGCGTTCACAACTTTCTAGCTGCTACCTGTCCACCGTGCCTGATAACTTGGACGGCATTTATGAGTTGATCAAAGAAAATGCTTTGCTGTCTAAGTTTGCTGGCGGCTTGGGTAACGACTGGACACGCGTACGCGCTTTGGGCAGCCACATCAAGGGCACGAATGGCGAATCACAAGGCGTGGTGCCATTCCTGAAAGTCGTCAACGACACCGCTGTAGCCGTGAACCAAGGCGGCAAGCGCAAGGGCGCTGTCTGTACTTATTTGGAAACCTGGCACTTGGACATCGAAGAGTTCCTCGAGTTACGCAAGAACACCGGGGACGACCGCCGTCGTACCCACGACATGAACACCGCTAACTGGATTCCAGACTTGTTCATGCGCCGCGTCATGGAAAAAGGCGAATGGACCTTGTTCTCGCCCTCCGACGTGCCTGATTTGCACGACTTGTTCGGTGCCCCCTTCGAAAAGGCCTATGTGGCCTACGAAGAAAAAGCCAAGCGCGGTGAAATCCGCCCGAGCAAAACCGTTCAAGCGACGGACATGTGGCGCAAGATGCTGACCATGTTGTTTGAAACTGGTCACCCATGGATCACGTTCAAAGACCCATGTAATGTGCGTTCGCCCCAACAACATGTGGGCGTGGTGCACTCGTCCAACCTGTGTACCGAGATCACGCTCAACACCAGCGACACCGAAACTGCGGTGTGTAACTTGGGCTCCGTCAACTTGTCTCAACACTTGAAGGATGGCCCTAACGGCAAAGAACTCGACCACGACAAACTCAAGCGCACCATCAAAGTGGCCATGCGCATGCTGGACAACGTGATCGACATCAACTACTACGCCGTCAAGAAAGCACGCGACTCCAACTTGCGTCATCGCCCTGTCGGCTTAGGACTCATGGCCTTCCAAGACAGCTTGTACGAAATGCGCGTGCCTTACGCCTCACAAGCAGCCGTTGAATTCGCTGACCGTTCGATGGAAGCCATTTGCTACTACGCTTATTGGGCATCCTCCGAGTTGGCCAAAGAGCGTGGCCAATACGCCAGCTACAAAGGTTCGTTGTGGGACAAAGGCATCTTGCCCATCGACTCGCTCGATATGTTGGCCGAGGCACGCGGTGGCTATCTTGAAGTTGACCGCGCCAAGACCATGGATTGGGACGCACTGCGCGCCAAGATCGCCAAAGACGGCATGCGCAACTCCAACTGCGTGGCCATCGCGCCAACCGCCACCATCTCGAACATCATTGGTGTGGATGCGTCTATCGAACCCTGCTTTGGCAACTTGTCAGTCAAGTCCAACTTGTCGGGCGAGTTCACCATCATCAACCACTACTTGGTGCATGACTTGAAGCGTCTCGGTTTGTGGGACGACGTGATGGTGATGGACCTGAAACACTTTGACGGTTCACTGCGCCCCATCGATCGCGTGCCACAAGAAATCAAAGCCTTGTACGCCACGGCTTTTGAAGTGGAACCCACTTGGTTGGTCGAAGCCGCATCACGTCGCCAAAAGTGGATTGACCAAGCGCAATCACTCAACATCTACATGGCAGGGGCATCTGGCAAGAAGTTGGATGAGACCTACAAGCTCGCTTGGTTGCGTGGCTTGAAGACCACGTATTACCTCCGTACATCCAGCGCGCAACAAGTTGAGAAATCAACCGTGCAAGCGGGCTCACACAACGCGGTGTCTTCGGGCGCAGCAGCAGGTGGCATGAGTGCACTCGAAGCAGCAGCCGCTGCAGCGCAAGCGCAGATGAATGCCATCCCCGCCACCGACATCAAATTCTGCGGTGTGGATGATCCCACCTGCGAATCGTGTCAGTGATACAACAAAAACTTGCAGCGAAGTTCACGAATGCTTTGCGTTTGTCTTCGTTGCACTCATAATTCACACATTGGATAATTTTTTATGCTGACCTGGGACGAAGAAGTCAAGCCCTCATCGCCATCACCTCTTGCAAGCGGCCCCTCTAGCCGCTCGATGGAATTCCCACCTCTTTCTGCGACACCTGCCATGCAGCCTGTTGCGGCCACACGCACTCTGAACGACGGTGCAGCACCTATTAACCCTTCCGCGCAAACAAGCGCAAAAGCCGAGACCAGTTCACGTCGCGTGACCGCCGCTGACAAGCGCATCATCAACGGCCAAACCGACGTCAACCAGTTGGTGCCTTTCAAATACAAATGGGCTTGGGAAAAGTACCTTGCTACTTGCGCCAACCATTGGATGCCACAAGAGGTGAACATGACGCGCGACATCGCGTTGTGGAAAGACCCCAATGGTCTGACCGATGACGAGCGCCGTTTGATCATGCGTAACCTCGGCTTCTTCGTGACCGCCGACTCATTGGCTGCCAACAACATCGTATTGGGTACGTATCGCCACATCACCGCGCCTGAATGCCGCCAGTTCTTGCTGCGTCAAGCGTTTGAAGAAGCGATCCACACACACGCCTATCAATACATCGTCGAGTCTTTGGGCTTGGACGAAGGCGAGATCTTCAACGCGTACCACGAAGTCAAATCTATCCGCGACAAAGACGAGTTCCTGATTCCGTTCATCGACGCCATCATGGATCCCAATTTCCACACTGGCACGCCAGAAACAGACCAAACACTCTTGAAGTCTTTGATCGTGTTCGCTTGCTTGATGGAGGGTTTGTTCTTCTACGTGGGCTTCACACAAATCTTGGCCTTAGGTCGCCAAAACAAGATGACAGGCGCTGCCGAACAGTACCAATACATCTTGCGCGACGAATCCATGCACTGCAACTTCGGCATCGACTTGATCAACCAAATCAAACTCGAAAACCCACACCTGTGGACGGCCGAGTTCAAAGAAGAAATCAAAGCCTTGTTTATGCAGGCCGTCGAACTTGAGTATCGCTACGCGGAAGACACCATGCCACGCGGCGTGTTGGGCTTGAACGCATCGATGTTCAAAGGCTACTTGCGCTACATCGCCAACCGTCGCGCCACGCAAATTGGTTTAGAAGCACTGTTCCCCAACGAAGAAAACCCCTTCCCTTGGATGAGCGAGATGATCGACCTCAAGAAAGAACGCAACTTCTTTGAAACCCGTGTGATCGAGTACCAATCTGGTGGTGCTTTGTCCTGGGATTGATGGCTTAATCACACACATGTCACCGAATTTGTTCACCACACTTACAAACACCCGTTCACGAGGTGTGGTGGTGGACTCACCCTGTTCATGGGGTTGGACCCGGGTCCAGCGCCATGAATCGCTTTGCACACAAAAACCGTGCAAAGTGTTTTTCACCCAATGATCTAAATTCGATCTAGGAGAACAGAAATGGCAACTGCAAAAAAACCGGCCGCTAAAAAGGCCCCTGCAAAGAAAGCTGTCGCGGCCAAAAAGCCAGCAGCTAAGAAAGTCGCGGCTAAGAAGCCAGCAGCTAAAAAAGTAGCGGCTAAAAAGCCTGCTGCCAAAAAAGTTGCAGCTAAAAAGCCAGCAGCTAAAAAAGTAGCGGCCAAGAAGCCAGCGGCTGCTAAGAAAGTTGCGGCTAAAAAGCCAGCAGCTAAGAAACCAGCGGCTAAGAAACCAGCGGCAGCCAAGAAAGTTGCGGCTAAAAAGCCAGCAGCCAAAAAAACAGCCGCTAAAAAAGTAGCTAAGAAAGCAGTTGCTAAAAAGCCTGCTGCTAAAAAACCAGCTGCTAAAAAAGCCGCTAAAAAGCCAGCTGCAAAGAAAGCTGCGAAAGCACCCGCTGCCCACGCACAGACAACGCTGAACCCTCAAGCTGCTTGGCCTTTCCCAACAGCAAGCAAGCCTTAATCTTTACAGATCAAGGTAGCGGTTTACCGTTAGCTCAAGCCCGATGCCGCAAGGCCTCGGGCTTTTTCTTCACCCCTGCTCTATGACGCGACCAGACGTTTCTTATCTACGACTTGAAAAAACAGGTGCTGTGATTGTGGACATCCACGTCATCCCCAACGCCTCGCGTACACAGGCTGATGGTGTGCACGATGGCGCTTTGCGCGTGCGATTACACGCGCCACCCGTAAACGGCAAAGCCAATTTGGCACTCATGGCTTGGCTGGCAGATGCGCTCGAACTGCCAAAACGAGATGTGGAATTGATCCGCGGGCAGACCTCTAAACGAAAACAGCTGCGGGTTAGCGCAGCTGCTTGTGCCAAAGCCAACTGGTCAGCGTTGGCGGAATAAGGCGTACTAGCCGCCCTCGCTTTAAGCGACGGTCAGACCGCTAACCGTGTAGTTCTGTGGTCCACGCTGCGCAATTTTGAGTGCGCCCACTTGGTTACCCAAAGCGGCGCATTTGACCAGCGACCAACCTTGCTCCAAACCAAACAACAGCGCGCCGCGCCATGCATCACCGCAACCCGTGGGATCAACCACTGCAGCAGCTTGGATCGGCGGCACGAGGGTTTTCTCGCCATCCACCCAGACCTCACAACCGTGCGCACCCAAGGTCACGACAAGACCGTGCACGCGGCGCGAAATATCGGCATAACTCAAGCCCGTGCGATCACTCAGCATCTTGCCCTCGTAGTCATTCACTGTGACCCAAGTGGCTTGATCAATGAAACGCGCCAAATCTGCGCCATCAAACATGGGCAAACCTTGACCTGGATCGAACACAAAAGGAATGTCTGCCGCGTTGAATTGTTCGGCGTGTTGCACCATGGCATCGCGCCCATCCGGCGAAATGATGCCAAGTTTGATGTCTGCTCGTTTTTCGATTTGCGTGATGTGCGCTTGCATCATCGCGCCAGGATGAAACGCCGTGATCTGGTTGTTGTCGCGGTCCGTCATGATCATGGCTTGCGCCGTGTAGGTGCCTTCTACTTGCCGCACGAACTCGGTCGAAATGCCAAGGGTGTTCAGACGTTGCAAATAATCAGCCGCATCAGTGCCCAAAGTCGCCATAGGCAAGGGTGTGCCTCCCAAGACTTTCAAGCTGTAGGCGATGTTGCCCGCACAACCGCCGAAGTCACGACGCAAAGCGGGCACCAAAAACGACACGTTCAAGATGTGCAACTGATCGGGCAAGATTTGTTCGGCAAATCGGCCTTCAAAGCTCATGATGGAGTCGAACGCGAGCGAGCCGCAAATCAGCGAAGCCATAGAAATACTTTCAAGAAATTAAGGGTAAAAAATCAGCGCGCGAAAACCGGTGATGCGGCTGCCCACCTGATCGTCCAAGTCGAAATTCAGGGTAGATCGCACATCGCGTAGGGCCTGCACATGGTCTTTGGCCGACAGGTCATGGGCGGTAAACACGCGCCGCACCAAGACTTGGTCTTGCAAGTCGGTGAGGCTCAACTCCAAAGCGGGCATGGCTACCGGATGGTGCTGCGTATTTTTCAAGCGCAACTGGACGGTGTAGCCGCCTTCTGGATTTTCGGTGAAGCTGCTGCTTTCAATCAACACCGCATCTGGCTCGCGAGGCCATGTCACGTCGCAAGCACACATAGCCGACAGCATGGGACTCAAAGCAGGCTCCTCTGCGGCCAACCAATTACGCTGTGAGACCAGCAATTGCCAAAACAAAGCCAATGTCAGCAGGCCCACGCCAACCAGCCATGCAAGAGACGCAGGGGGTTGTGTGGTTGTGGCGATGGTGTTCTCAGTTGCCGACTTGAACTCGGTTGCGGCCACTGCAGGTGCCATCGCCGCACGAAACAAAGACGGGGCATCCGCACTGGGTGCAGATACCACGGGCACCTCGGGTCGCACCTCAAAATGCAGTGCAGCCTCAAAGACATGTGAACAACGACCACAACGCACCCACCCTTTAGCCATCTCAAGCTGTTGGGGCGACACCTTGAAAGCGGTCTCGCATTGGGGGCAGTGGGTGATGTGCATTAGCAGTGGGCGGTCATCAAAATCCAGCCGTCTTCTGTGTCGCTCACTTGCAGGTTGCAATACGGCGCGTAAGCGTCTTTGAGTTCTTGGGCTTGTCGCTCAAGAATACCCGCCAACACCAAGTGCCCGCCTGCGGCGACATGGCTGCGCAACAGCGGAGCCAGCACTTTGAGCGGGGTGGCCAAGATGTTGGCCAACACGGTTTGGTAATGACCTGTCGCCTGATCAGGCAAGCCCGCATTCAAACGCACGTTGTTGGCATCAGCGTTGAGCACCGTGGCGGTCACCGCTGCCTCGTCAATGTCCACCGCGTCGATGGTGTTTGCACCATGCAAAGCTGCACCAATAGCCAAAATACCAGAGCCGCAGCCGTAGTCGAGGACGCGCTGATGGGCCATATCGTGCGTGGCAATCCAACGCAAACACATGCGTGTGGTGGGGTGCGTACCCGTGCCAAATGCCAGACCTGGATCTAAGCGAATGACTTGCTTGGCTTGCTCGGGTGGCTCATGCCAGGTGGGAACTATCCAAAACTCAGGCGTGATTTCCACAGGCGCAAATTGCGACTGCGTCAAACGCACCCAATCTTGGTCAGCCACGGGCTGAATGCCCAACACTTCGCTGTCGGCAAAGAAGTCTTGCAAGGCCAACAAACGCGAGGCGTCTGTTGCGGTAGCCTCCTCAGCAAACAAAGCCACGATGCGCGAGCGCTTCCAGCCTTCTTTGGGAGGCGGCATGCCAGGTTCGCCAAACAAAGCTTGCTCGGCATCGGTTTGTGCATCGGCATCTTCAACGGATACGCTCAAAGCATCGAGTGCATCCAGTGCCTCGCAGACAGCTTCCACACTGTCTTCGGGGCACATCAGTCGCAGCTCAAACATCAGCGCTTGTGAGCGGCGAGCCACTCTTCCAAGTAATGAATATTGGTGCCACCGGCCATGAACTTAGCGTCAACCATCAACTCGCGGTGCAGCGGAATGTTGGTATTGATGCCTTCCACCAGCGTCTCTGCCAAAGCGGTGCGCATGCGTGCCAAAGCTTCGTCACGGGTATCGCCGTGCACAATGATCTTGCCGATCATCGAGTCGTAATTTGGCGGCACATAGTAGTTGGTGTAAATGTGTGAATCCACGCGCACACCGGGACCACCAGGCGCATGCCACATGGTGATGCGGCCAGGCGATGGAATGAACTTGAACGGGTCTTCCGCGTTGATGCGGCATTCGATCGAATGTCCGCGCACATGGATGTCGCGCTGTGCAAAAGGCAACTTCAAACCAGCCGCCACCATGATTTGTGTCTTGACGATGTCAATGCCCGTGATGTATTCGGTCACCGGATGCTCCACCTGCACGCGGGTGTTCATTTCAATGAAATAGAACTCACCGTTCTCGTATAAAAACTCAAACGTACCCGCACCGCGGTAGTTGATCTTCTTGCAAGCAGCCGCGCAACGCTCGCCGATTTTGTCAATCAACTTGCGTGGAATGCCAGGCGCCGGCGCTTCTTCGATCACTTTTTGGTGACGACGTTGCATCGAACAATCGCGCTCACCTAAATAGACGGCGTTCTTGTGCTTGTCAGCCAAGATTTGAATTTCGATGTGGCGTGGGTTCTGGAGGTACTTCTCCATGTACACCGCGGGGTTGCCAAAGGCCGTGCCCGCTTCGGCTTTGGTCATCGCCACAGCGTTGATCAAAGCAGCTTCGGTGTGCACCACACGCATGCCACGACCACCGCCACCGCCAGCGGCTTTGATGATGACGGGATAGCCCACGCTTTTGGCAATGCGCTTGATGGTGGCGGGATCGTCAGGCAATTCGCCTTCAGAGCCCGGCACGCAAGGCACGCCCGCTTTGATCATGGCTTGCTTGGCCGAAACCTTGTCACCCATGATGCGGATAGATTCAGCGGTTGGTCCGATGAACTGAAAACCGCTTTTTTCGACGCGCTCGGCAAAGTCGGCGTTTTCGCTCAAGAAACCGTAGCCGGGGTGGATGGCTTCAGAGTCCGTCACCTCAGCCGCCGCAATGATCGCGGGCATATTGAGGTAGCTCAGGGTCGATGACGCTGGGCCAATACACACGGCTTCGTCGGCCAATTTGACGTACTTGGCATCTCGATCGGCTTCGGAGTACACCATCACCGCTTTGACACCCAGCTCGCGGCATGCGCGTTGAATGCGCAAGGCGATTTCGCCACGGTTGGCGATCAGGATTTTTTTAAACATGGAAAACCCGCCTGTTATTCAATGATGAACAGGGGTGCGCCGTATTCCACTGCTTGACCGTTTTCAGCCAAGATCTTGGTGATCGTGCCGGACTTGTCAGCCTCGATCTCATTCAGGATCTTCATGGCTTCAATGATGCAGATGGTGTCGCCTTCTTTGACTTGTTGACCCACCTCAGCGAACGATTTAGCACCAGGGCTGGATGAACGGTAGAAGGTACCAACCATGGGTGACTTGACCGTGTGGCCAGCCGGTGCAGCTTCGATCACTGGGGCCGCTGCCGCAGGCACTGGTGCTGCAGCCACAGGAGCGGCCACGGCCAAGGGTGCAGCCATTTGCGTCACCATCGCCACAGGGGCTGGTGCACTCTTAACGATACGGACCGTGCCTTCTGCCTCGGTGATTTCGAGTTCAGACACATTGGAGTCAGAGACCAAGTCAATCAACGTCTTGAGTTTTCGCAAATCCATAACTACATCCTATTTGTTGTAAATAAGGGTCTAATTTACACCAATTCGCAGATCAATGGCTAATGAATCTTCTTACCGAGCCCAGTTTTTGATCTCTTCTGGCGTTAATTTACCTAGTTTTCTCTGAATCAAACGCCCTTGCGCATCCAACACCACCGTAAATGGCAGCCCCCCTGCCTCGTTGCCCAACTTTTTAGCCAACTCCGTGCCATCTAATCCGGCCAAACCAATGGCATATTCGACAGGAAACTGGTGCAAAAATTGACGCACGCGGCTAGGCTGATCAATGGCCAACCCAAGAACTAGCCAGCCTTTTTGTTTATTTTGCTGATAGAAGGCATCAATTAAGGGCATTTCTTCCACACATGGTGCACACCAAGTAGCCCAAAAGTTGATCACCAAGGGGCGGCCCTGAAAACCACGTACACGCAAAGGCTCGCCCGTGGGTGCATCAAACTCAGCAGACCACAAAGCCTGCATTGCATCCGGCGACATCGTGCCGGCCTCGTAACGCCGCCAAGCCACACCAATACCGGCCAAGGCTGCCAAAGTAGCCACCCCTGCATACATGGACGTGCGCCTATTTACAGTCAATGTCATTCAACATCCTTCATCAATCTTTTTAATGCCGCCAAATCGCCGCGTTGTGTTCGACCTTGGCTGTCTGGTTTCAAAGCACCTCGCAGGTCATCCAAGTCATAAATCATCAAATGCACCAGCACGCGTTGCGCAAAGCCAGGACAGCGACACAAGACGCTCAGAGCATCCACAGCCTCCCCTTGGAAACCTTGAACCGTGCTGACCTCGTAGCGAACATCATGGTCAATGAGGCTAATTTCTGCGGATTTGGGGTCATCACAAAACAACTGCAGGTAAATATCCGACAACGCAGTAGCCGTACCCCGCCATACAGCCCCGCCCAAATGCGGCCTGAAAGCAGCCATGCGTGCCATCCACTCAGCAGCCAGCTCGCGCAAAGCCGCCAACTCAGCGGGCTGCGTATCGGCGCAAAACAGATCGAGATACTCGCGCACGGCGTCTTCCACTTGGTCGTTATTGGGCAGCTGTGCACGGGCGTTCAAGCCCAGTTGCTTTACCGCACGGCGCTTGGCGGGGCCGTATTCCAGGCCTTCTTCAACCACCATGCGTGCGGCGGTGGCGGCAATTTCTTCTTGAACCGTATTCATATAGAGAGTGATTGTGAGGCTCTAGCGGGCGCGACGCACGAAAAGGCGCGATACACCCTCCTAAAATGGGCCCATGCACATACATATTTTGGGAATTTGCGGCACGTTCATGGGTGGACTGGCTGCGTTGGCGCGTGAAGCGGGCCACAAGGTGACGGGTTGCGATGCGGGCGTGTACCCGCCTATGAGCGACCAGCTGCGCAGCCTCGGCATTGAATTGATCGAAGGCTTTGACGCCGACCAAATGCGCCTCAAGCCCGATGTGTACGTGATTGGCAACGTCGTATCACGCGCCCGCTTGGCGAACGGTTCACCCAAATTTCCGCTGATGGAAGCCATTTTGGAAAGCGGTGCCACCTACACCAGCGGCCCGCAATGGCTGGCCGAACACGTGCTGCACCACCCCAGCCAACCCCGCCACGTCCTGGCGGTTGCGGGTACGCACGGCAAAACCACCACCACCTCCATGCTCACTTGGATTCTTCAAGCGGCTGGCTTAGAGCCAGGCTTCTTGGTCGGCGGCGTGCCCATGAACTTTGGCGTCTCCGCTCGTTTGGGCCGCTTGAGCTCCGTGACCGACGTGGCCGAGCACAAGCGCACCCCCTTTGTGATCGAGGCAGACGAGTACGACACCGCCTTCTTCGACAAGCGCAGCAAGTTTGTGCACTACCACCCGCGCACGGCCATTCTGAACAACCTCGAATTCGACCACGCTGACATCTTTGACAACCTTGCCGCCATCGAACGCCAGTTCCATCACTTGGTACGCACCGTGCCAGGCAGCGGCCGCGTGGTGGTGAACGCGGATGAAGACAGCTTGCAACGCGTGCTGGACCAAGGCTGCTGGAGCGGCATCGCCAAGTTCGGCGTGAGCGCCGACGCAAAATGCCCCGACGGTTGGTCCGTCCAAGGTGAGCCCGATAACTTTGCCGTGCTGCACCATGGCCAAGAGGTGGGCCGCGTGCAATGGGACATCACGGGCGTGCATAACCAACTCAATGCCTTGGCGGCGATTGCCGCCGCCGAGCACTTGGACGTTTCACCCGCCAAAGCCGCCGCTTCGTTGACCGAGTTTCAAAATGTGCGCCGCCGCATGGAAGTGCGCGGCACTGTGGCACGCTCAGGTGGCGACATCACGGTCTACGACGACTTCGCACACCACCCCACCGCCATTCGAACCACCGTCGATGGTCTGCGCCGCAAAGTAGGCCCCAGCGCCCGCATCTTGGCCGTGTTCGAGCCGCGCAGCAACACCATGAAGCTGGGCACGATGAAGGCTCAGCTGCCTTGGAGCTTGGAAGATACTGACCTCGCGTTTTGCCATTCGGGTGGTTTGGACTGGAATGCTGTGGAGGCTTTGTCACCCATGGGCGCGCGTGCGTCTGTGGCGGGTTCTGTTGATGACATCATTGCGCAAGTCGTAGCTGTAGCGCAGGCCGGTGACCATGTGCTGTGTATGAGCAATGGTGGCTTTGGTGGGATTCACGCGAAGTTGTTGACTGCTTTGGCTAAGTAACTTTTATCTTCTTTCGCACGCACACAGAGCGGCCAGCACCTGACACGGCTTAACGTCCCAGCGGGGCCGTGATGGCGCCGTATCAGGCACTGACCACTCTGCGTGCTGAGAGTGAGCCATTGAGACGTTTTAAGAGCTTGCTCCTGCTTCGCAGTTTGGCGATGTAGACACTCAACTGTTTGCACGAAATCTTCCGAACAACAAAACGCCAAGATCGCGGCGTATCCGTTATCGAAACGAAGCTAGGTCAAACCGACCCAGCTCCGAATCAACCAAGAATTACAAGCGCTTGCGACGCGCCGCCACAGCGTTAGACAACACGTCCAACGAAGCCACCGAGTCATCCCAATCCAAACACGCGTCGGTGATGCTCTTGCCGTATTCCAACTGCGACACATCATCCTTGCCTGGCGTGAACTTCTGCGCACCACCGTGAATGTGGCTCTCAATCATCACACCGAATACTTGGTTTGAACCACCGCTGATTTGCTCGGCGATGTCACGGGCCACCACCAACTGACGCTCGTGCTGCTTGCTGCTGTTGGCATGGCTGCAATCCACCATCAAGGTGGCTGGCAACTTGGCTTTGGCCAATTCTTCGCAAGCTGCAGTCACGCTGGCTGCATCGTAGTTGGGCGTTTTACCGCCGCGCAAGATGACGTGGCAATCTTTGTTGCCCGAGGTTTGCACGATCGCCACTTGGCCATTTTTGTGAATTGACAAAAAGTGGTGACCACCCGCAGCGGCTTGAATCGCATCGGTCGCGATTTTGATGTTGCCATCGGTGCCATTTTTGAAGCCAATAGGCGCAGAAATGCCCGAAGCCAATTCACGGTGCACTTGGCTCTCGGTGGTTCGCGCACCAATCGCGCCCCAGGAAATCAGGTCGCCAATGTATTGCGGGCTGATGGCGTCTAAGAACTCGCTGCCCGCAGGAAGCCCAAGGCGGTTGATTTCAATCAGCAACTGGCGTGCAATGCGCAAGCCTTCGTCGATGCGGTAGCTCTCGTCCAAGTAAGGGTCGTTGATCAAACCCTTCCATCCCACCGTCGTGCGTGGTTTTTCGAAGTAGACGCGCATCACGATTTCCAAGGTGTCGGCGTATTTTTCGCGCAGCGGTTGCAAGCGGCGTGCGTAGTCAATCGCAGCAGCGGGATCATGGATGGAGCAAGGGCCAATCACCACTAACAGGCGGTCGTCTGTGCCATGCATGATGTTGTGGATGGTCTTGCGCGTTTGCGTGATCAGCTTCTCCACGGGCGTGCCCTGAATGGGAAAGAAGCGAATCAAATGTTCGGGAGGAGGCAGCACGGTGATGTCCTTGATACGTTGATCGTCGGTTTGACTGGTGTTTTCAACGTGGCTTGGATAACTGGTGTTGGTTTTCATGGTCTCGTCCTGAAGTTTGAAAAAGTGGTTTGTAAATTCGGCAAAAAAAAAACCGCCGGGGGTCCGGCGGTTGGTTTGGGAGTTCAGAGCGCTTGGGCTACGTTCAGATCTCTCGACCGCCGTGGGGGCGTGAGATAAAAAAGTAAGCAAAATAAAAACGGTTACAACTCATAGATTGGAATGTAGCACAGGCAATCTGGCAGTTTGCTGACAAATCGCTAGGGTTTACGAGCGATGGTTAGGCTGTCCCTCCGACAGTCAAACCATCGATACGCAAGGTCGGCTGGCCCACACCTACCGGCACGCTTTGGCCTTCTTTGCCGCAGGTGCCCACACCAGGGTCGAGCTTCATGTCGTTGCCGATCAAGCTCACGCGAGTCAAGGCATCAGGGCCATTGCCTACCAAGGTCGCGCCTTTGACGGGATATTGAATCTTGCCGTTCTCCACCCAATACGCCAGAGACGTAGAAAACACAAATTTGCCCGAGGTGATATCCACTTGGCCGCCACCGAAGTTCACGGCGTACAAGCCCTTTTTAAGGCTGGACACAATTTCTTCTGGCGACTTGTCACCACCCAACATATAGGTATTGGTCATACGTGGCATCGGCACGTGCGCATAACTCTCGCGGCGACCGTTGCCTGTAGGCTTGACCCCCATCAAGCGGGCATTCATGCCGTCTTGGATGTAGCCCTTCAAGATGCCGTCTTCAATCAACACATTGCGTTGGCTGGGGTTGCCTTCGTCGTCCACATTGAGCGAACCACGGCGGTCTGGAATGGTGCCGTCGTCTAACACGGTCACGCCTTTGGCGGCTACGCGTTGGCCAATGCGGCCGCTGAATGCGCTAGAGCCTTTGCGGTTGAAGTCGCCCTCCAAGCCATGGCCAATCGCCTCATGCAACAAGATGCCAGGCCAGCCTGGGCCCAAGACCACGCTCATCTCGCCTGCAGGCGCGGGTCGCGCGTCGAGGTTGGTGAGCGCGCAATGCACGGCTTCGTCGACATAGCTTTGCGCCAGCGCATCATCAAAATGGTCAAGCCCAAAACGGCCACCGCCGCCGGCTGACCCCACTTCGCGACGGCCATTTTGTTCGGCAATCACCGTCACGCTCAAACGCACGAGGGGTCGCACATCGGCCGCCAAGGTACCGTCAGCGCGCACCACCATCACCACATCGTATTCACTGGCCAAGCCGGCCATGACTTGGACCACGCGGGGGTCTTTGGCACGGGCCATTTGTTCGATGCGACCCAGTAATTCGACTTTTTCGGTGCTGTTAAGCGACGCAATCGGATCCAAGCCGCCATAGAGCGAACGGCTGGCAGCCACTTTGCGGGTCGGCACTTTGACACGCCCACCTTTGGCAGCTGCGCCAATCGAACGCACGGTGCGTGCAGCGTCAAGCAAAGAAGCTTTGGAAATATCGTCGGAATAGGCGAAGGCGGTTTTCTCGCCACTCACGGCGCGCACGCCAACACCTTGGTCAATGCTGAAAGAGCCGGTTTTGACAATGCCTTCTTCCAAACTCCAGCCCTCAGCACGGGTGTACTGAAAGTACAAATCTGCTTCGTCGACTTTATGTGCTTTGATTTCGGCCAATGTTTTGGCCAAATCGGTTTCGTCTAAACCGAAAGGTTCTAACAACAGTTGACGGGCTATGGCCAATCGCTCAAGGGTGGGTTCGCGTGAAATCATGCGCCCGATTGTAGGAGTCGGCCAACAACCTTGTGGCCCACATGCTGTTAGACCAGCTTAGGACTGCACCAACTGCTTGGCTTTGGCGACCGACATCAAGATGCCTAGGCCCAGCCCCAACGTCACCATGGCCGTGCCGCCATAGCTGATGAACGGCAGCGGCACGCCCACTACGGGCAAGATGCCGCTGACCATGCCCATGTTGACAAAAGCGTAGATGAAGAAGCTCAAAGTTACGCTACCGGCTAGCAGGCGTGCAAACAGTGTGGGGCCTTCCACCGCGATGGCCAAACCTCGCAGAATCAAAAATATGAAAGATGCAATCAGCATCAAGTTACCGATCAACCCGAACTCTTCGCCGAAAGCGGCGAACACAAAGTCGGTGGTGCGCTCGGGAATGAAGTCCAAATGGGTTTGTGTGCCCTGCATAAAGCCCTTGCCCCAAAAGCCGCCCGAACCAATGGCAATCATGCCTTGGATGATGTGAAAGCCTTTACCCAACGGGTCTCGCGACGGGTCTAGCAAGGTGCAAATGCGCTGCTGCTGGTAGTCATGGAGGATGGGCCAGCGAAAACCGTCCGCACACAAGGTCGGTTCAAAGAACACGACCAAGCCCACACCCATCACGCCCAAAATGATGGGCGGCACGATGAGCCACCAGCTCAAGCCAGCAAAGAAAATCACAGCAATTCCCGCAGACAGCACAAGAATCGCGGTGCCCAAATCCGGTTGGCGCACGATGAGGGCGACGGGCACGATCAACAACAAACCTGCCACCAAAAAATCGAGTGGGCGCAACTGGCCTTCGCGCTTTTGAAACCACCAAGCCAGCATGAGCGGCATAGCGATTTTCATGATCTCGCTGGGCTGAATCACTACGCCAATGTTCAACCACCGGCGAGCCCCCTTTTTGGTCAAACCAAACAGGGCCACCGCCACCAACAGCGCCACACCCACGGTATAAAGCGGCACGGCAAACGCCATCAAACGCTGCGGCGGAATCTGAGCGACCACGAACATGATGAAGCCAGCAATCAACATATTGCGTGCATGGTCATAAAAACGCGCACCGTTGGCAAAACCTGACGAGTACATGGTCAACAAGCCCGCACACACCAACAAAAAAATACCAAACGCCAACGGGCCATCGAAACCTTTGAGCAAAGGTATCAGGCGCTGAAATGAGCTGGGTTTGTGAATAACGGTCGGCATGGCGGGATTATCCCCTCTTACGGCAGGTTCCTTGGCAGCCGCTGCTAGCATGTGGCATGACCTTGCCTTCGAAGCCATCGCCCACCACCCATGTCCTGTATTTGCACGGGTTTCGCTCTTCGCCACAGTCCATCAAAGCACGTCAAGTGGCGGCGGTGATGGCCACCCAATTTCCACACATCACTTGGTGGTGTCCACAGCTACCGCCTTCGCCCAAAGCGGCGGCAGCGATGATTCAAGAAGGCACCGCCGACTGGCCCACACAGGGCATGGCAGTGATCGGATCATCGCTGGGCGGGTTTTACGCCACTTGGCTGGCTGCCAAACGAGGCTGCAAAGCGGTACTACTCAACCCCGCCATTGACCCTGCGCGAGACTTGGCCAAATACATCGGCGAGCAAACGGCATGGCACGACCCTGCCGCACGCTTTTTCTTTGCCCCTGAATTTGTGGACGAACTGCGCGCCTTGGAAGTCGGCCCACTGCCCCACCCCGAGCGTGCTTGGGCCCTCATTGCCAAAGGCGATGAAGTGCTGGACTGGCGCGAAATGACAGCCCGTTACCCAGGCTCGCAACAAGTGGTCATGGAAGGCGGCGATCACGCCATCAGCGACTTCGCCCATTACCTGCCGCAAGCACTGAAATTTCTGAATTTGCAGTCAGCGCCATAGGCCAGACACTGCGCCCGAGCATGGGACAATGACTGCCATGTACGCATTGTTTGAAGAAGCTGGAAAATTCCAGACGGGCCGCATCCTCTCCGAAGCTGAGAGCTCAGCCCAAATCGAGCTGGAATCCGGCAAACGGGTCAAGGTCAAGGCCGCCCATTTGCTGCTCAAATTTGAGAAGCCATCCCCCGCCGACTTGATGCGCGAAGCACAGGCTTTGAGTACCACCATCGAGCTAGAACTCGCTTGGGAATTCGCCCCCGAAGACGAGTTCAGTTTTCCTGACCTCGCGCGCGAATACTTCAGCGCACAGGCGTCACTGACCGAACAAACTGCCGCACTGTTTCGCTTGTACGAAGCACCGCATTACTTTCGTCGCGCTGGCAAAGGCCGTTTCAAGAAAGCCTCTGCCGAGGTGATTGCCCAAGCGCTGGCTGGCATCGAGAAGAAAAAACAAATCCAAGCGCAAATCGAAGGCTGGGCTGCCGCGCTGGGCCAAGGCACTTGCCCCGAGCCCATCCAAACGCAGCTCTACAAAATCTTGTTCAGGCCCGACAAGAATGCGCCCGAATACAAAGCCGTGGTCGAAGCCGCGAGGGCCACACACACCGCGCCGCTGGCCTTGTTGCAAAAAGCGGGGGCTATCACCTCGGCCTACCAGTTTCACTGGCAGCGCTTTTTGTTTGACAACTTCCCCAAAGGCACAGGGTTCCCCGCCATGCAAGCGCCCGCCATCGCGGATGAATTGCCACTGGCGAATGTGCAGGCTTATTCGATTGACGACTCGCAAACCACTGAGATTGACGATGCTTTGTCTGTGCAAGGCTTGGGCACTGGCACCGTCACGCTGGGCATTCACATTGCCGCACCCGCATTGGCTTTGAAGCCGGGCGACGCGATTGACCAGCTGGGCCGCAACCGCTTATCCACGGTGTACATGCCGGGTTACAAAATTACCATGCTGCCTGACGACGTGGTTCAAACCTACACGCTGCAAGAAGAACGCGACTGCCCTGCCGTGTCTCTGTACGCCACCTTTGACGAAGCCACGCTCGCCCTGCAAAACACACAGACACGCGTGGAACGCGTGCCCATTGCCGCCAACTTGCGCCATGACCAGCTCGACGCGATCGTGACCGACGCTTGGCTCAATGACGAGAGCTTCACGCACGCGGCTGATGTGCAAGAGCCCGCCATGCCACGCGCCCAACTGGCGTTCATGTACCGCTTGGCTCAACACCTTAAAGCGCAGCGCGAGGTGGTGCGCGGCAAGCCCGAAAACTTCAACCGCCCCGACTACAACTTCCGCTTGGTTGGCAACAACGGCGCTGAACCCAAAGGCGACGAGCAAGTGCAAATCAGCATCCGCCAACGCGGCGCCCCCCTCGACCTGATGGTGGCTGAGGCCATGATCTTGGCCAACAGCACTTGGGGCAACTGGATGGCCGAACTCGGCGTCCCCGGTATTTACCGCAGCCAAGCCAGCTTGCTGCCGGGCGTCAAAGTGCGCATGGGCACCAAGGCCTTGCCACACGCAGGCATTGGCGTACCCAGCTACGCATGGAGCACGTCCCCCCTGCGCCGCTACACCGACTTGGTCAACCAATGGCAAATCATTGCCTGCGCCAAACACGGCAGCACCGCCGCTTTGGCCGCACCGTTCAAACCCAAAGATGCCGAGTTGTTCTCGATCATCTCAGCCTTCGATGGCGCGTATGGTGCGTACAACGCCTACCAAAATGGCATGGAACGTTTCTGGACCCTGCAGTACTTGAAGCAACACGACATCACCGAGCTCAGCGCCACCGTGTTCAAAACCTTCCCAGGCCAACCGCCGATGGCACGTGCGGACGACCTGCCTTTGGTTTTGCCCGTGTTGGGTGGCGGTGACTTGCCACGCGGTGCTCGCGTGCAGTTGCGCTTGAGCGAGATAGACGACATCAGCCTCGACATCAGTGGCCACTTGCTGCATGTCTTAGAGGCCGATGCGCCCTCCAGCGCTGAACAGGCTGAGATGGTGGACGATGAAGACGACAGCGCCGCCGGCCCTATCGCCCTCGCAATGGATGTGAACGAAACCCCCACCACGGAGGTCCATGCCGCGTGATGCTCTCGCGTTTTTCTTGGCACCGATGGAGCACGCTGCAAAAGGCGCTGTTCATGTCGTTCGCGTTTCATGGCGCGTTGCTCACGCTGCGCCTTGCTGCACCTGAACGCTTTGACCGTTTGTTCAGCGACACGCCGCTGGAAGTAATTTTGGTCAACAGCAGCGCCAAGGCCGACGCACCCGACAAAGCGCAAGCCTTGGCCCAAACTCAGCTCGCGGGTGGTGGCGAGCTCAATTCAGGACGGGCAGCATCGCCCTTGCCCACGGCCGCGACCACCTCTGTGGGGGACATGACCGAGTCCATGCAACGCCAAGTCGCAGCAATGCACAAAGAGCAATCCCTGTTATTGGCCCAAGTGAAAAACTTGCTCGCACAACTACCGCCCCCGCAAGTGCAAAAGACACAAGCAGCACTAGATGAGGTGGAACAAAAGCGCCGTCAGTTGCTCAAACTCTTGGCAGAGATTGAAGAGCGCATCAACCAAGACAACGTGCGCCCTCGCAAGCACTATGTGAGCCCCGCCACCAAACAAGTGGCTTACGCGCTTTACTACAACGGCCTGCGCCGCAAAATTGAAGAACGTGGCACACGCTATTTCCCAGCCGACAGCGGTGGGCAAAAGCTCTATGGCGAATTGACCATGATCATCACGGTCAACACCGATGGTCGCGTGCTCGCCACCGAAGTGGTTCAAAGCTCGGGACAACCTGACTTGGACCGCCGCGCCCAAGCCATCGCCACAGCTGCAGGCCCTTTCGGGGCATTCAACGAAGAGATGCGCCGTCAAGCCGACCAGTTAGCCGTGGTGTCTCGTTTCATCTTCAGCCGAGACAACACATTGCAAACGCGGGGTGGCGAAGCCACCAAGTAATTCGCCCACAGAACCCACATGAACAACGCACGATTTCGTCCTTGGCTGCGCTGGCTGTTGCTGGTAATGGTCGCTTGGCTGGGCTTGCAAGTTTTCTTCTTGGCACGCATCGCGGTGATGGCACGCGTAGCGCCTGAATCCAGTGCTTTTGAGCGCTCAGAAGCGTGGCGCATTGCCACCTCGAAAGACCGCTTGCGTTGGCGCCAAGACTGGGTTCCCTACGCGCAAATATCGAACAACCTTAAACGCGCGGTGATTGCATCAGAGGACGACATCTTTGCCCAACATGATGGCGTTCAATGGGATGCGATTGAAAAAGCGTGGGCCAAAAATGCCAAAGCTGAACTGCAAGCGAGCCGCAAACCGCAAGGCAAAGCAACGCCTAAGGTCGTCGGCGGCTCGACCATCACGCAGCAACTCGCCAAAAACTTATTCCTGTCTGGCGAACGCACCTTCATTCGCAAAGGCCAAGAGTTTGTCTTGACCGTGATGCTTGAGGCTGTTTTGGGCAAGCAGCGTATTTTGGAGATTTACCTCAACCATGTGGAATGGGGTGAAGGTATTTTTGGTGCCGAAGCTGCGGCACAACATTACTTTCAAAAGCCCGCATCACAACTCACAGCGTGGGAGGCGGGCCGTCTGGCCGTGATGCTGCCACGACCCAAGCACTATCAAAAGTTTCCACAGTCTGAATATCTGTCGGGTCGCACTGAAATCATCCTTTCGCGCATGGGCAGCGCACAGCTACCTTAAGCACCATGCGAATTCTTGGCATTGATCCTGGCTTACGCACCACCGGTTTTGGCGTGGTGGAGAAACACGGTCATCAACTGCTTTATGTCGCCAGCGGCACCATTCGTACCAACAAGGAAGCGCAAGGCAATTTGGCCGAACGTTTGAAGGTTTTGTTTGACGGCATTCACGAAGTCGTGGAACGCTATAAGCCCGAAACCTCTGCCGTTGAAATTGTGTTCGTCAACGTCAACCCACAAGCCACCTTGTTACTAGGCCAAGCGCGCGGGGCTTGTTTGACGGCGTTGGCCACTTGCAATTTGCCTGTCGCCGAATACACAGCGCTGCAAATGAAGCAAGCGGTAGCTGGTCACGGCCTTGCCAAAAAGGAACAAGTTCAAGAAATGGTCAAGCGCTTGCTCAATCTACCGAGTCTACCCGGCCCCGATGCAGCGGATGCTTTGGGCATTGCCATTACACATGCACATGCTGGACATTCGATGGCACGATTGGCAGCCGCCACAGGTTTGCAGCGCACCACCAGCAGCATGTACAAGGCTGGCCGCAGCCGCTGAACGAGGGGTTACCAAGCCGGTGCAAGTTGCGCTAGCCCAATCGGGGCTTTTCGCGCATCGTCGAACGTGACAACCTCATAAGCATCAGGCTGGCTGAGCAGTTCACGCAAGAGTTTGTTGTTCAGGGCATGGCCAGAGCGAAAGGCCACGTAGGAAGCCAGCAATGGTTTACCAATCAAATACAAGTCGCCCATCGCATCGAGAATTTTGTGCTTCACAAACTCATCGTCGTAACGCAAACCATCGCTGTTCAAGACCTTGTAGTCGTCCATCACGATGGCGTTGTCCAAACCGCCACCCAAAGCCAAGCCATTCGCACGCATCATTTCCACATCGCGCGTGAAACCAAAGGTGCGAGCTCGTGCAATGTCACGCGTGTAGTCATGGGTGTCCATGTCGAAAACCACACTTTGACCTGTGGAGTCCACCGCAGGGTGGCGGAAGTCAATTTCAAAGCTAAGTTTGTAGCCGTGGTGCGGCTCTAGGCGCGCCCACTTCACATGGGCGCCCTCGCCTTCACGCACTTCAACCGTTTTCAACACGCGAATAAAACGCTTGGGCGCGTTTTGCTCCACGATGCCTGCACTTTGCAGCAAGAACACAAACGACGAAGCTGAGCCGTCAAGAATAGGCACTTCTTCTGCCGTGATGTCGATGTACAGGTTGTCAATACCCAGGCCCGCACAAGCCGACATCAAATGCTCTACGGTGAACACCTTCGTCCCGCCATTGGAGATGGTCGAGGCCAAGCGCGTATCCGTCACCGCCGTGGCGCTGATTGGAATATCGACGGGCTGCGGCAAATCCACCCGACGGAATACGATGCCCGTGTCGGGTTGCGCAGGGCGCAGTGTCAACTCCACGCGTTGACCGCTGTGAAGACCGACGCCCACCGCCTTGGTGAGAGATTGAAGAGTTCTTTGTTTAAGCACGGATAGATTTTAGTGAATCCCCTCAAAGGAGGTGATTCACTTACTCAATCACGGTGATTAAAAATTCTTAGTCTGCTTGCTTGCGCAAAAAGGCTGGAATTTCATAGTCGTCCATACCGCCCGAAGACAAGGCATCGACCTTGGCAGCTGCCGAGGTACGGTTACCACGCCACACAGCGGGAGAATTCATGGATTCGTAGTTAGGTTGCGCAGCGACCGAGCCAACGCCCAAGCCCGCAGCCAAACCTGCCAAACCTGACGAAGCAGCAGCCAACACACCAGCAGGTGATGCATTGTTAGCGTGCGTGGTGGGGAAACCAATGCCGTCTGTACCTGTGCGCAGCACTTGCAACTGAGGTGCAGCGCGACGGCTACCCGCCAAACCTGTGGCCACCACGGTGACGCGAATTTGGTCGCCCAAGTTTTCGTCGTAAGCGGTACCGTAAATGACGTGTGCATCGGGAGAAGCAAACTTACGGATGGTGTTCATCGCTTCGCGCGACTCAGACAATTTCAAGCCGCCTTTGGCTGCAGTGATCAACACCAACACGCCCTTTGCACCCGACATGTCCACGCCTTCGAGCAATGGGCAAGCCACGGCTTGCTCAGCCGCGATGCGCGCACGGTCTGGGCCGCTGGCCGCAGCCGTGCCCATCATGGCCTTACCGGTTTCGCTCATCACAGTGCGCACGTCTTCAAAGTCGACGTTCACCAAGGCTTCGACGTTGATGATCTCGGCAATACCACCGACTGAGTTTTTCAACACGTCGTTGGCAAAGGCAAACGCTTGGTCTTGGCTGGCGTCTTCGCCCAACACGTCCATCAGCTTTTCGTTCAACACCACAATGAGTGAGTCGACGTTGGCTTCGAGTTCGGCCAAACCGGCTTCGGCGTTGCCCATGCGACGGCTGCCTTCGAATTCAAAAGGCTTGGTCACCACGCCAACGGTCAAGATGCCCATCTCGCGCGCCACACGGGCCACCACAGGTGCAGCACCTGTGCCTGTGCCGCCGCCCATACCGGCAGTGACGAACAACATGTTGGTGCCTTCCAGCGCCAAAC
>CANCCJ010000035.1 GCA_947374535.1 Comamonadaceae bacterium | reverse complement strand
GTCGCCACACAGCACGAACTCGCGCTCTTGCTTCAAGGCATTGAGGTGTGGGTACATGGCCGCTAAGAAACGAAACTTTGCGTCTTGGCGCTCAGGCCCCGACGAGCCGCTGGGAAAGTAGCTGCTGATGATGGACAGTTTTTGTGTGGGGGTGTCAAAACGCAGCTCCACGTAACGGCCTTCGGCATCGAACTCACCCCCGTCAAATCCAATGATCACATCACTGGGCTCGTGCTTGGTGTAGACGCCTACGCCGGAGTAGCCCTTTTTCTCAGCGTAGTGAAAGTGGCCTCTCAAACCCGCCAAAGTGTCGAAGTTGCCTTCGATGTCTGGCGCTTGGGCTTTGATTTCTTGGACACAAATACAATCAGGGCTGGCTTTTTCGAGCCAAGCTTCCACGCCTTTGCGGGCGGCTGAACGAATGCCGTTGAGGTTGAGGCTGGTTAGTTTGAACAAGGAATTTCCCCATGAGTAAGAGTGCGGCTGCCAACGATGCGTTGGCGCAAGAATTTGTGCAATTTTCGCTGGATTGTGGTGTGCTGAAATTTGGCGAGTTCAAAACCAAGGCAGGCCGCCTGTCTCCATACTTTTTCAACGCAGGTTTGTTTGACGATGGTGCCAAGCTGGGCAAGCTGGCTAGTTTTTACGCGCAGCGCTTGGTGCAAAGTGGCATTGAGTTCGACATGATCTTTGGCCCCGCCTACAAAGGCATTCCCTTGGGTGCTGCTGTAGCGATTGAGCTAGCGCGTTTAGGGCGCAACGTGCCCTTTGCCTACAACCGTAAAGAAGCCAAAGACCATGGCGAAGGTGGCAGCTTAGTGGGCGCCCCACTCCAAGGCCGCGTGTTGATCGTGGATGATGTGATGAGTGCAGGTACTGCCGCGCGTGAATCCATCGCCCTCATCAAAGCCGCAGGTGCTACGCCGCACGCGGTGGCGATAGCGCTGGATCGCCAAGAAATGGCCACCGAAAAACAAGCCGATGGCACGACCCAAGACGTGCCCTACAGCGCCGTGCAATATGTGCGTGAGCAAGTGGGCTTACAGGTGTGCGCGATTGCAGAGCTGAATGATTTGTTGACGTACCTTCATGCCCAACCTGGCAATGCCATGGGTGAGCACTTGGCACGCACGCAGGCGTACCGTGAGCGTTACGGCGTGAAATAAGCGCAGGTCACACCACGATTGGGTTGAGTGCCCCATCCATGCTCATGCAAATGCCAGTGATGTAACTGGCCTTTGGCGACGCCAAAAAGACGGCTGCGTTTGCGATTTCTTCGGGTGTGGCAATGCGACCCAACGGGAGCTTGGCGATCGATTGGTTCAAAACCTCTTCAGTGGTTAAACCTCGCATGCGGGCATCCGCTGCGAACCCTTCTTGCAAACGGTCGGTCAAGGTCAGGCCTGGATTGATCGCGTTGACGCGAACGCCCTGTGGCCCGTAGGCATTCGCCAATCCAACGCTGGCCAACATCAACGCCGCGTTGGCCGATCCGCCCGGCAAGTGAATGGGGCTAGCCACTTTGCCACCATTGCCCACAATGTTGACCACGGCGCCTGAACGGCGTTGCGCCATGCGTTTGATGGTGGGGTCGATGATGTTGATGTACGTGAAGTATTTCGCTTGCATGGCATCGGCCCATGCTTGAGGCGTCAGTTCATCGATGGGTGTTCGCTTGGCTGCCCCGGCGGAGTTCACCAACACATCGACCGCGCCAAGTGCTTTCTCTGCCGCATTCAATGCGTCAAGCGCCATGTGCGGCTGCGTCAAATCGGCGGCGTAGGTAAATATGTGCCCCTCTGCAAACTGGGCTTGCAAAACCTGTTGCGCATGTTGCAAATGCTGGGTTTGTCTTGAGACCAAGGAGACCCGCGCACCCTCTCGCAAAAAGCCATGTGCGCAAGCCAGGCCAATGCCTTTGCTTCCTCCGGTGATTAATACATGTTTGCCTTGAAGTTGTAAGTCCATGCGTTCCTCCAATGTTGGAATGTGTCAGCTTTGCCAATGCGATGATGGATGACACTTACGCTGTCATGCCTGCGTAACCCATGGTCTGTGGCAACCACAGCACCAGCTGCGGAAAGAAGGTCAGGGCCAACAACAAGCCCAACAGCATGACCAAGAACAGCCAGCCTTCGCGCATCATCTCGCCAATGGGGATACCCGTCAGGGCTTTGGTGACGAACAGCAACATGCCAAATGGTGGGTGAATCAGGCCAATCATCATGTTTAGCACCACCAGCACGCCGAAGTGAACCAGGTCAATGCCCAGCACATTCACAGCGGGCAGCAACATGGGCACAAAGACTAGCAACAGCACCGACACATCCAAGAAGCAACCCAGCACCAAGAACATCACGTTCACCATCAGCAAAAACTGGATGCGGCTCAGGTGCATGCTGTCTACCCAAGCAGCCATGTGCTGAGGCACCTGTTCGGCTGTGAAGGCGTAGTTCAAGATGAATGAGCCAGCCAAAATGATGGTGATGACGGCACTGGCGCGTGTGGACTCCATGACCACGCCCCAGAAGCTGCGCCAGGTGAGTGCCCGATACACCACGGTCGACAAAATCAACGCGTGCAATGCGGCGACCGCAGCCGCTTCTGTGGGCGTGAACGCGCCAGAGTAAATGCCGCCCAACAACACGATGGGCATGGACAGCGGCAATGCACCACGGAACAAAATGCCCGGCCATTGATGCATAGGAATCGGGTCTTCGCGCGGCATGTTGCGCTTGGTGGCGATGATGTGCACCACGCCCATCATGAGCACGGTCATCAGCAAGCCTGGTACCACACCACCCAAGAACAACGCGCCGACGGATGCGCCAGAGACGAGCGCGTAAATCACCATCGGAATGGAGGGTGGAATGATGGGGCCGAGTGTGGCGCTGGCCACCACCACGGCACCGGCGAAGCCGCGAGAGTATTCGGGCTTCTTGAGCATTTGACGAATCGTCACCAAGCCGGGGCCTGCGGCATCGGCAATGGCGCTGCCGCTCATGCCCGAAAAGATGACGCTGACCAAAATATCCACCTGCGCCAAGCCGCCGTGCATGCGGCCGACGAGGATGCGGCAGAAGTCAAAAATGCGCTCGCTCACGGTGCCTGCGTTCATCAAGTTAGCGGCGAACACAAACAGCGGCACCGCCAGCAGCACATAGCTGTTGTACAGACCGTTGCTCACTTGCTCGGCCACGAGTCCGATGTCTTGACCTTTGGTGATGAGGTAAGCCACGCCCGACATGAGCATGGAAAAACCAATCGGCATGCGCAGCAGCATGCCCAGCACCAACACAGCGGCTAGGGCGGTGAGAGGTGTCAAGGTCATGGCGCCACCTCGTGTGTTTCAAGTCCACGGTTGTTCATGGCCTGCACCAAGCCGTGCCAGCTGCGTGCGGCCAGCGCGACGAGCAGCAGCACAAACGGCAAGAACACCCATTCAAACGACAGGCCCAGCACCGCTGTTTTTTCGCGTGCCATGAAGTGCACGTATTCCCAGCTGGCAGGAATGGCAGCAAGCGCCAAGCCGCCGATGAGCGTGTGACCTGCCATGCGCATAAATCGTCGTGTGGTGGGGCTGACGCTGTTCCACACGAGATCGAACATGACGTGCTCTTTTTCGGGCACCACGAACGCACAAGCCCACAAGATGACCCATAGATACAAGATGACGGCCAGCTCGTCGCTCCACGGCAGCGGCTGGTTAAAGCCGAAGCGCGCTGCAATTTGAACGAGGAAGGTGATGAATAGACCGAGGAACAACAGGCCGCCGATTGCGTTGGCAAGTTTGCCAGCCAGTTCAGCAATTTTGCGTAAAAACATGCGTGTTTACTTGGTCGCGTTGATGCGTTCAATCAGGCCCTTGGGCCAGCTTTGCGCGATCTCGGATGCATCGTATTTCGCTTGTACTGCTTTGCGGAAAGCGTCTTGGTCAGGCTTGTTGATTTTCAAACCTTGCTTCTTGAAGAAGTCCAAGATTTGCGCTTCTTCTTTGATGCGGTTTTCGTTGTTGAATTTGGCGGCAGCTTGTGCGGCGGCTTTGAGGTTCTTTTGCTCTGCCGCAGCAAGGCTGTTCCACGTCTTGTTAGACACGGCGATGAACAAGCTATCGACCAAGTGGTTGGTCAGCACAATTTGTTGCGTCACTTCGTAGAACTTGGCGGCACGCACGGTAGGTAGGGGGTTGTTTTGGCCATCGATGGTGCCGGTCTTGAGGCCCATGTACACCTCGCCAAAGGCCAGCGGTGTGGCCGTCGCGCCCAAAGAGTCACCCAAAAACAACCACTCTTTCGAGCCAGGCATGCGCAGCTTGACGCCCTTCAAGTCGGCAGGGGTGTTGACTTTGCGGTCATCGCGCAAGTTAAGTTGGCGTGTGCCCAAATAAGCCGTAGCGAGGATGGTGAGGTCCATTTTGTCGGACACCGTTTTAAACAGTTCGTCACCAATGGGGCCGTTGAATACCTTTTGCTGGTGCTTGGGGTCGCGGATGACATAGCCCGCTGTGAAGATCGAAAACTCGGGCACTAACTTGGCAATGTCAAACGCCGAAATCGACGCCAATTCCAAATTGCCGCGCGCCATCGCTGTGGGTTCGGTGCCTTGCTTGAACAAAGAACCATTGAGGTTGATCTGCACGTCATAAACATGGGGGGCAGATTTGCTGAGCGACTCTTTGAACACCTCCCACATCTTGCCGTGCCAGTCGTCTGGCACCGCAGGGCTGGAAATGCGCAACACCGTTTTGGCCTGTGCGAGTGCTGTTGGCACGTGCGCAGCCATCAAGGCAGAAGCGGCGGCCAAGCCCAAGACGGTGCGGCGAAGCAAGGTGTGCGTGTTCATCGAGTTGTCTCCTGATACTTCTTTTTGTCTGAACTTCAGCTCAGTTTTTTCATCAACAGCGCGTTGACTTGCGCAGGGTTGGCTTTGCCTTTGCTGGCCTTCATGATGGGGCCGACCAAGCCGTTCAAGGCTTTGGCGTTGCCGGCTTTGAACTCTTCCACGTTCTTGGGGTTGGCGGCCAGCACGTCGTCAATGATGGCTTCCAAAGCGCCGGTGTCGTTGATTTGTTTGAGGCCTTTGGCTTCGATGATGGCGTCGACTTCGCCCTCTTTGTTCCACAAACCTTCGAACACTTGGCGGGCTGCGTTGTTGCTGATGGTGTTGTCGCTGATGCGAGCAATCAATTCACCCAGTTGTGCGGCGCTGACAGGGATGTTGTCAAAGGTGACTTCACCGCTGTTCAAGCGGCGCGACACTTCGCCCATGATCCAGTTGCTGACCAGTTTGGGTTGGCCGCAAGTTTTAGCTGCCGCTTCAAAGTAAGCAGCAGCAGCTTTGCTTTGGGTGAGCAAGGTCGCGTCGTATTCGGGCAATGCGTAGTCTTTTACAAAACGCTCAGCCATCACCCGTGGCAGCTCGGCCATTTCGCTTCTCACGCGCTCAACCCAGTCGCGGCCAATCACCAAAGGTGGCAAGTCTGGGTCGGGGAAATAGCGGTAATCCGCGGCGTCTTCCTTGGTGCGCATGGCGCGTGTTTCACCCGTGTCTGGGTCAAACAACACGGTGGCTTGCTGGATGGCATGACCGTCTTCGATTTGGTCGATTTGCCAACGCACTTCGTAGTCGATGGCTTGCTGCATGAACTTGAAGCTGTTCAAGTTCTTGATCTCGCGACGTGTGCCCAAAGGCGCACCGGGCTTGCGCACCGACACGTTGGCGTCGCAGCGGAAAGAGCCTTCTTGCATGTTGCCGTCGCAAATGCCAATCCATGTGACGATTTTGTGCAGCTCTTTGGCGTAGGCCACGGCTTCTTCGCTGCTGCGCATGTCAGGCTGGGTCACGATTTCCAAGAGCGGTGTGCCAGCGCGGTTCAAGTCGATGCCGCTTTGGCCAATGAAATCCTCATGCAGTGATTTGCCTGCGTCTTCTTCGAGGTGGGCACGTTCCAAGCGCACGGTTTTGTGCACGGTTTCTTTACCAACTTCCAAAAAGAACGACACCTCGCCACCTTGCACCACCGGAATTTCAAACTGGCTGATTTGGTAGCCCTTGGGCAGGTCGGGGTAGAAGTAGTTTTTGCGCGCAAAGATACTGCGCTCGGCGATGTGCGCGTTGACACCTAAGCCAAACTCAATCGCGCGTTCGACCGCACCGATATTCATCACGGGCAAGGTGCCGGGCAGGGCCATGTCTACGGCGCAAGCTTGTGTGTTGGGTTCGGCACCAAACGCCACCGAGGCGCGACTGAAAATTTTGCTTTTTGTGGAGAGCTGTGCGTGTGTCTCAAAGCCGATGACGACTTCGTAGCCTTGAACTAATTTGGGTGCAGTCATTTAAACGCCCTCCGGCTTGGCGTTATGGAAATCGGTGTTCAGTTGGTACTGGTGCGCGACGTTGAGCAAACGTGCTTCTTGCAAATAGTTGCCGATGAGTTGCAGGCCCACAGGCATGCCGCCTTCGCCAAAGCCCACCGGCACGCTCATGCCAGGCAAGCCAGCCAGTGACGCGGGCAGGGTGAAGATGTCTGCTAAGTAGTCAGCAAGCGGGTCGCTGGCGTTGTTGCCCAGCTTCCATGCCACAGTGGGTGCGACAGGGCCGGCAATGACGTCGCATTCGGCAAACGCGCGTTGAAAGTCGTCAGCAATCATGCGGCGAATTTTTTGCGCTTGCAGGTAGTAGGCGTCGTAGTAGCCGTGGCTCAACACGTAGGCGCCGGTCATGATGCGGCGCTTGACCTCTTCGCCAAAGCCTTCGGCGCGGGTTTTTTTGTACATATCCACCAAGTCGGTGTACTTGTCAGCGCGATGACCAAACTTCACGCCGTCAAAGCGACTTAGGTTTGAGCTCGCTTCTGCGGGCGCGATGATGTAGTAGACGGGAATGGCCAACTCGGTGCGCGGCAGCGTGATGGGCACGAGCTTGGCGCCTTGGGCTTCTAGCGTCTTGAGCGCTGCATCAATGGCGGCGCGCACGTCGGCGGCCAAGCCATCGCCAAAGAATTCTTTGGGAATGCCAATGCGCAGGCCAGACAAGCTGTCGCCCAGCTTGGTGGAGAAGTTTTCGCCTGGAACATCCAGCGAGGTCGAATCGCGGTCCAAGTCGGACCCGCACATGGCGCTGAGTAACAAGGCGCAATCTTCGGCGCTGCGGGCCATGGGGCCAGCTTGGTCAAGGCTGGAGGCGTAGGCAATCATGCCGTAGCGCGAGGCGCGGCCATAGGTGGGTTTGATGCCGGTGATGCCGCAAAAGCTGGCGGGTTGGCGGATCGAGCCACCGGTGTCCGTGCCTGTGGCAGCAGGCGTCAAACGTGCCGCCACAGCAGCAGCGCTGCCGCCGGATGAGCCGCCGGGAATGCGCGAAATGTTCCAGGGGTTGGTCACCGCGCCGTAGGCTGAGTTTTCGTTGGCGGAGCCCATGGCGAATTCGTCGCAGTTGAGCTTGCCCAAAGTGACCATGCCAGCGCCGCCTTGGGCGTTCACGCCTGCGCCTAGTTTTTGCACCACTGTCGCGTCAAACGGTGAGCGGTAGCCGCTCAAAATTTTGGAGCCCGCAGTGGTGGCGAAGTCGCGGGTGACGAACACGTCTTTGTGGGCGATGGGCACACCTTCGAGCGCGCCAGCCGTGCCTGCCGCGATGCGGGCGTCGCTCGCTTGGGCTTGTGCCAAGGTCACTTCGCTGTCGATGTCTAAAAACGCGTTGTGTGGGTTGCCACCGGTGCGGGCTAAAAAGGCCGTGGCCACTTCGACAGCGCTTACCTGTTTGGTTTTAAGCGCTTGGGCCAGTTCGGCCACGCTCATATCATGCAAAGTTGTCATGCGAAAGGCCTCACTCAATCACTTTAGGGACCAAAAACAAGCCACGCTCCACAGCGGGGGCGCTTTGTTGATTGGCTTCACGTTGGTTGGGCTCGCTGGCTACGTCGGGTCGCAGGCGCAGCTCGATATGCGCGCCGGGCATGGCGTCCACCGGATGAGCCATGGGCACCACGCCAGTTGTGTCCACCGCGCGGATTTGTTCGACGATGACAAAAAAGTCATTAATTTTGCTGAGCATTCGAGCCTGTTCGTCAGGCTGAAGCTCTAGCCGGGCCAAGTTGGCGATGCGGCTGATGTCTTGGTCGTTCAGGGACATACTTTTATAAGGGGAAAAACCCGCGGTTTACGGGCGATGCGGTATTATCTCGCCTTTGTGTTCGCGCTCGCGGGCAACCTTAGAGGACAGACATGTTTGGATCTTTTCGTCGGTATTTCTCCACCGATTTGGCGATTGACCTTGGTACCGCCAACACCCTAATTTATGTGCGCGACAAAGGCATCGTGCTGGACGAGCCATCTGTTGTGTCCATCCGCCACGAAGGCGGCCCCCAAGGCAAGAAAACCATTCAAGCTGTGGGTCACGAAGCCAAGGCCATGTTGGGCAAAGTGCCCGGCAACATCGAAGCCATTCGTCCGATGAAAGACGGCGTGATCGCCGACTTCACCGTGACTGAGCAAATGCTCAAACAGTTCATCAAGATGGTTCACCCACGCTCGGTGTTGAAGCCAAGCCCGCGCATCATCATTTGCGTGCCTTGCGGTTCTACCCAAGTGGAGCGTCGCGCAATTCGCGAATCAGCTTTGGGTGCGGGTGCTTCTGAGGTGTATTTGATTGAAGAGCCCATGGCCGCGGCGATCGGTGCAGGTTTGCCTGTGTCTGAAGCGTCTGGCTCAATGGTGGTCGACATCGGTGGCGGTACCACCGAAGTGGGCGTCATCTCTTTGGGCGGCATGGTCTACAAAGGCAGCGTGCGTGTGGGTGGCGACAAGTTTGACGAAGCCATCATCAACTACATCCGTCGCAATTACGGCATGTTGATTGGCGAACCAACCGCTGAAGCCATCAAGAAACAAATCGGTTCGGCATTCCCTGGCTCTGAAGTCAAGGAAATGGAAGTCAAGGGCCGCAACCTGTCTGAAGGCGTGCCACGCTCATTCACAATTTCGTCGAACGAAATCTTGGAAGCGTTGACGGACCCACTGAACAACATCGTCTCCGCCGTGAAAAACGCGCTGGAGCAAACGCCGCCCGAGTTGGGTGCAGACATTGCCGAGCGCGGCATGATGCTCACCGGTGGTGGTGCGTTGTTGCGTGACTTGGACCGCTTGTTGGCCGAAGAAACGGGCCTGCCCGTGTTGGTGGCCGAAGATCCGCTGACCTGCGTGGTGCGCGGTTGCGGTTTGGCTCTTGAGCGCATGGAGCGCTTGGGCTCTATCTTTACGAGCGAATAATTAAGTGCCACTTGGCACCTTAGGCAGCTCCCCTCCGGCCTTCTTCAAGCAAGGCCCGTCCGCCGTCTCCAAGTTACTTTTCTTCAGCGCCTTGTCGGTGCTGTTGATGGTGGCTGACGCGCGGTTTGGGGTGACCCAGCCTTTGCGGGCTACGCTGTCTGTGGCCTTGTATCCCGTGCAATGGCTAGCCATGCGTCCTCAGGCGCTGGCTGAGTTTTCCTCCGACTATTTTGAAGCGCGCGATGTGGCGCAAGCCTCAGAGCGTGACATTCGCCAACAGCTGTTGGTGCAAGCGCGTCGTTCAGGCCAAGTTGAGCAACTGGCTCTCGAAAACAACCAACTGCGTGAACTTCTGAATTTGAGCAAACGCTTGGAAACCAAGGGCGTGGCAGCTGAGGTGTTGTATGACGCCGCCGACCCCTACACCCGCAAACTCATCATTGACAAAGGCATGGCCAACGGTGTGAAAGCCAGTTCGCCCGTGATGGATGAGCATGGCATCTTGGGTCAAGTGACCCGCGTACTGCCGTTGGTGAGCGAAGTGACGTTGGTGACGGACCGCGAACATTCCATCCCCGTGCTCAACACCCGAACCGGCGCGCGTGGCGTGGCTTATGGCGAATCGGGCGGTGCGCCGTTGTTAGAACTGCGCTTCATGGCCACCAACGCGGACATTGAAGTGGGCGACTTGTTGTCCACCAGCGGCGTGGATGGCATTTACCCAGCAGGCGTGTTGGTGGGCAAGGTGACCAAGGTGGAGCGTCGTGCTGAAACCGCCTTTGCGCGCATCTTGTGTGAGCCTGTGGGGCGCGTACAGGGCGCGCGTCATGTGATGGTGTTGGAGCCTTTGA
Organism: Comamonadaceae bacterium; assembly: GCA_947374535.1. The sequence continues at coordinate 14,310 of CANCCJ010000035.1, read as the reverse complement.
GCGATCAATTGCCGCCCCGTCCACAAATCGAAAAACAAGTGCCTTACGTTGCGCAAAAGGGAGGTCGCAAATGATCATGCCCCGCGGCCAGCAGTTGTTGTTGCCAGCCAGCCCCTGGTTTATTTTGACGACCTTGTTGATGGCGCTGTTTGCCAACATGGTGGTGAACATCAGCTTCGTCGGCAATGCCGCGTGGATGCCTGATTTCTTGGCTTTGGTGTTGGTGTTTTGGTGCGTGCACCAGCCCCGCTTGGTTGGGATCGGTATTGCTTTCTTCTTTGGTGTGGCAACCGATGTGCACCAGTCGGCGTTGTTGGGTCAGCATGCCTTGACCTACACCGCGCTGGGCTTTATGGCCATCATGGTGCATCGCCGTTTGCTGTGGTTCACCGTGCCGTCGCAAGCCATGCAAGTGCTGCCGTTGTTTGCGGTGGCACATGCGTTGGAGTTGACCGTTCGCATGATGTCTGGGGCCTTGTTCCCAGGTTGGACGATCATTGTGGCGCCATTGTTTGAAGCCCTGTTGTGGCCAGTGATCAGTGTGCTTTTGTTAGCCCCACAACGCCGCGCACCGAACCCTGACGCGAACCGACCACTATGAGGGTGATTCGGGACATCGAGTCCGACTTGCGACGCTTCAGATCGCGCATGGTGGTGGTCACCGGTGTCATTTTGGTGTTGTTTGGGCTGCTTTCCATTCGCTTGTTTTATCTGCAAGTGGTGCGCTACGAAGACCTCAACGCTCAAGCTGAAAACAACCGCACGGCCATCGTGCCCATCGTGCCCAACCGTGGCGTCATCATGGACCGCAACGGCATTGTGTTAGCCACCAACTACTCGGCTTACACGCTGGAAATCACAGCCTCCAAAGTGGTGGCACCTCTTGAAGATGTGATCGAGCAGTTGGAGGGGGTGATCGACATTCAGGCGCGTGACAAACGACGTTTCAAAAAGCAGTTGAGTGAATCCAAGAGCTTTGAATCGGTGCCGATTCGTACCCGTTTGACCGACGAAGAAGTGGCGCGGTTTGCTGCGCAACGCTATCGATTTCCGGGTGTAGAAATTCGCGCGCGCTTGTTCCGTAACTACCCCTACAACCAATTGGCCAGCCATGTGATTGGCTACATCGGGCGTATCAATCAGGCCGAAAAAGGCAAGATCGAAGAGTCAGACGACGCGGGTAATTACCGCGGCACCGACTACATCGGCAAACTCGGCATCGAGCAAAGCTACGAAACACAACTGCATGGCACCACTGGCGTGCAAGAGATGGAAACATCCGCAGGCGGACGTGCGGTGCGTCGCCTCAACAGCAGCCAAGCGATTCCTGGCAACAGCGTGGTGTTGTCCATCGACATCAAGTTGCAAAAGCTGATCGAAGACCTGTATGGCAACCGCCGCGGCGCTCTGGTGGCCCTCGACCCCAAGACGGGTGAGGTGCTGGCGTTTGTGAGCAAGCCCACGTTCGATCCCAACTTGTTTGTGGACGGCATCGATTCTGAAAATTGGCAAGCCCTGAACGAATCGCTCGACAAGCCTTTGCTCAACCGTGCGCTGCGTGGTACCTATCCGCCAGGCTCGACCTACAAACCCTTCATGGCCTTGGCGGCTTTGCAGACGGGCAAACGTGGTGAGAAGACCATCATCTCTGATCCCGGGTTTTTCATGTTCGGTAACCACCGTTTCCGCGACGACAAAGAAGGCGGTCATGGCTCGGTGGATATGTACAAGTCCATCGTAGAGTCGTGCGACACCTACTACTACACGCTGGCGCGAGACATGGGCGTGGACTTGATGTACGAACAGATGATGCCCCTGGGGTTTGGTCAGATCACAGGCATTGACATCTTGGGTGAATCGCGCGGGGTGTTGCCCTCCACCGAGTGGAAGCGCAACACCTACAAAAAGCCAGAGCAACAGCGTTGGTACGCGGGCGAAACCATTTCCTTGGGCATTGGTCAGGGCTACAACAGTTTCACCATGCTGCAAATTGCGCACGCCATGGCGACCGTTGCGAACAACGGTTTGAAGATGCGGCCACATTTGGTACGCGAAGTGTTGGATGTTGAAACCAAGGCGTCTACGCCTGTTGCAAAAGAACCCATCGCGCAACTGCCGTTGACCCCTGAAAATCTAGAGGTGATCAAGAAGGCCATGGTTGGGGTGAACATTGAGGGCACGTCGGCCACCAGCTTTGTTGGCGCGCAATACGTCAGTGCGGGCAAGACGGGGACGGCGCAGGTGTACACGGTCAAGCAAAACGAAAAATACAACGCCTCCAACATCGATGAGCGCATGCGCGATCACGCCTTGTTTGTCGCGTTTGCCCCAGCAGATGACCCCAAAGTGGCGCTCGCAATGGTGGTGGAAAACGCGGGCTTTGGCGCACAAAACGCAGCGCCCATCGCTCGGCGTGTGTTTGATTTTGTGATCACAGGCCAGTACCCCTCGCAAGAAGACATTGAGGCTGTACAAAAGGGCCAAGCCACGCGCCCGATTGGCAAGTCGCGCGCTGTGGCCAGCGTGCCTTGGCCACCCAAAGCTGCTGAGTTGGCTGTGGAAGAACCTATTGTTGCGGCATCTGCCGCAGAAAAGGCGGCGGCGTTAGCTGCGGCTAAAGCCGCGTCCGCAGCCAGCGGCGCACGATAAGGTCTGCATTACGCCTTAGCGCAGGAATGCGTCGTAACTGGTTTTACAAATCAGGGCGCTCACCACCACGATGAACATGCCGCGCACAAATCCTGCGCCGTGTTGCAAAGCCATGCGGGTGCCCAGCAAACTGCCCGCCACATTGGCCATCGCCATGGGTAATGCCAGGTGCCACCACACATGGCCTTTCAGGGTGAACAGCACCAGCGCAGCGATGTTGCTGGAGAGGTTCAGCAGCTTGGCGGCGACGGACGCGTTGAGGAAGTCGTAACCCAACCACCGCACCAACAAAAAGACAAAGAAGCTGCCTGTGCCTGGACCGAAAAAGCCATCGTAAAAACCAATCGTCAAGCCAATCGTGCAGGTGGCCCACAATTCGGCGCGGCCATAAAAACGTGGCGCGTGGTGGCGCCCCATGTCTTTGCGTATCAAGGTGTAGACGAGCACAACGACCAGCACCACGGGTAACAGGCGTCGCAAAAACTCGGGCGAGATCAATGTCACCAGCCAAGCCCCGATGAAGGAGCCAGCCATGGCTAACGCGGCAGCAGGCAACAGTGCAGACCACTGCACTTGCACCCGACGGCTGTATTGCCACGTGGCGAACAGGGTGCCCCAGACCGACGCGCTTTTGTTGGTGCCAAACAATGTGGCGGGTGCAGCAGATGGGTAGGCGCTGAACAAAGCAGGCAGCAAAATCAGGCCTCCGCCGCCTACGACGGAGTCTACAAAGCCCGCCAACGCCGAGGCAAAGGTGGTGAAAAAAAGTTCCATGCGGGGATTGTGGTCTGAAAGATGCGCGCTGCAAAAAGCAAAAGGCACCGGGGGTAGCCGGTGCCTTTTTCAGGGTGACGCTCCTTAGGGGGCATCTGTTATGTGTGTCTCCTCAGACCCTCGTGATACAGCGCTTGCGCTGTTTCGAGTGGGATAACTGTAAGGGCCCTGGCCTTGGCTTTTGGCTAGGACATTCCCTTGAGGAAAAACCCTAGGCGTTGGCGTTTAGGCCCGTTCGGCTTCGTGGGCCAGCCACTGGGCGGCCTTCTCGGCCATCATCAAAGTCGGGCTGTTGGTGTTGCCGCTGGTGATGGTGGGCATCACACTGGCGTCGACCACGCGCAGGCCACGCACCACGCCACCGCGTCCATCGCGCACGCGCAACTCGGGATCTACCACTGCCATCGGGTCGTCCACGCGACCCATGCGTGCCGTGCCCACTGGATGAAAGATGGTGGTGGCAATGTCGCCAGCCAAGCGTGCTAAGTCTTCGTCGGTTTGGTATTGCACGCCAGGTTTGTATTCCTCGGGCTTGTACTTGGCGAGTGCGGGTTGGGCCGCGATGCGCCGCGTCACGCGCAGCGAATCGGCGGCCACTTGGCGGTCGGCATCCGTGCTCAAGTAATTGGGTGCAATCTTGGGTGCATCCGCAAAGTTAGCGCTGGTGATGTTGACCATGCCACGGCTCGTTGGGTTCAGGTTACACACGCTGGCCGTGAAAGCTGGGAAGTGATGCAGCGGTTCACCAAACGCATCGAGGCTCAGTGGTTGTACGTGGTATTCGAGGTTGGGGTAGGGCTGGTCTGGGCTGCTGCGGGTGAAGGCGCCAAGTTGTGAAGGTGCCATGCTCATAGGGCCGCTGCGCTTGAACGCATATTCCAAACCAATTTTGGCCTTGCCCCACCAGCTGTTGGCCAAGGTGTTGAGGGTTTCGACGCCGTGCACTTTGAAGACCGAGCGTATTTGCAAATGGTCTTGCAAGTTGGCCCCGACGCCCGGCAGATCAACGACAGGCGCAATGCCATGCTGTTGGAGCAAGTCGGCAGGACCAAGCCCCGAGAGTTGCAAAATTTGCGGCGTGCCAATCGCGCCTGCGCTCAACACCACCGACTGCTTGGCGGTGGCCGTCACGTAACCATCACCCGTCCACACCTGCACGCCGGTGCAGCGCTGTGTGCCATCGGCCTCGGTGTGCATCACCAACTTGGCGACTTGGGCTGACGACCACAGTTCAAAGTTGGGGCGCGCATAGCAAGTGGGGCGAATGAAGGCCTTGGCCGTGTTCCAACGCCAGCCGCTTTTTTGGTTCACTTCAAAGTAGCCCACGCCTTCGTTGCTGCCACGGTTGAAGTCATCTGTGGCGGGAATGCCTGCCTCAACGGCGGCTTGGGCAAACGCGTCGAGCACATCCCAGCGTAAGCGTTGTTTCTCCACCCGCCATTCGCCACCCGAAATGTGGTGGCGCAAGGTTTCACCGTACACCGTGTTGTCGGCCAGCAGCACTTCGCTGCGCTCGCCTTTGGCGCCGTGCAAAGCGTTCGCGCCTAGGTGGTGGTCTTCGTGTAATTTGAAATAGGGCAGCGCGTTGTCCCAACGCCAGCGGGCGTCACCCGTGATGTCGGCCCATTGGTCGTAGTCACGTGCTTGACCGCGCATGTAAATCATGCCGTTGATGCTGGAGCAGCCGCCCAAGACCTTGCCGCGTGGGTATCGCAAACTGCGGCCATTCAGGCCCGTATCAGGGGCCGTGTTGTAGAGCCAGTCGGTGCGTGGGTTGCCAATGCAATACAGGTAGCCGACAGGAATGTGCACCCAGTGGTAATCGTCCTTGCGCCCCGCTTCGATGAGCAGCACGCGTTTGCTGGCATTGGCGCTCAGGCGGTTGGCTAGCAGGCAACCTGCGGTGCCTGCGCCGACGATGATGTAGTCAAACTGGGTGTCACTCATGCGGCTATCTTAAGGACTTACTTAGATGTGGGCATGACGAACTCAGCGCCTTTGCCAATGCTCTCTGGCCAGCGCTGCATCACGCTTTTTTGCTTGGTGTAGAAACGCACACCCTCTTCGCCATAGGCGTGCATATCGCCAAACAAGCTTTTCTTCCATCCACCAAAACCATGCCAAGCCATGGGCACGGGGATGGGCACGTTGATGCCGACCATGCCCACCTGAATGTGACGCGCAAACTCGCGGGCCACATTGCCGTCGCGGGTGAAGCAGCTCACACCGTTGCCAAATTCGTGGGCGTTGATCAGGGTCACGGCTTGTGCCAAGTCGGCCACCCGCAGGCAGCTCAGGACGGGGCCGAAGATCTCTTCTTTGTAGATGCGCATGTCTGGGGTGACGTTGTCAAACAACGTGCCGCCCATCCAGAAGCCATCTTTGCAACCTTCGCCTGCTTGTGCGCCGTCAAAGCTGCGGCCGTCGACCAACAAACGCGCACCTTCCTTGACGCCTTGTTCGATGTAGCCGGTGATGCGTTTGTGCGCAATGTCCGTCACGATGGGGCCCATTTCGGCGGCGAGGTTCTCACCGTTGAGCACTTTCAAAGCTTTGGTGCGCGCAATCAACTTGGGCATGAGGCGCTCGGCCACATCGCCCACCAACACCGCCACGCTGATGGCCATGCAGCGTTCGCCAGCCGAGCCGTAGGCGGCGCCAATCAGGGCGTCCACGGCTTGGTCAATGTCCGCATCGGGCATGACCACCATGTGGTTCTTCGCGCCGCCCAAGGCTTGCACGCGCTTGCCGTGGTGAGCGCCGGTTTCGTAGATGTAGTTGGCAATGGGCGTCGAACCCACAAAACTCACAGCCTTCACGTCGGGGTGAACCAACAAAGCGTCCACGGCTTCTTTGTCGCCTTGCACAACGTTGAACACGCCGTCAGGCAGGCCCGCTTGCTTCAGCAACTCAGCCATGAAGAGCGCAGGTGTAGGGTCAATCGGGCTGGGCTTGAGTACAAACGTGTTGCCGGCGGCAATGGCCACGGGGAACATCCATGCAGGCACCATGACGGGGAAGTTGAAAGGCGTGATGCCAGCAACAACGCCCAAAGGCTGACGCATGGTCCAGTTGTCGATGCCGGTGGACACTTGCTCTGTGAAATCGCCTTTGAGCAACTGAGGAATGCCGGTGGCGAATTCGACGATGTCAATGCCGCGGCTGACCTCGCCTTGCGCATCGGTGAACACTTTGCCGTGCTCAGCGGTGATCATGTGCGCCAACTTGTCCTTGTTCGCGTTCAGCAATTCCAAGAACTTGAACATCACACGAGCGCGACGCAGGGGCGGCGTGTCAGCCCAAGCGGGGAAGGCTTTTTGAGCGGCGGCAACAGCTGCGCCCACGTCAGACACATTGGCCAAGCTCACGTGTCCGGTGACAGCACCTGTGGCGGGGTTGTACACCGGCTGTGTGCGAGTGCTGCTGCCATGGGCAACGGCACCGTTGATGTAATGCGCGATGTGAGCGGGTGTGGTCATGTGGTGTCTCGTGGTGTGGGGAAGATGGGGCAGTGTAGGCAGGGGCAGGGCAACGAACAAGCGCGAAACCATGAATTGATTGTTCAAAATAGTGAACAATCGAGACATGAATGAGCAAAAAATCAGTGAACTGTGGCACCACCTGCATTGGCTCAGTGTGTTGGCCCAGCAAGGCAGCTTCACCGCCGCTGCCGCACGCCTCGGCGTGAGTAAAGCGGCCATGAGCCAACGCATTGCCGAGCTAGAGCGTGCCGCACGCGTGCCTCTGGTGCAGCGCACCACGCGAAGCGTGCGCTTGACCGAAGCGGGCCAGCGCTTGGTGGACGACACGCGCGCTTCGTTTGAACAGATTGAACAGAGCTTCGCCCAAGTGCGCGACTTGGCGGGTGTGCCCAGCGGCTTGCTGCGGGTGACGGCACCCGTGGCGTTTGCGCACCAACAACTCGCACCTCGCTTGGCCGACTTCTTGCGGGAGTATCCCGACGTGCGGCTAGAGCTGGATATGTCGGACCGACTCAGCACCCTCGCGACCGAAGGCTTTGACTTGGCCATTCGCCACACAGCCCGCCCGCCCGACACACATGTGGCGTGGACGCTGTGCAGCACGCACTCGGTGCTGGTCGCCAGCAAAACCTATCTGCGTCGCGCCGGTACGCCGAAGGTGCCCGCCGACTTGCAGGCGCACAACTGTCTGCACTATCTGCGTGCGCAAGACACGCCCACCTGGACGCTTGAGCGTCACAAATCCAAAACCAAAGACGAGCGCATCACCGTGCCGGTGACGGGTCAGCTCGCTGCCAACAACAGCGAGGCCTTGCGCGAAGCTGCATTGACGGGCTTGGGCATTGCGTTGTTACCCGATTTCACGGCGCAGGCGTCACTTCAACAAGGCAAGTTGGTCCAAGTGCTGCCTGACTGGAAGTTGGTGGGCGCATTTGCCGAGCAGATCTATGCCATTCGCCCGTATTCACCGCATGTGCCGCGTGCGGTGACGGCGTTTGTGGATTACTTGCGCACAGCCTTGGTGGGCGGCTTTTCGGTTTGAGCCGTGTTCACATTTCTTGCGTTTGCGCAAATTCTGCATTTCTAAAAACAGTTAACCTTGAGGCATTAACTTTAAAAAAATTTGAGGGAGGCTTGTTATGACTGTTCGACTCCATGCCGCTGATGGCTATGAATTTCCCGCTTATGTGGCCCAACCCAAAGGCGCACCCAAAGGTGCCGTGGTGGTGTTGCAAGAGATTTTTGGTGTGAACCCGCATATTCAAGAAGTGGCCGATGGCTATGCCGCGCAAGGTTACTTGGCGGTGGCGCCTGCGACGTTTCACCGTGTCAAACACGGCGTGTCGTTGGGCTACACGGCTGACGATATGCAAACGGGCTCGGCGCTCAAAGCTGCGGTCGAGGCGATGCCCGCGCCTGGTGTGATGGCCGACATTCAGGCGGCGGTGGACTACGCGGCCAAGACCAGTGGCGGCAAAGTTGGCATCGTGGGTTATTGCTGGGGCGGTTTGCTGACTTGGCGCGCGGCTGCGTTGGTGAAGGGCCTCAGTGCTGCGGTGCCTTACTACGGTGGTGGGTCAACCACGGCTGAAGAAATTGCCCGCCATCCCAACTGCCCTGTGCTGGCGCATTACGCAGAGGAAGACGATTGGATTCCTTTGGACACGGTGGAAAAATTCAAGCATGCGCATCCAGAGGTGGCGATCTATATGTACCCCGCGCATCATGGGTTTAACTGTGACCATCGAGGTGCTTATCAAGAGGCGTCAGCCAAGCTGGCGCTAGAGCGCACCTTGGCATTCTTTGCCAAGCATTTGCGATAAGCGCTATTGGACCGTGGTGTGGCGTGCGCTGCGTAGCAAGCCCGTGGCGGCGTGAAACAAGGCCACCACCACAAAGCAGCCCATGAAGTCGCCAAACGCCATGGCGGCGCTTTTTTGCCAGAGTTCTTCGCGGGTGGTGACGCCTTGTGTGACGTACAGCAAGTTGTGCACGACGCCGTTGAACACGCTGGCCGCCAGAGATAGCAGCACGATATGTTGGTAGCTCAGGTTGCTCAAGTCATGACGGATGTGTAAGAAGCGCATCAAGCCGAAGGCAGCGACGGGGTAGGTCATCAAGCCCACAAAGGCGAAGTAGACGATGGAAACCATCGACTGGTCCGGCCAAATGCCTGCGCCTAGATAAATGCCAACGATCAACAGCCCAACTACGGCGGGCAAGCGCCCAACCAAGACGGCTAACAATTTCACACCAGCGGGTAAAAACAACAAGCTGATGCCTGCCGAATAAACAAGCTGTTGGTCGAAAAATTGGTTCAGTCGAAAAGACAAACTGAACAGCAGGCCCGAAATCAACGCCGTGGCGATGTGCGACCCGCGTATGTCGAACCATCGCATTAAGACAAACCGTGCAGTTTTTTGGCCGCGTCGATGGCGAAGTAGGTGAGCACACCGTCTGCGCCTGCGCGTTTGAAGGCGAGCAAGCTTTCCATCATCACCGCATCATGGTCGAGCCAGCCGTTTTGCGCAGCGGCTTTGAGCATGGCGTATTCGCCGCTGACTTGGTAGGCGAACGTCGGTACTTTGAATTCGTCTTTGACGCGGCGCACCACGTCGAGGTAGGGCATGCCAGGTTTGACCATCACCATGTCCGCGCCTTCGGCGATGTCGAGGGCGACTTCTCGTAGGGCTTCGTCGGTGTTGCCGGGGTCCATTTGGTAGACCTTTTTGTCGCTCTTGCCGAGGTTGGCGGCTGAGCCCACCGCATCACGGAACGGGCCGTAAAACGCACTGGCGTATTTGGCGCTGTAGGCCATGATGCGGGTGTGAATGTGGCCTTTGGCTTCTAGTGCTTGACGAATCGCGCCGATGCGGCCGTCCATCATGTCGCTGGGCGCCACGATGTCTACGCCTGCGTCGGCTTGCGTCATTGCTTGTTTGACCAACATGGCGGTGGTTTCATCGTTCAAGATGTAGCCCGTTTCGTCCAGCAAGCCGTCTTGGCCGTGGCTGGTGAAGGGGTCGAGTGCCACGTCGGTCATGACGCCCAACTGGGGAAAGCGTTTTTTCAGCGCACGCACCACATGCGGTACGAGTCCATCTGGGTTGGTGGCTTCGATGCCGTCGAGTGTTTTGAGGTGACTGCTGATGACGGGAAACAGCGCCATCACGGGGATGCCCAGCTTCACGCATTGTTCGGCCACGGGCAGCAGAAAATCTAAACTCAAGCGTTCAACGCCGGGCATAGAGGCCACGGCTTCGCGGCGTTTTTCGCCTTCAAGCACGAAGACGGGGTAAATCAAATCGTTCACGCTCAAGGCGTGTTCGCGCACCAAACGGCGGGTGAAATCATCGCGGCGCAGGCGGCGAGGGCGATTGGCGGGGAATGAGGCAAAGGGGTGTTGCATGGTTGAAATTGTGCCGCCTTTGTACGCGGCTAAACTGACGACATGCTTTGGATCAAATCTTTTCACATCATCTTTGTCGCCAGCTGGTTTGCGGGCTTGTTTTACTTGCCCCGAATTTTCGTGAATTTGGCGCAGGTAGCGCCTGAATCCGTAGCCGAAGAAACCCGCTTGTTGTTGATGGCGCGCAAGTTGATGCGATTCACCACCTTGCTGATGGTGCCTGCCGTGGCTTTGGGCTTGGTGCTCTGGTTGTGTTACGGCATCGGCTTTGGACCTGGCAACGGTTGGATGCATGCCAAGTTGACCATCGTGTTGCTGGCCCTGGGTTACCACCACGGCTGCGGCCGATTGCTGCGCAAGTTTGAGGCGCACGCCAACACCCGCGGCCACGTTTGGTACCGCTGGTTCAATGAGGTTCCGGTAGTCTTGCTGACCATCGCGGTGATCTTGGTGGTCGTCAAACCTTTTTAAAGCGAACGCTGGCCCATGCGAAAAACCTCCGCTTGGCCCCTGTCGCAGATTTGTGTGGCGCTGATCGTTTACGCCAGTCTGTATCCGTTTGACCAGTGGCGAGATCAAGGCATTGCGCCTTGGTCGTTTTTGACGGCGCCTTGGCCTAAATATTGGACGGGTTTTGACGTGGCCTCTAACGTCCTAGGCTACGCCCCCTTAGGTTTCTTTTTGACCTTGAGCGCTATGCGCACGGGTTGGCGCACGCGCGTGGTGGTGGTATCTACTTTGGCTGCTGCTGCGTTGTCGTTCACGATGGAGTCACTGCAAAGCTACCTGCCTGTGCGCGTGTCTTCATTGACCGATTTTTTGCTCAACACCTTGGGCGCTTGGTTGGGGGCGGTGTTGGCGAGTGGTTTGGAGCAGATGGGCCTGTTGCGCCGCTGGACCCAGTTCCGTGCACGCTGGTTTGTGCGTGATGCGTACATGGCTTTGGTGCTGATGGCGGTCTGGCCTGCGGCGCTGCTGTTTCCTGTGGCTGTGCCTTTGGGTTTAGGTCAAGTGTGGGAGCGTGTAGAAGATACGCTGACCAGCGCGTTTGAAGCCACCCCTTTTGAAGATTGGATTCCCTTACGCGCCTTTGAGTTGGAGCCATTGCTGCCCGGCGCTGAGCTGTTGTGTGTGATGCTGGGTTTGCTGGTGCCTTGCTTATTGGGTTTTGGTGTGATTCGCCAAGCCGGGCAGCGTTTCTTGTATTTGGTGGTGGTACTGGGGCTGGCTTTGGGCATGAGTGCTTTGTCAGCCGCATTGACTTACGGCCCCGTGCACGCGTGGACATGGCTTGACTTGCCTGTGATGCTGGGTTTGGGTTTTGGTGCGCTGGTGGCGCTGGTTTTTTTGCCGCTTTCGGCCAGAACCTCATGGACGTTCTTGTTGCTGGCTTTGCTGGTCCAGCAAAGCGTGTTGAATCAATCGCCCGAGAGCGCTTACTTTGCACAAACACTGCAAACGTGGGAGCAAGGGCGCTTCATTCGCTTTCATGGCATCGTGCAATGGCTGGGTTGGCTTTGGCCTTATGCCGTTTTGGTACTGACGCTGGTACGCCTGACGCGCGAGCGCAGCACGCAAAACTAAAATTCGACCATGACCCAAACTTCCTACTACAAACACCACATTTTTTTCTGCCTGAACCAGCGCGACAACGGCCAAGACGCCTGCGCCAACCACGGTGCCCAAGCAGCGTTTGACCATTGCAAATCGCAAGTCAAAGCTGCAGGTTTGGCCGGCCCTGGCGGTGTGCGCGTGAACAAAGCGGGATGCTTGGACCGTTGCGCGGGCGGACCTGTGGCGGTGGTCTATCCCGAAGGTGTTTGGTACACCGTGATGGATCACAACGACGTGGACGAGATTGTTGAAAAGCATCTTAAAAATGACCAAGTGGTGGAGCGCTTGGTGTTGCCCGCCAATGTGGGACGTTGAAGCGCCATGAATTCACAAACCCAAAAAATCACCCTGCACGGCGAAGCTGGTGCCATAGAGGCTTTGCGCGATGAGCCCGAAGGCACGCCGCGTGGCGTGGCCATCGTGGCGCATCCGCACCCTCTGTTTGGCGGCACGATGGACAACAAGGTTGTGCAAACACTGGCGCGCGCTTTTGTGCAGTGCGGTTGGACGGTGGTGCGCTTTAACTTTCGCGGCGTGGGGGCTTCGGCGGGTGCGCATGATGCGGGTGCGGGCGAAGCGCGCGACTTTTTGAGTGTGGTCAATCAAGTGGCGCCCCAAGGTCCGCTGGCGATTGCAGGCTTTTCGTTCGGCTCATTTGTAGCCAGCCACGCATTGGCTGAATTGCATACCCATCGCACGGTTGAAAAAGTGGCGTTCGTGGGCACGGCCGCTCAGCGCTTCACGGTCGCGCCTGTTGCGCCCGAGTTGCACGACAAAACCTTGGTCGTGCATGGCGAGCAAGACGACACCGTATCCTTGGCTTCAGTGATGGACTGGGCGCGTCCACAAAGCTTGCCGGTGACGGTGGTGCCGGGGGGTGGCCATTTCTTTCATGGACAATTGTCACTTCTTAAAAATTTAGTGGTGCGTCATTTGCAGGGTTAAACCCAGTCGCAGAACGCACGCAGCTTTCGCCATGCTGGCACGCCGCTTTTTTGCCTCACATTTTTTCATTTGAAGACAGCCATGACACGACTCCTGCGCTCTGCACTTTTTGGTTTTTTGATGGGCGCGGCGTCTGTGTTGCCTGCGTTGGCGCAAATGCCCCAGCCGCCCGAAATTGCCGCTCACGCCTATTTGTTGGTCGATTTGACGGCGCAACAAGTCTTGGCGGAATTGGATGCAGACAAGCCCGTTGAGCCCGCATCCCTGACCAAGCTGATGTCTGCTTATTTGGTGTTTGACGCACTGAAGTCCAAAAAGATTACTTTGCAACAAACCTTTGGTGTGAGCGAGCGTGCTTGGAAGATGCCCGGTTCGCGAATGTTCATCGACCCCAAAATGAAAGTCCCCGTCGAAGACCTCGTCAAAGGCATGATTGTTCAGTCTGGCAACGATGCCACCATGGCGTTGGCCGAAGGCGTAGGCGGCACGGTGGAGCACTTTGTGCAAATGATGAATGCCCAAGCCAAAGTTTTGGGTATGAAATCTACGGGCTATAAAAACCCAGAAGGTTTGACCGAGCCCGGCCACATCACCACAGCGCGTGACCTGAGTATCTTGGCCGGTCGCCTGATGCAAGATTTCCCCGAATACGTGGGCTACTACGCGCTCAAAAAATACCGTTACCCCGGCACGCCTGCGGCGAACGAAAACAACCGCAATTTGCTCTTGTTACGCGACCCCAGCGTGGATGGCTTAAAAACAGGCCACACCGATGCGGCTGGGTTTTGTTTGATCGCCACGGCCAAGCGCGAAGCGCCCGGCGTGGGGCAGCGTCGTTTGCTGTCCATCGTTTTGGGCGCCTCTAGCGAGAATGCGCGTGCCACCGAGTCGCAAAAACTCTTGAATTGGGGCTACACCGCGTTTGATGCCGTCAAGCTCTTTGATGCAAACCAAGCTGTGGTGACGCCGAATGTGTGGAAAGGCCGTGGCAGCAATGTCAAGTTGGGCCGTTTCACGCCCATCGTCGTGGCAGTGCCTACAGGTGCAGCGAACCGCATCCAGACCCAAGTTGCTCGACCTGATCCCTTGGTGGCACCGCTCAATCGCGGTCAAGCCGTGGGTGTTTTGAAGGTCACTTTGGACCAAAAGCCACTGGTGGATGTGTCTTTGCTGGTGCTGGACGCTGTTGAGCAGGCTGGTTTTGTGGGGCGTGCTTGGGATACTGTGCGCCTTTGGGTCAAGTAAGCCACTACTTGAGGCATTTCGCACTAGATTTGCCCGCCTCTCGCGATGCTGATACACTAGAAGGCTTTTCGGAATTTCCGAAGGGATTCACGTTTTCTTTTTAATTCAAACGTTTAGGGACGTTTTTCAATGCCAACCATCAATCAACTGGTGCGTCAGGGGCGCGAGGTCGAAACGACCAAGTCCAAAAGC
>CANCCJ010000034.1 GCA_947374535.1 Comamonadaceae bacterium | reverse complement strand
TTGCGCAGGGATGGTGATGATCAGCATGATCAACAGCACCAACATCACGTCGATCAACGGCGTGGTGTTGATGTCCATCATCACCTCGGGTTCACCGCTACCTGATCCTTGGCCTATATTCATTCCCATGTTTGACTCCTTAGATCAGTTAGGTTCGGTGATAAAACCGACCTTGGTGATGCCAGCGCGCTGAACTGCGTACATCACACGGCCCACCGACTCGAAATCGCTGCGCGCATCACCACGAATTTGCACCTCGGGTTGTGGGGTTTTGATCGCAAATGTTTTCATGCGGTCAAGCAAGTCAGTCGAGTTCTTGATCGGGGTGTCGTACAGATAAATCTTGCCTGCAGCGTTCACAGAAATAATCACATTCTCTGGTTTGGTTTCGCGGATTAAGTTTTTCTCTTTAGGGAGATCCACCTTCACCGACGTTGTCACCACGGGGATGGTGATCAAGAAGATGATCAGCAACACCAACATCACGTCCACTAGGGGGGTGGTGTTGATCGCGCTGATGGTCTCGTCATCCCCATCCGATCCAACATTCATCGCCATGATGGTGACTCCTAATTACTTGTTGTTGGTGCCGAGCAGCACAGAGTGCAAGTCGGAACCGAAAGCGTTCACGTCTTCCATGGCCGACTTGTTGCGACGCACCAGCCAGTTGTAACCCAACACCGCCGGCACAGCCACAGCCAAACCAATAGCAGTCATGATCAATGATTCGCCCACAGGGCCTGCAACTTTGTCGATACTGGCTTGACCAGACATACCAATTTTGACCAAGGCGTTGTAAATACCCCAAACCGTGCCAAACAAGCCAACGAATGGCGCTGTAGAGCCTACGGTCGCGAGCAAAGCCAAACCATCTTGCATGCGGCTTTGCACGTTGTTGATCGCGCGTTGGATGCTCATGGTCACCCAGTCGTTGAAGTTGATCGCACCCAGCATGCCGGTGTGCTTGCTAGCACCCTCCAGACCTTTTTCGGCGATGAATCGAAATGGACTGCCATCAGCCAATGTGTTGGCGCCTTGGCGCACATTGCCAGCGGTCCAGAAGCTGTCTTGTGCTGCTTTGGCGAAACGGCCAATCTTGGCTTGCTCAAAATACTTCGTGAAAATCACATACCAGCTGCCCATGCTCATGATGACCAAGATCAGCAATGTGCCTTTGGCAACAACGTCGCCTTGCGCCCACAGAGCGCCTAAGCCGTAAGGGTTTTCTTCACCCGCCTGAGCTACTGGAGCAGGAGATGCAACAGGTGCAGCTTCGGCCACTTGTGTAGGTGCTGCTAATTCGGCTGCAGCTGGTGCCTTGTCCTTGGCCGCTTGTGCTTGACCAACCAAGCCAAACAGCAAGCCTGCAACTAGGCCAGCGCTCAGCGCGAGAGTTTTGAGTTGTTTAATCATGATGAATGACTCCTTGGGAAAATCCGTTTGTATCGTTTGTTTAAAAGATGTCGCTTATTCCAAGCGCCACGTGTATTTCATGTTTGCCCAGCTTTGCTCGGGCTTGCCGTTGAGCATTCCTGGCTTGAACTGGCATCGCGACAGGGCCATACGTGCTGCCTCATCTAGTCGTGTGAAGCCAGAGCTCTTCTCGACCTGCGACTCCAGAACTTGTCCTTCCGCACCAATCAAGAAACGCAACTGCACCGTGCCCTCTTCTTCATTGCGACGTGATGCGCTTGGGTATTCAGGTTTAGGGCAACTTGCTGATGCATTGATGACTGGTGCTGTTCGCACAGGGGCCGCAGACACTGCGCCAATGGCATTGGCACCTGCTGTTGCATTGACTGCAATATCCACAGGTGGCACGTAGTCAGGCGGCGGCGGTGGCGCACTCTTTTGGGGAGGCGGTGGTGGTGGCGGTGGAATGTCAGGTTTTGCATCCTCAATCAACTGAGCCTCAACTGGCCCCTTGATTACTTTGACGAACTTCTTGGCAAGGCCAGAACTGATCGCCCAAAACAAGATGATGTGTAACAAAACCACCAGACCCAACCCGACGACATGCTTGCCCGGATTGCGTTGTTGACTGGCGTAGTCTTTCATGTGTGTTTGGCTCCTTGTTATCTTTAACTGCAAAACGAGGCAGACCTCTTTGCAATCGTTTGCAATTCTAAATTCATGAAAAATCAATCGCTACAGGTGTAAACCCTAGGATGAAAAAATAATTTGTTGCATGCCTGTGACACTAGGGAAAGTCCTGATTTCATTGAATTAATTGAAATATTTCAAGGACTTAAAAGCGATTGTCAGAAATTGACTGAAAAGTTTAAGATGAAAAACCATGTTCATTTATTGCAAACGATTGCAATTGAAATCAAAATACGTCCACTCATTGCAATGCATCCAAGGCACGACAAAGAGTCACTCCTCCAGTGAGCATGAAAAACGCTGTGAATCTGGAGCTATATCAACTTGTAAAGGAGACGTTTGTGAAAACAAACAAGAAAACAATCAGTCCTAAAACGATTGCAGTAGCGGCCTCTTTGGCTGCCATGCAAATCGGCGCGGTTTATGCACAAAACTTAAACCTTGATGAAGTCGTTGTAACTGCCTCACCGACAGGCCGTACAAAGATGAAATCAAGTGACTCTGTGACCTCAGTAGGTGAAGAGGCCATCATGCGCAGCGGCGCAACCAGCGCGGCTGAAATTTTGCGCTCGGTCCCTGGTATTCGTGCCGAATCATCGGGCGGCGAAGGTAACGCAAACATCACCGTACGTGGCGCCCCTGTGTCAGCAGGCGGTAGCCGTTACGTGCAGTTGCAAGAAGATGGATTACCCATCTTATTGTTCGGTGATATTGCCTTTGGTACACCTGACCAATTCATGCGCACAGACTTCACGACAGATCGTGTTGAAGTTGTTCGTGGTGGTAGTGCATCAACACTGGCGAGCAATGCGCCTGGTGCCATCGTCAACTTTGTTAGCAAAGCAGGTCGCGATGTCGGCAATGCAGTGGGTGTGACAACAGGTTTGGGTTCACGTCTGAATCGTTACGACTTCAATTTCGGCAGCGCCATGGGCGCAGACACTTACTTCAACATGGGTGGTTTCACACGCCAAGGTGAAGGCGGTCCTTTTAAAACTGGATTCGACTCACAAGACGGCGGCCAATTCAAAGCAAGCGTCACCAAAGAATTGGACAAAGGTAGCTACGTCCGTGTGAGCTTCAAAAATTTGGATGATAAAACGCCAACTATCTTGCCCGTTCCAACGAAAGTAACTAACGGAAGTATTCAGACACTTCCTGGCGTTGACCCACGCAACGCATTTTTCATCAACCCAAATATCACACGCGATACAACCATTGATCGCAATGGCAATCAAGTCACAACCAATCCAGCGGACGGCTTGCACGTGACAAGCCGATCCATTGGTTTGGAAGCTAAATTGAATTTGGAAGATGGTTGGACCGTTGAAGAAAGAATGCGTAAGAGCACTAACGGTGGTCGTTTTGTAGGCATGTTCCCAGCTGACAACGGCAACGGGGGCAATACATTTACTGGCACCATGTTCAATACGTCATTGGACAACATGGACAACATGTTTAACGATTTGAAAGCATCCAAATCATTTGACATGAACGGTGGCAAGTCTGTGTTCACCGGTGGTCTGTTTACAGGATCACAAAATCTAGGCCAAACGTGGTTCTGGAACCAATACACCGTTGGCACAAACGGTTCATGGTCAGCACCTGTATCAAGTGGTTGGAATACATGGGGCGGCTGTTGCTCACGCACATATGACGTGAAGTACAACGTGACAGCACCATACGCTGCATTGAGCTGGGAAAAAGAGAAGTTGACGGTCGAAGGTAGCGTCCGACAAAACGACATGTCTGCAACAGGTCAAACATTCAAAGGAACGACACCTACAAACCCAACATCGCTGTCGGCAGCAACGTGGGATCCCAGCTCTGCTGACACTGTGAACTACAAGCAAAGCAAGTTGTCGTATTCTGGTGGTGCTAACTACGCATTGACCAAAGATACGGCCATCTTCGCTCGCATCAGTGATGGTTACAACTTCGCCGCCGACCGTCTGCTGTACGGTACCGCTGGTGCACTGAATGGCAGCAAGCCCGTTTCGTTCAACCGCCTTAAACAACAAGAGCTTGGTGTGAAGCACCGCGAAGGCAACTTGAGTGTATTTGGCTCATTCTTCATGGCTCAAACTGACGAGTCAAACTATGAGGCAACAACACAAAAGTTCACCACCAATAGCTACGACGCTAAAGGCTTTGAACTTGAGGCGGGTTATCGCTCCGGCGCATTCCGCTTGAGTGCTGGTGCAACCATCACAGATGCAAAGATCAAGAGTTCATTGACAGCTGCAGAAGTAGGCAAGAAGCCTCGTCGTCAAGCTGACCTGATGTACGCATTGACTCCCTCATATCGCACAGGCGACTTGGAATATGGAGCCGCGTTTGTTGGATCGAGCAAGTCATATGGTGATGATGCCAACACCATCACCATGGACGGTTACGTGATCACAAACTTGTTTGCTAATTACCGCATCAACAAACAAACCTCTGCCATCGTCAGCGTCAACAACGCGTTCAACAAATTGGCATTCACTGAAGTTGAAAGCGACGGTCACGCCGCTCGTGCATTGGCAGGTCGTAGCGCCAAGGCAACTTTGAAGTACGAGTTCTAAAACTCAATCAGCACCTAAGTTGCGTCAGCGACTTAGGTGCTTTTACTTGAAGACCAACTGTGCCTTGCCCAAAAGGCTCGGCACATACCTTATTGAATTGTGAACACTATGTCCCTCATCGAAGATCGCCACGTCGTATCCGGACAGGCCCATCTTCCAGCTCTCATAACCGAGCTGCTTGACAACGCCCCTGCCGCTCGCGCCTCAGTTTTACGCGAACGTTTGCACACCGAGTTTCCTGTTTTGTGCGACAGGTTATCTCGCATGTATGGCTGCACTGAAAATTTCGCTGACTGGCTGAATCAATTGGTCATTCAGTCCGTAAAACTCGCGCTGGCTCGCCCTGATGATTTGTGGGCATTAGACATACAGCGTGCGTCACAACCCAATTGGCATCTTCAGGGATCCTTGGGTTACTGCGCCTACACCGACAAATTTGCGGGCAACTTATCTGGCGTGCGCCATCGCATTCCTCATCTTCAAGATTTGGGTGTGACCTACCTACATTTGTTGCCTTTTTTAAAGCCAGGCACACCACCGAACGATGGTGGGTTTGCAGTCGCAAGCTACGACGAAGTTGACCCTAGGCTTGGCAATAACCAAGACTTGCAGCAACTGACCAAGGAGTTGCGCGCTGCAGGCATAAGCCTGTGCAGCGACTTTGTGCTGAACCACGTGTCGCACGAACACGAATGGGCCTTGAAGGCTCGCGCTGGAGACAAGCACTATCAGTCCTATTTCCACTGGGCTCATAGCCCCGAAGAAGTAGCTTCACACGAGAAGAATTTAATTCAAATCTTTCCCAACACCGCCCCCGGCAACTTCACATTCATTCCCGAAGTGAACGCATGGGCTTGGACCACGTTCTACCCCTACCAATGGGATTTGAACTACACCCAACCGGCTGTGTTTGCAGAGATGAGTAAGTCGTTGCTGCAATTGGCCAACCAAGGCGTGGAAGCTTTTCGCTTGGATTCCACAGGCTTCTTGTGGAAGCGCCCAGGCACAAACTGCATGAACCAACCCGAAGTGCATTGGATTCTCCAAGCCTTGCGGTGTTTAACCAACCTTGCTGCCCCAGGTGTCTTGCTGAAGGCCGAGGCCATCATGCCCACGCAAGACTTGCCACCTTACTTTGGCTTGGGCGACACACAAGGCCCTGAATGTCACGTGGCCTATCACTCCAGTCTCATGTCGGCGAGTTGGGTGGCTCTAGCGGAAGAAAACACGCAAATCATTCAAGACGTTCTTTCACATACACCCGAGTTGCCCGATGGTTGTGCATGGATGACATACGTTCGCTGCCACGATGACATTGGTTGGAACGTGTTACGCCCTGAGTTAGACGCACGTGGCCCAGACCAAAGCGCGAGGTTGCTACACGCCTCCCAGTTCTTTGCAGGCACGGTGCCGGGTAGCTACGCGCAGGGCGCATCCTTTCAAGCCAGTGATCCGAACGTGGTGCATGGCACCAACGGCATGGCTGCTGCTTTGGTGGGATTGACTTCGGCTCAAACACCGCAAGAAGTTGAGGCTGCCAAGTCACGCTTGGTGATGATGCAATCACTTTCTCTGTTTGTGGGCGGGTTGCCTCTTATTTACATGGGTGATGAGTGGGGTCAAGGCAATACGTCTGCACAAGAAATCGCGCAACGACAAGGGCCAGATGGCCGCGAGTTGCACCGTCCTCAGTTCGATGAAGCTGGCTTTGCGAAGCGACACGATTTGCAAACTACACAAGGGCAAATCTTTTCAGCTTTGTGTGCTTTCGTCCAAGTCAAGAAGCAGCATGCGAGCTTGAATGATAAACACCCACTGACTCTCTGGGACACGGGCTCAAGCAAAGTGCTTGGACTCAAACGCGGCACCAGCGTATTGGGCTTATTCAACTTCTCCTGTGAAGCAATCAACTTGAACCCCACACCTGCTATCACGCAAAATTGCATGACGATCGGAACTGATTTAATTTCTGGTGAAGCCATTGACCTTCACAGTTTGCAGCTCCCACCTTACTCAGCCATGTGGCTTAGCAAATGACAAACCATCTCAAGCCGCACTTGTCGTTTTGGCAAATCCTCAGTATGAACTTTGGATTCTTCGGAATCCAATACAGCTTTGGTTTGCAGCAAGCCAATATGAGTCCCATTTATAAATACCTAGGGGCTACCGAAGCCAGCCTACCGCTGCTGTGGTTGGCTGGTCCCATGACAGGCTTGCTGGTGCAGCCCATCATTGGAGCAATGAGTGACCGAACCATCAGCAAGTGGGGCCGTCGCACGCCCTATTTCATGGTGGGTGCCATTCTGTGCAGCATCTGCTTGTTGTTCATGCCTTACAGCCCAACTCTGTGGTTCGCCGCTAGTTTGTTGTGGATTTTGGATGCCGCCAACAACGTCACGATGGAGCCGTACCGCGCCTATGTCAGTGACCGTCTCAACACCAACCAACTTTCAATGGGGTTTTTAACCCAAAGCGCGTTCACCGGTTTGGCGCAAACATTGGCGTACCTCACGCCCTCGTTGTTGTTTTGGTTTGGCTTGAACAAAGATGCGGTGAATGCCAGCAACATTCCACAGATCACCGTCATCGCATTTTTGATTGGCTCGGTGCTGTCGTTCACCACGGTATGGTGGTCGGTGCACTCCACACCCGAATTACCACTGACGCCCAAGCAGAAAGAACACATTCTAGGCAAGCCCACCGGCATCAAAGCCACGCTGGCAGAGGTGGTGGAAGCTGTGCGTGACATGCCCCAAGCCATGCGCCAACTTTGGTGGATGAAATTATTTCAGTGGTACGGCATGATGTGTTACTGGATTTACATCGTTCCCTCGCTGGCTCGATCCGTCTTTGATACAGCTGATGCCTCCTCACAAGGCTTTCGCGATGCAGGTTTGCTCAATGGCCAAATCGGTGGTTTTTATAATTTCATTGCCTTCATCGCTGCTTTCTCGCTGATTCCACTCACGAAGCGCTTTGGACCCAAAGTGGTTCATGCGGTCTGCTTGTCACTGGCGGGGGTGGGTATGTGGTTCTTACCCACGTTGCAAGACAAAGCCTTGTTGTTTGTGCCCATGGTCGGCATTGGCTTGGCTTGGGCAAGCATCATGGGCAACCCTTACATCATGTTGGCACGCAGCATTCCACCTGAGCGGGCAGGTGTGTACATGGGTATCTTCAACATGTTCATCGTCTTACCCATGATTGTGCAAATGCTCACCCTGCCCTTGTTCTACGACAGTTTGCTCGGCAGTGACCCACGTCACGTCATCCAGCTCGCGGGTTGCTTTTTATGTATCGCTGCAGTGCTCACGCTTCGCGTCAAAACCAATGACTAATTCAACCTCTGTGCGCGTCGCCATCGCGGGCGAAGCGCTCATCGATTTCATCTGTGAGTCAGATGGCCGTTTCAATCCTTGCTTAGGTGGCGCCGTATACAACTTGGCTCGCGCCTTGGCGCGTCAAGGCATGGGCACGCTCTACCTCAACCCCTTCTCTTCCGACAAGCTCGGTCAAGCCTTGATGCAGCAAATGGTGGACGATGGGGTTTTTCTGTCACAACCAACGCCCGTACAAGCCGTCACTTCACTCGCCGTGGTGAACGTCAATGACAACGGGCATCCCAGCTATGCGTTCTACCGTGATGGTGTGGCAGACCGACAAGTCACCTCCTTACAAATGAACGGTGACTGCGCCGCACATCAAGCCACCATCGAGATGGTCTGCACTGGTGCACTTGCACTAGATGCACGTGATCAAAATGTTTATTTGCCTTGGTTAATCCAACAAAGACAGTTGGAAAAGTGCATCGTGATTGACGCCAACTTGCGTCCTTCTGTGATGTCTGACTTAGACGCGTATCGCCGTTGCGTTCACAGCTTCTTGGATGTGGCTGACATCATCAAAATCAGCGACGAAGATTTATTGGCCTTGGATGTGCCCGGCAACACGCCCCTCGACAAGGCACGTCATTTACTTCAAACCACAAAAGCAAAACTAATCGCCTTGACTTTAGGTGCAGAAGGCGCATGGATACACACGGCTACTGGCGAGTGCTTTGCACAAGAATCAGCAAACCTAAAAGTCATCGATACCGTTGGTGCGGGTGACAGTTTTTTAGCAGGTTTATTAGCCGCATTAGCAAGCTTGAATGTGAATGATCAACGCTTGAATACGTTGTTGACGCAACTCAATTCAACACAAGTACAAATGGTCATCAGCCATGCAGTCGCAAGTGCCAGCTTGTGTGTGCAAGAGCGTGGCTGTGTGCCGCCTACATGGAATCAAGCGACAACATGGGCTGCTACGCACCCATCCATCCAACAAGTAATACAAAAAACGCTCGTTTAAGCCTACCCATTGGGTAAGGAAAATATGCCGAACTCCACACGCAAAAATAGTTTGTAACCACCTTGTGTGAAACATGAAACTAAGTTACATTCATATTCATGTTGGAACGTATCAAGTCGACCCTGTCATCCTTAGCCCCTGCTGAACAGAGGGTGGGTAAGCTTCTTCTGACTGACCCGCGCAGCTTCTCGACACTGCCCGTCACCGAACTGGCCGAACGTGCCCAAGTCAGCAAACCCACGGTGGTACGGTTTTGCCGCAGCATGGGGTACGAGGGTTTGAGTGATTTCAAACTCAAACTCGCAGGCAGTTTGAGCGAAGGCGTACCCTTCATTCACCGAAACGTCGGCGCGCAAGACAGCAGCAGCGATGTGTTGGTCAAAGTCATTGACAACACCGTCACCGCGTTTCTTAAATACCGCAACGATGCCTCGACCGCTGCGATTGACAAAGCAGCCGAAGCCATCGCCCTCACCCACAAAAAAGGCAAACGCCTAGAGTTTTTTGGCGTGGGCAACTCGGGCATCGTGGCGCAAGATGCACAACACAAATTTTTCCGCCTCGGTTTTCACACCATCTCGCACAGCGATGGCCACTTGCAAATCATGAGTGCGTCGCTGCTCGGGCCCGGCGATTGCTTGGTGGTGTTCTCTAACTCGGGCCGCACACGCGACTTGCTCGACTCGTGTGAGATTGCCAAAAAGAACGGAGCCACGACAGTCGTCATCACCGCCTCGGGTTCGCCTTTGGCAAATGCCGGAAAGATTCACCTCGCGGCTGATCACCCCGAGAGCTACGAAAAATTCAGCCCCATGGTGTCGCGCTTGCTGCATCTGATGATCGTCGACGTATTGGCCACCACGGTTGCCTTGCGTATTGGCAGTGGGCAGTTGCAACCTTTGCTGCGCAACATGAAACAAAACCTTTTGAACAAACGTTACTCATGACACAGAACAATCCTCCAGCAGGAACGCTGGACATCGTGATTTTTGGTGGTGCAGGCGACTTGTCGTTCCGCAAACTTTTGCCAGCGCTTTACATGGCACATCTGCATGACAAGCTCGACGCCTCCGCACGCATCATTGCCGTAGGCCGCCAAGATTGGACCCGCCAAGAGTATTTGGATTTCATCGACAAAAACTCACCCGACTTCATCGAAAAAGATGAGTTCACGGCAGCCGACTGGCAGCGTTTCTTGGGTCGATTGGCTTACGTGAGCATGGATGTCACCAACACAGCCGACTACGACAAACTCAAAACGCTCTGCCCCACAACCGCCTTACGGGTGTACTACTTAGCCACAGCGCCCAGCTTGTTCACGCAAATTTGCGCACATTTGTCTGGTGCAAACTTGGTGGATGCGCAATCGCGCGTGGTGCTTGAAAAACCATTAGGCACCGACTTGGCTTCGGCGCGTGAAATCAACACCAATGTGGCACGTTATTTTGACGAGCAACAGATTTATCGCATTGACCACTACCTCGGCAAAGAGACGGTTCAAAACCTGATGGTGCTGCGTTTTGGCAATGCCATTTTTGAGCCGCTGTGGCGCGCCCCCTACATCAAGAGCGTGCAAATTACCGTGGCCGAAAGTGTGGGCGTCGGTAGCCGCGCTGGGTTTTATGACGGTGCGGGTGCTATGCGTGACATGGTGCAAAACCACTTGCTGCAACTCTTGTGCATTGTGGCCATGGAGCCACCTATCTCGCTCAGTGCAGACGATGTGCGCGATGAAAAACTCAAGGTCTTACGCTCATTGCGCAAAATGGATTTGACCGACATCAAACGCGACACCGTTCGTGGTCAATACACAGCAGGTGCGTCCGAAGGTGCCGCCGTTAAAGGCTACTTAGAAGAAGACAACGTGCCCGCTGACAGTCGCACAGAAACCTTCGTCGCCTTGCGTGCGCAGATCAACAACGCACGCTGGGCTAACGTACCGTTCTTCTTGCGAACGGGCAAACGCATGCAACGCCGCGAGTCTCAAATCATCATTGAGTTCGCAGACCAACCTTTTTCGATCTTCGGGACGACGGCTCAGCACGAGCCCAACCGCCTCATCATCACCTTGCAACCTGAAGAATCCATTCAATTGGCGATGATGGTCAAGGAGCCAGGCACGGGCATGACCCTGCATCCCGTCAAGCTAGGCCTCGACTTGCAACAGTCTTCCGACAAACGCCGTGCTGAAGCGTATGAACGGTTGTTGATGGACGTGATCAAAGGCCGCCTCACACACTTCATGCGTCGCGATGAATTGGAAGCCGCATGGATGTGGGTTGAACCCATCCTCAACGGCTGGGCCACGCTCGACGACAAACCACGAGCGTATTCAGCCGGAAGCTGGGGCCCCGCAGCCTCATCCGCCCTGATGGCGCGCGAAGAGTTGTCATGGTTTGAGGAGGCGTGATGAGCAGCCTGTGGCAGCCAGAGTCGCGCGGCACATTGACAGTCCACACCGTCAGCCCAGACGAGCTGAACGTGCGCTTGGCACAGGACATTGCGCAGCGATTGGCTGTGGCCATACAAGCGCGCGGCTTTGCCGTACTGAGTGTGTCTGGGGGTAAATCACCAGTGGCTTTGTTTGAAGCTTTGCGCGTGATCGACATCGATTGGTCCCGCGTGCGCATCACCTTGGTGGACGAGCGCTACGTACCGCGCAACCACCCCGACAGCAATGCACTGTTGGTACAAATGCATTTGCTGCAAGACCTCGCAGCAAAAGCGCAATTGGTCTTCATGGTCGCCAACGCCATTGGCCCCTTGAGTTCGCCTGCCGTGCATGCCAAAGCTGCTGGCATTGCCTTGCTCGCCGCAGGTACGGCGGATGTGTTGATTTTGGGTATGGGCGCTGATGGCCATACCGCCTCGCTGTTTCCAGACGCCCCTCACTTGTCCGAGGCGCTGGATTTGCGCAACTCGCAAACCTGCGTAGCGATTGAATTGGAGAAGCCTCCCGCCCATGCACCCTACCCGCGCATCACACAAACTTTGGCACAAATTCTGAGCGCACGTCACATCGTTTTGCCGCTGATCGGCAGCGACAAGCTGCACACTTTGCAGCAAGCATGGTCGCACGCCACACCCGCGCTGCCCATTTCTTTGGTGTTGCATCAGAGTCAAACGCCAGTGGCGCTTTGGCTTGCAAACTAAGTCCCCATTGTTGAGACCTCATTGCCATGACTACACCTCTACACACCACACTCGCCGCTGTCACTGCACGCATTGAACAACGCAGCGCCTCCACACGCCAAGCTTATTTGGATGTGCTGGCCAAAGCCAAAAAGCCAGGTCCCTACCGCGGCGGTATGGGCTGCGCCAATGCGGCCCACGCTTATGCGGCCATGCCTGCCAACGACAAATTGGTATTGCGCCAAGAGCGCCAACCCAACGTCGGCATCATCACCGCGTACAACGACATGCTCTCGGCCCATCAGCCGTATGAGCACTACCCAGAAAAAATTCGCGCAGCCGCGCGTGCCGCCGGTGCCACCGCCCAAGTGGCAGGCGGCGTACCCGCCATGTGCGATGGTGTCACGCAAGGCGAAGACGGCATGGAGTTGTCGTTGTTCTCACGCGATGTGATTGCCTTGGCCACCGCCGTGGGCTTGTCGCACAACGTGTTTGATGCCGCCTTGTTCTTGGGCGTATGCGACAAAATCGTACCGGGGCTGTTCATCGGAGCTTTGCAGTTTGGCCACTTGCCAGCGGTGTTTGTGCCCGCTGGCCCCATGACCTCGGGTTTGTCGAACGACGACAAAGCCAAAGTGCGGCAGCAATACGCGCAAGGCTTGGTGAGCCGCGAGGTGTTGCTCGAAGCCGAACAAGCTGCGTACCACAGCGCGGGCACTTGCACGTTTTATGGCACGGCCAACTCCAACCAGATGCTCATGGAAATCATGGGGCTGCACCTGCCCGGCTCGTCGTTCGTCAACCCAGGTACGCCCTTGCGTGAAGCCCTCACCTCCGACGCCGTCAAGCGTGCGGTAGCGTTGTCGCACGAAAAAGACACAGGCATTGGCTACCAAATCAACGCCAAGGTCATCGTCAATGGCATCGTCGGTTTACTGGCCACAGGCGGTTCGACCAACCACACCCTGCACATCGTCGCCATGGCGCGTGCGGCAGGACTCATCGTGAACTGGGATGACTTCTCAGACCTCTCTGCTTGCGTGCCATTGCTGGCCCGCGTGTACCCCAACGGCAGTGCCGATGTGAACCACTTCCAAGCCGCAGGCGGCATGGGTTACCTCATTGCACAGTTGCTCAGCGCTGGTTTGCTGCACGACGATGTACACACCATCATGGGCCAAGGCCTGCACCGCTATACCGTGGAGCCTTGGCTCAACCATGGCCAGCTCGATTGGCGCGACGTGCCTGCACAGTCCGCCGACGAGGCCGTGTTGCGTCCCGTGATACAACCTTTCAGCGCAGATGGCGGCTTGCGTTTGCTCAAAGGCAACTTAGGCCGTGCGGTCGTGAAAGTGTCTGCCGTCAAACCCGAACATCGCCAAGTGCGTGCACCGGCCATCGTGCTGACCGACCAAAAGCAACTCGGCATTTTGTTCAAAGAAGGCAAGCTCGAACGCGACTTTGTGGCCGTGGTGCGCAACCAAGGCCCACAAGCCAATGGCATGCCCGAGCTGCACCGCCTCACCCCCGTGTTGGGTGTGCTGCAAGACAAAGGCTTCAAGGTGGCTTTGGTCACCGATGGCCGCATGTCTGGCGCTTCGGGAAAAGTGCCAGCGGCCATTCACCTCAGCCCTGAATCAGTCAATGGCGGATTGATTGGTAAGGTGCAAGACGGCGACATGATCTCCCTCGATTGCGACACACAAACTTTGCACCTTGAAGTGAGCGATGCCGAGTTAGCTGAACGCACCGCCCCTACACCCGATTTGTCTGGCAACCAACACGGCACGGGCCGCGACCTCTTTTCGTTGTTCCGCGCACACGCGGCGCTGGCCGAAGAAGGCGCATCGCCTTTGCTCACACACATTTGAAAACGCATATGAGTCAACACAACCCAGCTTTCACACGCCCCGCGTTTACCTCACGCGTGGTCCCGGTCATCGTCATTACCCATCCAGACCAAGCCGTGCCTATGGCACATGCGCTGCTTGAAGGTGGTGTGGATGTGATGGAAATCACCTTGCGCCACGCCGCAGGTCTGCCCGCGATTGAACAAGTGGCCAAGCACGTGCCGCACATGCATGTGGGTGCAGGCACCGTCACACGCGCCGAGGAAATGGCGCGCGTGCAAGCCGCAGGTGCCAGCTTTGCACTCTCGCCCGGCATGACCGACGCATTGGTGCAAGCCGCTATCGCTTGCAAATTGCCTTTCATGCCCGGTGTGATGACGCCCGGCGAAGTAATGGCTGCTCGTGACTATGGCTTTGGCCTCGTCAAACTTTTTCCCGCAGCCCAAGCCGGTGGCTTGGCCATGCTCAAAGCCTTGGGCGGCCCTTTGGGTGACATGCGCTTTTGCCCCACAGGCGGCGTGTCACTGGCCAACATGGGCGAATTTTTGAAGCAGCCCAACGTGGCGATGGTCGGAGGCTCATGGCTCACACCCGTGGATGTGGTGGAACGGGGTGATTGGGCCGAAATCACCCGCTTGGCACGCGAAGCCACGGCAGCGGCAAATGTCAACGCCAATTAATTCAAAGGCGAATCAAAAGTTTCATTTGAGTGATTCAAGAAGTCCTTTAATTTTGACGAAAATCCAAACATGACGCCATTTGTCCCTCCACACAAACGCCAAGCGTGGCAAGCCCTCCAAGCCTTGGCCCAGGGGCCTCAGCCGCATTTGCGTGAGTTGCTCAAAGAAGGTGAGCGCAATGCCGCCTTGCACGCCAGCGGCGCTGGCATCAGCATCGACTACGAACGCCAACGCGTCACTCCCGAGGTGATGCAACAGCTCTTGGCGTTGGCAGACGAGTCGCAAGTCATGTCACAAGCGCAAGCCATGTTCAAAGGTGAGCCCATCAACGCCACCGAACAACGTGCGGTGTTGCATGTCGCCTTGCGCGGTAGCCATGTGCCCAACCCGCCTTGGGGCCATGAAATTTCCCAGCAAATTGCCAGCGAGTTGCACCGCGTGTGTACCTTCGCCGAAAAAGTGCGCGAAGGCCAGATGAAAGGCTATGGCGGTGAGTCCATCACCGATGTGGTAAACCTCGGCATTGGCGGCTCAGACTTGGGGCCTCGCATGACCACCGAAGCGCTCAGCCACTTGACGCGGGACAGTTTCAAAAACAAGGTGCGCGTGCACTATGTGTCCAACGTGGATGCATGGAGCCTCTACACAGCCCTCGCATACCTCAACCCATCACGCACCGCATTCGTGGTGCAAAGCAAAACCTTCACCACGCAAGAAACCATGACCTTGGCCGCCTCGGCCAAGCGCTGGTTGACCGATGGTGGTTGCCCCGAAGAACAACTTGGCAAGCACCTCATTGCGGTCACAGCCAACCCACAAATTTCTGCGGCTCAAGGCTTCACCCCCGAACACACTTTTGGTTTTTGGGATTGGGTTGGTGGCCGTTACTCAGTGTGGTCTGCGATTGGTTTGCCCTTGGCCATCTCCATTGGTGCGTTTGCGTTCCAAGACATGCTCTTGGGCGCACGCGCCATGGACGAACATTTCATGTCCGCGCCGTCTGATCAAAATTTGCCTTTGCTCATGGCTTTGTTTGGTGTGTGGAACCGCAACTTCTTAGGTGCCACCACGCACAATATTGCACCTTACGCCTCGCCATTGGGTAAGTTCGCTTCGTTCTTGCAACAAATGGACATGGAGTCCAACGGCAAAGGCACACACGTGGATGGCAGCCCTGTCGAAGTCGCTACTGCACCTGTGTTGTGGGGCGGTTTAGGCATTGACGGTCAACACGCTTACTTTCAGCTCATCCACCAAGGCAAGCACTTGGTGCCCATGGACTTCATTGGTTTGCGCACCGAGCGAAGTCCTCTTCCATTTGCCGCCGAACACCACCGCGTGGTCTTGCTCAATATGCAAGCCCAAGCGCAAGCATTGGCCATTGGCCGCACGCCCGAAGAAACCATGCGCGAGCTGCGCGACAGCGGCATGGACGAAGCCGAGGTTCAGCGTTTGGCCCCACACCGCAGCTACCCCGGCAACGTGCCCAGCACCACCATTTGGGTGGATGCGCTCACGCCACGCAGCATGGGTGCGCTGATGGCCTTGTATGAACACAAAGTGTTCTGCCAAGCGGCTATCTGGGGCATCCACGCTTACGACCAATGGGGCGTGGAGCTGGGCAAGAAAATGGCCAAGGACATCGAAGCAGCCGAAGCGGCACGCCTGAAAGCGTGATGCATGTTTGAGTCTTGCGATCCAGCCGTGGCCAACGCTTCGGCTTATCCACGCTTGCTGGGCGACATCGGCGGCACCAACGCCCGCTTTGGCTGGCAGGCGCTTAAAGATGCGGCCATCACCCATGTGCAAGTGCTGCCCTGCGCCGAACACGAATCTTTGTTGGCAGCGGCACAAACCTACCTGAACACCCAAGACCTCAGCTCCCCACCATGCGCTGCCTTTGGCATTGCCAACCCCGTGACGGGTGACCAAGTGGCCATGACCAACCACCACTGGAAGTTTTCGGTCAACGCCTTGCGCGAAGGTTTGGGCGTGTCGCGCTTGTTGTTGCTCAACGACTTCACCGCCTTGGCCTTGTCGCTCACGCACTTGCCTGAATCGCAAAAGCGCCAAGTGGGCAGCGGTAGCGCCACCCCCAATGCGGCCATCGGTTTGATAGGTCCAGGCACAGGCTTGGGTGTGTCGGGTTTGTTTCCTGTGGGCTACCAAAATAAATGGATGCCTATTGCGGGTGAAGGCGGTCACGTCAGCCTGACGGCTACCACCCACCATGAATTCGCAGTGATCCAACAGCTGCAAAAACGCTACGGCCACGTCTCTGCCGAGCGCGTCATTTCTGGCGCAGGCTTGGTCGATCTTTATCACGCGCTGTGTGATTTGAAAGACGGTCAGGGCCGCGAAATCACCACGCCAGCCGACGTGCTTGAACGCGCACAAGAAGTGCCCAACTCCACAGCCAACGAAGCGCTAAATATGTTTTGTGGCTTCCTAGGCTCGGTTGCAGGTGACTTGGCCTTGACGCTGGGCGCACGCGGCGGCATCTACATCGGCGGCGGGATTGTGCCGCGCTTGGGTGAAGGCTTTGATGCCTCGCCATTTCGTGAGCGCTTCGAAGCCAAGGGCCGTTTCAAAAAATATTTGCAAGACGTGCCGACGTGGGTCATTCACAGCCCAGTCTCACCCGCTTTGCAAGGTGCATCGCAAGCGCTGTCGCTCACGCAATGGACCTAAACCTTTTCCACTTGCTCAAGACTCACAAGGTCTGAAGCCCCTATCACCCCTCTCACTCAAGAGCCACGCATGACTGACAAAACCACTTCAGCCAAAGCCAAAACATCTGCAGCCGCACGCGCCACACAAATGGCCAAAGAAAACGAACGTCCCTTGGTCGAAGACATTCGACTGCTAGGCCGCATCTTGGGCGATGTGATTCACGAACAAGAAGGCCGCGATGCCTATGAGCTGGTTGAACAAGTGCGAAAGCTCTCGGTTGCGTTTCGCCGCGACTCTGATACCAGTGCCGACAAGGCTCTGAAAATGCTCTTGGCGTCGCTGAGTGCAGAGGCCACGGTCAGCGTGATTCGCGCCTTCACCTACTTCAGCCATCTGGCTAACCTCGCAGAGGACCGCCACCACATTCGTCGCCGCGCCATCCACGAGCGTGCAGGTGATACACAAGACGGCAGCCTCACCGTGGCCTTGAGCCGCCTCAAGGCTGCAGGCATTGCGCCCAAGAGCATCGTGCAAACATTGGCGCACAGCCATGTGTCACCTGTGCTCACCGCCCATCCCACTGAAGTGCAACGCAAAAGCATCTTGGATGCCGAGCGTGGCATTGCACAGCTCTTGGGTTTGCGTGACGACATCAAATCACGCTCGGCCCTGCACACCTCAGCCAAAGCCACACCCGATGCTTTGGCACTGCGCGAACTGGCCGCCAACGAAATGCAATTGCGCGCTCGCGTGCTGCAACTGTGGCAAACCCGCTTGCTGCGTTTCACCAAGCTCACGGTGTCCGATGAAATTGAAAACGCGCTGAGCTACTACGAATCCACCTTCCTCAGCGAGATCCCGAAGCTCTACGCCGACCTCGAAGCCGAGTTGGGCCAAGCCCATGTGCACAGCTTTTTGCGCATGGGCCAATGGATTGGTGGTGACCGAGATGGCAACCCCAACGTCAACGCCGACACCCTGCACTACGCCCTGCGACGTCAATGCGATGTGGCCTTGCGCCACTACCTGACCGAGCTGCATTACCTCGGTACCGAGTTGTCCATGTCGGCCATGTTGGTCGATGTCACACCCGAGATGCAGGCCTTGGCTGAACGCTCACCCGACACCAACGCGCACCGCCAAGACGAACCTTACCGTCGCGCCCTCACCGGCATGTATGCGCGTTTGGCCGCCACGCTCAAAGACCTGACCGGTGGTGACGCTGCGCGCCATGCCGTGGCTCCGCAAAACGCATATCGCTCAGCCCAAGAGTTGCTGGCCGATTTGCGCGTGATTGCCGACTCGCTGCAAGCCCAACACGGCAGCGCCTTGATGGCCCAACGTCTCACGCCACTCATGCGTGCGGTGGATGTATTTGGTTTTCATCTCGCGACCGTTGATTTGCGCCAAAGCTCTGACCAACACGAGTTGGTGGTGGCCGAGTTGCTGGCCACAGCAGGCGTGGAAAAGCACTACGCCAAACTCAATGAAGCCCAACGCATAGACGTGCTTACCCAGTTGTTGCAAGACGCACGTCCCTTGCGCGTGATGGGGGCGAACTATTCAGAACTCGCCCTCAAAGAACTGGCAATTTTTGAGACCGCACGCCAAATGTTGCAAACCTTTGGCAAAGACGCGATTCGCCACTACATCATCAGCCACACCGAAACCGTGAGCGATTTGCTTGAAGTGTTGCTGCTGCAGAAAGAAACAGGCTTGATGCGCGGCACGTTGGACAGCAACACATCAACCTGTGATTTGATCGTGGTCCCTTTGTTCGAAACCATCGACGATTTGCGATGTGCTGCCGACATCATGGGCGGCTTCTATGCCATAGCCGGCGTGGCCAACTTGGTCAAGCGCAGCGGTGGTGAACAAGACATCATGCTGGGCTACTCGGACAGCAACAAAGACGGTGGCATCTTCACCAGCAATTGGGAGCTGTACCGCGCAGAGATTGCCTTGGTCACTTTGTTTGATGGCCTGTTCAAACA
This sequence comes from Comamonadaceae bacterium, assembly GCA_947374535.1. The sequence goes on along the minus strand of CANCCJ010000034.1, from coordinate 5,277 downwards.
ACACGATGTCACCCTGCGCATGTTCCATGGCCGTGGCGGCACGGTGGGACGAGGCGGCGGCCCCAGCTACCAAGCGATTTTGGCGCAACCCCCAGGCACTGTGCGCGGACAAATTCGCCTCACAGAACAAGGCGAAGTGATTGGCTCGAAATACGCCAACCCAGAGATTGGCCGTCGCAATTTGGAAACCTTGGTGGCCGCCACCTTAGAAGCCACGATGTTGCAAACCACCAAGCCAGCGCCACAAGCGTTTTTAGACGCAGCGCAATGGTTGTCTGCGACCAGCATGGCTGCTTACCGTGGTTTGGTCTACGAGACACCGGGCTTCACCGAATACTTCTTTGCTGCCACGCCCTTGCGTGAAATTGCCGAGCTCAACATTGGCTCGCGCCCTGCGGCACGTCCAAAGAGCGGCAACGCATCGCCTCGCATTGAAGACTTGCGCGCCATTCCTTGGGGCTTCAGCTGGGGCCAATGTCGCTTGACCTTGCCCGGTTGGTTGGGCTTTGGGTCCGCAGTGGACCAGTTCATTCACCAGCACCCCACGCTCAAACCCAAAGACGCGCTGGCATTGCTGCAAAAAATGCAACGCCAGTGGCCCTTCTTCCGCTCACTGTTGTCCAACCTCGACATGGTGCTGTCCAAGAGCGATTTGGGATTGGCTTCGCGCTATGCCGAGTTGGTCAGCGACACGCGCTTACGCAAGAGAATTTTTGGTTTGATTGAAGCAGAATGGCACCGCACCTCAGACGCCTTGAAGCTCATCACGGGCGACAAGCAACGTTTGGTGAACAACGCGGCGCTGGAGCGATCCATGCGTCACCGCTTCCCCTACATCGACCCATTGCACCATTTGCAAGTCGAATTGATTCGACGTTACCGAGAAGGCAAGCGACCGCAAGACCGCGATGAGAAAGCCCAGCGCGGCATTCACATCTCGATCAATGGAATTGCTGCAGGTTTGCGCAACACAGGCTGAGCCTTTCAAGCCTGCAAAATCAGATAAGCGTCGACCTTGCCAAATAAAGCCTCATGCGCAAGTCAAGCGCAGACCAGACGACAGGTCAAACCAAGTCACATGATCCTCTTGAATTTCAAGTCCAACTGCATCACCGGGGCGCACTTGGGTTTGGGGGGACGATCGCACAGTCACCTTCCCTGCGGGTGTATCCACCACCACATAGGTATCTGCGCCTGTGGGCTCGACCAAATAGACCACTCCACGCCATACGGCTTGGTCATTTAAACGGATGTGCTCGGGGCGCAAGCCCAACAAAACAGCTTTGCCTTGGTTAGCGGGTGGCGTCAAAGCCAGTTGTGCCCCTGCGATGGAAAATTGGCTAGCCTGTGCCCTGCCCTCCACCAAGTTCATCGTGGGTGAACCAATGAAGGTCGCCACGTAGGTGTTGGCCGGACGGTTGTAAATTTCGTCCGGTGTGCCCAATTGCTGCAACACGCCACCCTTCATCACCGCGATGCGGCTGCCCAAGGTCATGGCTTCGACTTGATCGTGCGTCACATACACGCTGGTGATACCACTGAGTTGGTGCAGGCGTTTGATTTCGGCGCGCATTTCGACGCGCAACTTGGCATCTAAGTTGGACAGCGGTTCGTCAAACAAAAATAACTGCGGGTTGCGTGCCAAGGCACGACCCATCGCCACACGCTGACGTTGGCCACCCGACAATTGCGAGGGTCGACGATCTAGTAAATGTTCAATCTGCAACATGGCGGCCACTTCAGCAATACGCGCTTGACGTTCGGCCTTAGACACTTTGCGAATTTCGAGAGCAAAGCCAATGTTGTCGGCAACGCTCATCGTGGGGTACAGGGCATAACTTTGAAACACCATGGCAATGTCGCGCTGAGCCGGCGACACACCCACCACGTTGCGGTGCCCAATCGAGATGCTGCCCTCGGTGGGTTCTTCCAAACCCGCAATGATGTTGAGCAAAGTGGACTTGCCGCAGCCCGAGGGACCGACCAAAATCAAAAACTCACCAGGGGCCACATCGATGTCGATGCGTTGGAGCACCTCTACCGTGTTGTCACCCTGACCGAAACACTTGCGGATACCGCTAATTTTTAAAGCTGAAGACATGTTTATCCTTTCACTGCGCCGGCGGTCAAGCCGCGCACAAAATATCGTCCGGCCACCACGTAGACCCACATGGTGGGCAAGCCCGCAATCAATGCGGCAGCCATGTCCACGTTGTAGGCTTTGACGCTGCTGCTGGTGTTAGCCAAGTTGTTAAGACCCACGGTGATGGGCTTGGAGTCAGCGCCGCTGAAGGCCACGCCAAACAAAAAATCGTTCCAAATTTGGGTGAACTGCCAAATCAAAGTCACCATCACGATGGGTGTAGACATGGGCACGATGATGCGGAAAAAGATCAACCAAAAATTTGCGCCGTCCATGCGTGCGGCGTTGAGCAAATCTTTTGGAATACCCGCGTAATAGTTTCGGAAAAACAAGGTGGTACTGGGTAAACCTGCCAACAAGTGAACCAAGATCAGACCCGCGATAGAGCTGGACAACCCTAACCAACCCATCACTTGGCTCATGGGTAACAACACCACTTGAAAAGGCATGAAAACGCCAAACAGCAAAAACGCAAACAAGGTCTCGCTGCCGCGAAATTTCCACAAGCTCAGCACATAGCCGTTGAGTGCGCCCCATGCGGTGGAGATCAACACAGCGGGCACAGCCATCCATACCGAATTCCAAAAAAATGGCTCTAGACCCGAGCATTGCGCTCCCGTGCAGGCCGAGTCCCATGCCAAGCGCCAAGCATCCAAGTTCAACGAGCCCGGCAGACTGACCAAGCTGTGCTGACGAATTTCATCGGCATCTTTAAGGGACGTGACGACCATCACATAGAGCGGCGCCAAGAAGAACCCAGCTCCGATCAATAAAGTGATGTAGAGCAAAGCACGCAAGAGCATTTGCAGTGAAAACAACTTAGTGCTCATGATTTTTACTCCGCAACTCGCTGTAAAGATAAGGCACGACCAAAGCCGCCACGGTTGCCAACATCATGGTGGCGCTGGCAGCGCCCAGACCAATTTGTCCGCGTGTGAAGCTCATGGCGTACATGAAAGTTGCAGGCACATCGGTGGCATAGCCAGGGCCACCTGAAGTGAGCGCCATGATCAAGTCAAAACTCTTGATGGCCAAATGCGAGAGCACCATCAAGGTTGAAAAAAACACAGGCCGCAGCGCAGGCAACACAATGCGCCAGTAAATGCGCGGCAACGAAGCGCCATCCATTTGAGCCGCTTTGATGATGCTGTCGTCAATCCCGCGCAAACCCGCTAAAAACAAAGCCATCGCAAAGCCCGCAGACTGCCAAATGCCAGCAATCACCACGCAATAAATGGCCATATCGCTTTCGACCAACCAACCGAAAGTGAAGCTGCTCCAACCCCAGTCATGCATGAGTTTCTCTATGCCCATGCTGGGGTTGAGCAGCCATTTCCATGCTGTACCTGTCACGACAAATGACAGCGCCATCGGGTACAGATACACCGTACGAATAAAGCCTTCGGACCGTACTTTTTGGTCGAGTAATACAGCCAACAACACGCCTAAGGTCATCGCACCGCCCACGTAACCAATGCCAAAGATGGCGAGATTTTTCAGGGCAACCCACCAACGGTCCATTTCCCACAGCGTGGCGTATTGCGTCAGGCCAACCCATTCGTAATTGGGCAACATGCGCGATGCCGTGACGGACAACACACCGTTCCAAATCATGAAGCCGTAGATGAACGCGAAGCCCAACATCAAGCCGGGGGCGACCACCAATTTGGGTATCAACGCTTCTAAGCGATGCTTTTGCATCTAGATGCCTTTTTTAAAGAAATAAAAAAAAGGGAAAGGGTTACCCCTTTCCCAATCCCTCGTTCAAACTTGAATTACCACCACACTTCGTATTGCACGCCAGCGAGTGTTTGTGATGTGCGGCCGGTGGCACCGAAGCCTGAGGTCACGTTGTTGTTTGCGTCTGCGGCAGCTTGGTTCCAGTTGGCACGTGTCACATAGAAACGCAACTCAGGACGTGACCAGAAATCGGGGGACATCGCAATCGTTGGCGCAATCGTGATCTTGTTCAAGCGCTGAGAATCATGGTTGTCGCTGAACTTGCGTGATGTGGTGCCGGCTTCCACCAACCACTTGAAGTTTTTAGAGACTGCGTATGACACGCGACCACCCAACGAGGTGTCTTTGATCGTGTATGAAGCGGCAGGATCATCGGACTTGGTCGTTTGGTAACCCAGTATTGCCTGTCCACCAAATGCACCCGATTGCCAGTTGATCGAATCTGCGACACGGTTTGTTTTCTTGCCGTAAAAGGTAGCAGCACCGATCGCATCGTAGAACGTACCAAAACGGCCATTGATGTTGGCGTAGCCGCTTGAGGTTTGCAGGAATAAGCTGTTGGTCAAGCCGCGGATCATGAAATCAGCCTGGTTGTGGCTAACCGTGAAGCCAGCGCCACCGCTGCTTTTCAGGCCTGAGGTGCTGACGGAGGTCAACAACACACGGGCTTTGCCGCCGGGATTGGTGTTGATTTCAGAAACATCCAAATTCAACTTGTTAGCAGAGGTGCCTGGCGTCATTTTTTTGTCAAATGTGTCCCCCGTCTGCAGCGCAGCACCTAGCTTCATGCTGCCGACTGACAAATCAGTAAAACCAGCACCTTCGTTCACACCGTAATCCATCAAAAAGTGGTCCACGATGTGCACATCTTGAATACGAAGACGACGCTGACCAGCCCAAATTTTGGCTTCGGGTGCAAAGCTCAGGCCACTCATTTCGATAAAGGCTTGTTCAGTAGCCACGGCAGCTTCATTCCACTTGTTGGGCATGTAATCGAGCTTGTATTTAACGCCTTCGACATCAAAGGTTTTGGCAATGTTGACTTCACCACCGTAGTCACCCTCATTACCCAAACGGAACTTTTGCAAGTCACCGCCAAGTGTCAAGCCGCCTTTGACTTGTTGGTCTTTGTTGTAGTTGTAAACGCCACCGCCACGGCTGTAGCCGGTCACCTCCACACCGCCCACATCAGCGGCCAATGCAGCGGTGCCCACGCAGCACAAAGCTGCAGCTACGCAAGTTAATTTCATTTTCATTGTCTTAATCTCCAAGGTTTATGTTTCAACAGTCGAGCTGCTGCTTATTTGGTGGCAGCGGCGGCAACCAGTCGCTTTTGACCTTCGTCAATGCTGATCTTGTCGTCGTTCCAGAACTGGCTCACCAAATCGTTGATC
>CANCCJ010000033.1 GCA_947374535.1 Comamonadaceae bacterium | reverse complement strand
GGTGAACGAACACATCACCATCATCGACACCATGAACGGCAAAAAGCGCGACGTGGCGGGCGTGACCGCCGAGTTTGGCGTGCCCCCAAATTTGATGATCGACTACCAAACCTTGGTGGGCGACACGGTCGACAACGTGCCCGGCGTGGCCAAGGTGGGGCCCAAGACCGCCGCCAAGTGGCTGATGGAATATGGCTCGCTTGACAACTTGCTGCAAAACGCCAACGCCATCAAAGGCGTAGCGGGCGAGAACTTGCGTCAAGCGACTGCGTGGCTGCCCACAGGGCGTCAGTTGGTGACCATGAAAACCGATTGCGATTTGTCGGCCTACGTGCCCAATTTGCCGGCACTCGATGCGTTGCACTTGGCCGAGCCCGACAAGCCTGCGCTCAAAACCTTTTACGAAACCTATGGCTTCAAAGGTTTGGCTCGCGCCATCAGCGAAGGCACAGATGCATTGACATCGGCACCCGCAGGTGCAGTGTCTAAGCCCAAGTTTGAACCCAACCTCGGTCTCTTTGACGAACCCGAAGCCGCAGTGTCGCAAGTGACCGATAAGGCGTACGACTGCGTGTTGACGTGGGAAGCGTTTGATATGTGGCTGGCCAAGCTGCAAGCCGCCGAATTGGTCGCGTTTGACACAGAAACCACGTCGCTAGACGCCATGCGCGCTGAGATTGTGGGCTTGAGCTTTTCGGTCAAAGCGGGCGAAGCCTGCTACATCCCGCTGACGCACAGCTACGGCGATGCGCCCAAGCAGTTGCCGATTGAAGAGGTGTTGGCCAAGCTCAAACCTTGGTTTGAAAACCCCGCCATTCACAAGGTAGGCCAGCACATCAAATACGACCGCCATGTGATGGCCAATCACGGCATTGAGGTGAAGGGCTATGCCCACGACACCATGCTTCAAAGCTATGTGCTGGAAGTGCACAAGCCCCACGGACTTGCCAGCTTGGCCGAGCGCCATGTGGGCCGCAAAGGTTTGAACTACGAAGACCTGTGCGGCAAAGGCGCGCACCAAATTCCGTTTTCGCAAGTGGACGTGGCGCGTGCCACCGAATACTCGTGCGAAGACTCCGACATGACACTGGACGTGCACCAAGTGTTGTGGCCGCGCTTAGTTGCAGACGACAAACTGCGCTTCATCTACCAACTAGAAATTGACAGCAGCGAAGCCTTGTACCGAATCGAGCGCAACGGCGTGTTGATTGACGCACCCACACTGGCCGCACAAAGCCACGCACTGGGCCAGCGCATCGTGCAGCTCGAAAACGAGTCGTACGAGATTGCAGGCCAGCCGTTTAACTTGGCGTCACCCAAGCAGCTGGGCGAAATCTTTTTTGACAAACTGGGCTTGCCCGTCATCAAGAAAACCGCCACGGGCGCACGCAGCACCGACGAAGAAGTGTTGGAAAAACTGGCCGAAGACTACCCACTGCCTGCCAAAATTTTGGAGCACCGCAGTCTTAGCAAACTCAAAGGCACTTACACCGACAAGCTGGCGCTGATGGCCTTGCCACGCACCGGCCGCGTGCACACGCACTACGCGCAAGCCGTGGCCGTGACGGGCCGTTTGTCGAGCAACGACCCCAATTTGCAGAACATCCCGATTCGCACAGCAGAGGGACGCAAAGTGCGCGAGGCGTTTGTGGCCCCTGCGGGCTGCGTGATTGCCAGTGCCGACTACAGTCAGATTGAGCTGCGCATCATGGCGCACATCAGTGGTGACGAGGCGTTGGTCAAAGCCTTTCACGAAGGTCTAGATGTGCACAAAGCCACAGCGGCCGAGGTGTTTGGCGTGGGTGTGGATGCGGTCAGCACCGAGCAGCGCCGCTATGCCAAGGTCATTAACTTTGGCCTCATCTACGGCATGAGCGCGTTTGGTTTGGCCAAAGCGCTGGGCATCGACAACAGTGCGGCTAAGAACTACATCACCCGCTACTTTGAACGTTTCGCGGGTGTGAAGCGCTACATGGACGACACACGCGAACAAGCCAAAGCGCAAGGCTATGTAGAAACCGTGTTTGGCCGTCGCTTGTACTTACCCGAAATCAACAGCCCCAACGGACCACGCCGCGCAGGCGCAGAACGCGCCGCCATCAACGCACCCATGCAAGGCACAGCCGCCGACCTCATCAAGATGAGCATGGTGGCCGTGCAAAAAGCAATTGACGATCAGCAACGCCAAACCAAAGTCATCATGCAAGTGCACGACGAACTGGTGTTTGAAGTGCCCGAGTCAGAAGTGGCATGGGTCCGCACCGAAGTGCCACGCCTGATGGCTGAAGTGGCGCGGTTGAAAGTGCCGTTGTTGGCTGAGGTGGGGGTGGGGTCTAACTGGGACAAAGCCCACTGATTGCTGCACAGAGCTTTCAACCGACGAAAAGCTTAGCCGTGTTGACCCTTGACCAGTTACTCGCCTTTTTGCTGCTCGTTAGCCTCATCACCATGTTGCCCGGCCCCGACAACCTAATGGTGCTCAGCCTTGGTATGTGTGCTGGGTTGTTTAAGCCACATGCTATTGGCGGTGGTGGTTTTATTGTTTAACTCTCGTCCGCCGACTTGTCATGCCACACCACTTGACGTGCCAGCTTGATAAACCGATCTTGCTCAGCCGCACTCAAGGGCTGAAGAATGTCTGCTTGCAGCTCATGCACGATGGGCTGCAGGGCTAGATAAATTTTGTTGCCCTTGGCTGTGAGCGACAGCTCGCGCGATCGTCGGTCTTGCTTGCTCACTACGCGGCGAACCCAGCCTTTGTTGTCTAGGCGTTCAATCACCCCGCCTATGGTGGCGCGGTCGTAGCCAATGATTTCAGCCACGGTGGCTTGGTCGATGTGCGGGTTGTTGGCAATGGCGTCTAGCGCGGCGTATTGCACAGAGGTCAGGTCATAGCCTGCCGCTTGGGTGCGCTGCGCAAAGATTTGGGTAGATTGCTGTTGCAGGCGACGTATCAAGTGCCCCGCCATGTCATGCATGACCATGCCTGTGTTCCCTTAAAAGAGTCGATTAGTTCATCATACCTTCGGTGTTGACGGATATTGATAAGTACAGTTATCATTTATCCATGCTGAGAGTTTGGTGACATTTCAATAACGGAGACAAGACATGCAGTTTTACAAAGACGGATTTCGCGGCGGTAGCCCAGACATCAAACCAGCAGCACCCAACCGACGCAACCGTGGCATCAACGAGCCCATGCCCGAAAAAGTAGATGTGCTCATTTCAGGTACAGGCCCAGCAGGCCTTTGCTTGGCCGCGCAGTTGGCGCAGTTTCCAGAAATTGAGGTGATGATCACCGAGCGCATGCCCAGCAACATCATCAAGGGCAAGGCTGACGGCATCAACACACGGACGATGGAAATGTTCCAAGCGTTTGGGTTTGCCGACAAGGTCAAGCGCGAAACCTACTGGGTCAACCAAACTGCGTTTTGGATGCCCGACCCCAAGAACCCCGCGCACATCCAACGCGTGGGCCGCGTGCAAGACGTGGCCGACGACAGCTCGGAAATGCCGCACATCTTGATCAACCAAGCGCGCTTGCACGAGTTGTTTTTAGAGGTGATGAAAAACTCTCCCTCGCGCCTAGAGCCCGACTACAGCTGGGAAGTGGTGGGCCTGACCATTGACGAGACCACCGACGATCACCCCGTGACCGTGACCCTGCGCGACGCCAGTGGCTTGAACTGGGGCGCCACGCGCACCGTGCGCGCTAACTACGTGGTGGGTTGCGATGGCGCGCACTCGGCAGTGCGTAAGGCGATTGGCAGGGAGTTGCATGGTGATGCCGCGAACCAAGCTTGGGGCGTGATGGACATCTTGGCTAACACCGATTTTCCCGATGTGCGACAGAAGTGTTTGATTTCATCAGCCAGCGAGGGCAACTTGTTAATTTTGCCCCGTGAAGGTGGTTATGTGTTCCGCATGTATGTGGCGCTTGACAAACTTCGCCCCGACGAAAAAGCCGCACACCGCAAGTTCACCCAAGACGACATGATTGCGGCAGCCAACCGCATCATCAAGCCTTACTCGATTGATGTGAAAGAAGTGGTGTGGTGGTCCATCTATGACATTGGCCACAGCATCACCGACCGCTTTGACGATGTGCCCGAAGGCGTGGACCGCGATCCACGCGTGTTCATCGCAGGCGATGCGTGCCACACCCATTCACCCAAAGCAGGGCAGGGCATGAACGTGTCGATGCAAGACACCTTCAACCTCGGCTGGAAGCTGGTGCATGTGTTGCAAGGCCGCGCCAACGCCAGCCTGCTACGCAGCTATACCCAAGAGCGTTTGACCGAAGCCAAGCGTTTGGTAGAGACCGACCACAAATGGTCACGCGTCATGTCGGCGCCCACCACGCAGGCCGAGCGCGATGGCACAGAAGAGCCACGCATCATTCGCCAGTTCAAGGACAACCTAGAGTTCACAGGCGGCACTGCGGTGAAGTACGACAGCTCGTATTTGTTCGCCGCCAACACGCACCAAGCCTTGGCCAAAGGCGAAGAGGTGGGCCGTCGCTTCCACTCAGCACCTGTGGTGCGCGTGTCAGATGCCAAGCAAATGCAGTTGGGCCATGTGGCACAGGCCGATGCACGCTGGCGCATTTATGCGTTTGCCGCGAAGTCTGACAGCTCTGACCTCGGCTCGGGAATTCACAAGCTGTCGGACTGGTTGGAAACAAGCCCTAACTCGCCCGTTGTCAAACACACGCGCCAAGGCGAAGACATTGACGCCGTGATTGACTTTCGTGCTGTGTTCCAACAAACCTTTGATCAACTCGCCTACGAAAACATGCCCTCGCTGCTGAAGCCCAAAACAGGCAAGTTGGGTTTGCAAGACCACGCAAAAGTTTTCTGTGTCGATCACAAAGGTGTGGGCGACATCTTTGAGATGCGCGGTATCGAACGCGACAAGGGGTGCATGGTGGTGGTTCGCCCCGACCAGTACGTGGCGACCGTCTTGCCATTGGATGGCTTTGACGAGTTGGCTGCTTACTTTGCAGGCATCCTGCGCTAAATAGCACGTTGCGCGGCTTATCACCTTGCCCTCCTGACAAACGCATGGTGATGGGCCTCAGCATTTCGCGCGAGATAATGCGTCCATGACCTTGATTTCAATTCTTGTCGGCACCTTGGTCGCTGGCATGGGCAGTGTGTGGCTGGCGGCCTTGTTGGCTTATGCGCTGCTGTCGCGTTTCACCCAGCATCTATTGAGCCTTGCGGCGGGCGCTTTGCTGGCCACCGCGTTCACACGTTTGCTGCCGGAGGCGTTTGAGCAGTCGGTGTCGGCTGGTGTTTCAGCGCAATCGATGTTTGCTGCTTTGTTGGTGGGATTGGTGTTTTTCTTTTTGCTCGACAAAGCCGAGCTTTGGCACCACGGGCATGAGCATGGTCACGACCACGCTGCGGTAGATGAAGCGCACGACCATGACCATTTGCATGACCACAGTCCACATGCCAACCATGCGCGTGATGAGCATCACGGCCATAAGCACCATAGCGGGAGTTGGGCTGTGTTGTTGGGCGATAGCGTGCATGCCTTTGGCGATGGCATTTTGATTGCCGCCGCCTTTGTGGCCGATCCTCGTTTGGGTGTGGCTGCATCCTTGGCTGTGATGGCCCACGAAGTGCCGCACCATGTGGGGGACTTGGTGGTCTTGGGTCAAGCGCTCAGCACCCCGCGTGCCGCCTTGCTCAAGCTGTCGTTGACCGGTGGCGTCACAGCGATTGGTGGCGTGGTGGGTTATTTGCTCGTCGGCGCATTGCAAGATTACTTGCCATTCTTCTTGGTGGTGGCTGCCAGTAGCTTTATTTACGTGGCGCTGGCTGACTTGATCCCACAGCTGCAAAAGCGTTTAAGTCCACGCGAAACCGCTGCACAAGTGGCTTGGTTATTTACAGGTATTGCTTTGGTCGCCACTTTGGGCGAGTGGGCGCAGCACTAATTTAAGACTTTTCGCAGGGCAAGCCGGGCGTGTTGCACCATTCGCTCCAGCTTCCTGCATACAGCGCCGTGCGGCCTAGGCCCGCCACTTCCATCGCCAACACGTTGGGCACGGCGCTCACGCCGCTGCCGCAGTGGTGCACCACGGTTTCGGGTTTGGCATCGCCCAGCAAAGCTGCAAATTCAGCACGCAACTCAGCAGGGCTTTTGAAGAAGCCTTGCGCATTGAGGTTGGTGTTGAATGGGCGGTTGAGCGCACCCGGAATATGGCCTGCCACAGGGTCGAGTGGCTCTACCTCGCCGCGGTAGCGTGGCGCGCCACGTGCGTCGATGATGGTTTGTGAGCCATCGTTCAGTTGCGTTGACACGGTTGCCGTGTCAACCAACTTCACCAAGGGTGCGCGCAACGCAAAGTTGCCCGCTGTGTGTGGCGCTTGTTCACCCGAGGCCACGGCACCACCGGCAGCCAACCACGCTTGCAAGCCACCATCCAACACCGCTACAGCTTCGTGACCGCACCATTGGAGCATCCACCACAAACGGCCGCAGTAGTTCATGCCGTTGCGGTCGTAGACCACCACTTGCGTGTCGTGGTTCACACCCACGCTCTGCAGCCATGCAGCAAACAGCTCGCGTTGGGGCAGTGGGTGACGACCACCGTTCACGCGCTGGGTTGCATCGTGTGTGGCCAAGTGTTGATCAAGGTCTGCATGCAATGCGCCAGTGATGTGTTGTTCGACGTATTGGGCGTAGCCCGCAGCTGGGTTCATCAAATCAAACGTGCAGTCAAATACCAGCAGCGGTGCGCCGCTGGTTTGCAAGCTTTGGAGTTGGGCGACATTGATGAGGGTGGTGTACATGTGAATTCCTTCAACGCTTTGCAAGCGTGGTGTTGGGTTAATGTTCTTCTGCAGGCGCGTTAGGCGCAGCGCGTGCGCGTAGCAAGGTGGCGGTCATACCGCTGGCCATGATGAGGGCCATGCCCGCCCAACCGATCAGGGGAATGTCATCGCCAAACAGCAGCAAGCCGTAGAGCGCAGCAAACACAATGCCCGAGTACTGCAAGTTGGCCACGACCAATGTGGCACCTTGGCTGTAGGCGCGGGTCATGCACAGTTGGCCCAGTGACGCAAAGATGCCCACCGGCAGCAACCACACCGCATGCTGCCAGTCCCATTCAGACACCCCAGCAAAGCCCATGCCGATGAGGCCTGCGAGCGTGGTGCCAATCGCAAAGTAAAACACCGTGCGGGTTTCAGGCTCGCCCATGCGACCCAGCGCCATCACTTGCAGATAGGCAAAGGCAGCGACAAAGCCCGACATCAAACCGATCAGGCCCGCAAAGATTTGGTTTTGTTCCACGGTGGGACGCAACATCATCACCACGCCGGCAAAGCCTGCGATCACGCTCAAAGCGAGTGGGCCTTGTGACCAAGCACTGCGCCCGTCTTGTGGGTTCCAGTTAATCAGTGCGCCACCCACCAAGAAGGCGGCAATCCACACGCTGCTCATGTAGTTGAGCGTCATGGCGGTGGCCAGGGGCAAGTTGGCGATGGCGTAAAACCAGGCACTGAGCGACAGCACGCCCACGGCCGAGCGCCAGATGTGCATGCCTGGGTACTGTGTGCCCAAGTACACCTTTTTTTGCTTCGCGATGATGGCTAAGAACACCATGCCCACCACGCCACGGTAGAACACCAACTCAGCCGAGTTGAAATGTGCCGAACCAAACTTGACGCAAACCCCCATGGTGGCAAAGAAGGCTGCGCCTAGCAGCATCCACAGGGCTTGCATTGACGGTTTTAGAAGTTGAGTTTGCCGCGATACCACTCATGGAAGTGCTGCATGCCGTCTTCCATGGGGCTTTGGTAGGGGCCGACTTCGTTGTCGCCACGTTGCATCAGCGCTTTACGGCCTGCGTCCATGCGCTCGGCAATTTCATCGTCTTCAATGCACGTTTCCATGTAAGCGGCTTGCTGGGCTTCGACAAACTCGCGCTCGAAGGCGACGATTTCTTCTGGGTAATAAAACTCCACCATGTTCAGCGTCTTGGTCGGGCTGATGGGGTGCAGGGTCGACACGGTCAACACATGCGGATACCACTCCACCATGATGTGAGGGTAGTAGGTGAGCCAAATCGCACCGCGCTCTGGCAACTCGCCATTGCGGTACTTCAGAAGCATGTCGTGCCAAGTTTGGTAAGTGGGCGAACCCGGTTTACCAAAGCCTTGCGACACGCCCACGGTTTGCACCGAGTAGTTGTCTTTGAATTCCCAGCTCAAGTCATCGCAGGTGACGAACTGGCCAAGGCCTGGGTGGAAGGGGCCGACGTGGTAGTCCTCTAGGTAAACCTCGATGAAGGTCTTCCAGTTGTAATTGCATTCGTGCAGCTCCACGCGGTCCAGCGCAAAGCCTGTGAAGTCCAAGGCAGCACGGGGGCCCATGTTGGCTAGATCAGCTTCAATGTCGACGCCGTTGTCTTCAAACAGCAAGCCATTCCACTCGCGCAGTTTGTAGTTGTTGAGGTTCAAGCACGGATCATGCGAGAAGTGAGGCGCGCCCAGCAATTCGCCCGAGGGTGCATACGTCCAGCGGTGCAAGGGGCAGACGATGTTGCCGCCAGCCGAGCCAGGGGCTTGGCTTTGGAGTGAGCCACGGCCTTTGAGCATCACGGCTTGGCGGTGACGGCACACGTTAGACACCAGCTCCACGCCGTTGACCGAGCGCACAAGCGCACGCCCTTCGCCTTCATGCGGCAAAGCGTAGTAGTCACCCAAGTTGGGTACGGCAAGCTGATGACCCACATAACGTGGGCCGCGCTGAAAGATGGTCTCCAGTTCGCGCTGAAAAAGCGCCTGATCGAAATAACTGGTAACTGGTAGTTGGGCTTGCGCCTGCTGCAGTTGAAGACTTAAATCAGACATGGGCGACCTGACCTAAAGACTCCCCACAGGGAGATAAGTGAACAAAAATAAACCGACCCGAAGGTCGATTGAAGGATGCCCATTGTACCCAAGGGGGCAACTTGGCCCCGTCGTCGCCCTAAAATGGCAGGTTATTTGACCCACCTCCACACGGATTCCGCAAACCATGCCCAAGGCCAAAAACACATCAAGCGGCGCAGACGCAGCGCCCATCAGCTATGAGGCTGCTTTGAAAGAGCTCGAGGGCTTGGTGCAACAAATGGAGTCGGGCCAGCTGCCCTTGGCTGATTTGTTGTCGGGCTACCAACGCGGCGCAGAACTTTTGGGTTACTGCCGCGCCCAGTTGGACGCGGTGGAGCAGCAAATCAAGGTACTCGACAACGGCGCTTTGAAATCTTGGACACCGACGTGAGCACTGTGATGACCTCTGCCGAACTCGACCAATGGAGCAACCATTGGCTGGCTGTTGTGGAAAATGCGCTGTCAAACTGGATCAGTCCTGAGGCACCTGCTGGCTTGGGCGAAGCGATGCGTTACGCCGTGCTGGATGGCGGCAAACGTTTGCGTCCTTTGCTGGTGTTGGCTGCGCGTGAAGCCATTGCACACGGCACGCAGGACAGAGCACTTGACGAAGCCGCTTTGCGTGCGGCGTGTGCGGTGGAGTTGATTCACGCCTATTCGCTGGTCCACGACGACATGCCTTGCATGGACAACGATGTGTTGCGCCGTGGCAAGCCCACCGTGCATGTGCAGTTTGGTGAAGCCCAAGCTTTGTTGGCGGGCGATGCCTTGCAGGCCTTGGCGTTCGAGTTCCTCACGCCCGATGCATCGGACATCCCTAGCCATGTGCAAGCGCGCTTGTGCCGTTTGCTGGCCAACTCAGCGGGGCACGCTGGGATGGCGGGCGGCCAAGCGATAGACCTAGCCAGCGTGGGCGTTGCGTTGACCGAAGACCAATTGCGCCAAATGCATCGCTTAAAAACGGGTGCTTTGTTAGAGGGGAGTGTGATGATGGGGGCAGCCTGTGGCGAGGTCTCCCAGCAAGCCCTCAGTGGTTTGCAACGCTATGGCCAAGCCCTGGGTTTGGCCTTTCAGGTGGTGGACGATATTTTGGATGTCATCGCCGATTCAGCCACGCTTGGTAAAACCGCAGGCAAAGACGCTGCGAACGACAAACCTACCTACGTGTCGCTGTTGGGTTTAGAAGAAGCGAAGTCTTATGCGCAGTCATTGCTGTGTGAGGCGATCGACGCCTTGCAAAGCACGGGCCTGACGCACACCCAGACGCTGGCCGCTTTGGCCGAGCGCGTGGTGAACCGGAACACTTGAAAAATCATGCCTAATTTGTTGCAAACCATCCATTCGCCCGCCGACCTGCGGGCTGTGCCGCGCCATCAATTACCTGCGCTGGCCGATGAGTTGCGCTCGTACCTGATTCAAAGCGTGGCCAAAACCGGCGGCCACCTCAGCTCCAACCTTGGTACGGTCGAGTTAACTGTGGCCCTGCACTATGTGTTCAACACGCCGCATGACCGCATCGTGTGGGACGTGGGCCACCAAACTTACCCACACAAAATTTTGACAGGCCGCCGCGAGCAAATGAGCACGCTGCGTCAACGCCACGGCCTGAGCGGTTTTCCACGCCGTGACGAAAGCGAGTACGACGCCTTTGGCACGGCCCACTCGTCCACCAGTATTTCGGCCGCCTTGGGCATGGCAGTTGCTGCCCAGCAAAAAGGCGAGCAGCGTCATGCGATTGCCGTGATTGGTGACGGCGCGATGACGGCGGGCATGGCCTTTGAAGCCTTGAACAACGGTGGCGTGTCCACCTCGAAATTGCTCGTCATCTTGAACGACAACGACATGTCCATCAGCCCGCCTGTGGGCGCGCTCAACCGTTACTTGGCGCAGCTCATGAGCGGTAAGTTTTACTCGGCCGCCAAAGAGGTGGGCAAGCAAGTGCTCAAGGGCGCGCCACCTTTGTTCGAATTGGCCAAGCGTTTTGAAGAGCACGCCAAAGGCATGGTGGTGCCCGCCACCTTGTTTGAAAAATTTGGCTTCAACTACATCGGCCCGATTGATGGGCATGACCTTGAGTCACTCATTCCGACGCTGGAAAACATCAAGCATTTAGAAGGCCCACAGTTCTTGCATGTGGTGACCAAAAAAGGCCAAGGCTACAAACTGGCTGAGGCCGATCCTGTGGCCTATCACGGCCCAGGCAAGTTTGACCCCGCTGTGGGATTGGTGCCTGCGGCAGCGGGCAAAACCACCTTCACCCAAGTGTTCGGCCAGTGGCTGTGCGATATGGCTGAGCACGACCCGTTGTTGGTGGGCATCACGCCTGCCATGCGCGAGGGTTCAGGCATGCTGGAGTTCCACAAGCGGTTTCCTGAGCGTTACCACGACGTGGGGATTGCCGAGCAACACGCCATTACCTTTGCCGCTGGCTTGGCGTGCGAAGGCGTGAAGCCTGTGGTGGCCATTTACTCCACCTTTTTGCAACGTGCGTATGACCAAGTAATTCACGACGTGGCATTGCAAAAATTGCCCATGGTGCTCGCGCTGGATCGTGCAGGCATCGTCGGTGCAGATGGCGCCACGCATGCGGGTTTGTATGACATCCCTTTCATGCGTTGCATTCCCAATGTGAGCATCGCTTGTCCTGCGGATGAGAACGAATGCCGCCAGTTGCTGACCACGGCTTACCAACAAGACCACTGCGTGGCTGTGCGTTACCCACGTGGTGCTGGCGCAGGCGTGCCTGTGCAACCGGGCTTGCAAGCCTTGCCGTTTGGCAAAGGCGAAGTGCGTCGCCAAGGCAAGCGCATCGCCATCCTCGCGTTTGGCACGCTGCTGTACCCCGCGTTGCAAGCGGGGGAAGCACTGGATGCCACCGTGGTGAACATGCGTTGGGCTAAGCCACTTGATACGGAGCTGCTTGCCAAAATTGCTGCCACGCATGAGGCCTTGGTGACCGTCGAAGAGGGCGCCATCATGGGCGGTGCTGGCTCTGCGGTGTTGGAAGCACTGCAAGACTTGCAGCAACCTAAACCTGTGTTGGTTTTGGGCGTTGGTGATGTGTTCACCGAGCATGGCGACCCAGCCAAACTGCTGGCTGAATTGGGCCTGGATGCCGCGGGTATTCAGGCGTCCATCGAAAAGCGTTTTAAGGGGTAAACCCGTGCATTTGGGCTGTGGCGCAACTGCATACAATGCCCCATCATTGAAGCTTGGCACTTTTAAAAGTACCGCTTCACAGGATTGGTTTTAACAACTCAAGGGAGTCTTCCATGGACCGTCGTTCCATTATTAAAAACGCAGGTATTGCAGGTGTCTTGGCTGCGGGTGCGGCCCCTGCCGTGCATGCACAAGCAGCCATTCGTTGGCGCATGGCATCGAGCTTCCCCAAGTCGCTTGACACCATCCACGGTGCTGCTGAAACCTTTGCCAAGGCTGTCAAAGCCATGTCGGGTGGCAAGTTTGAAATTTCGGTTCATGCCGCTGGTGAAATCATGCCGGCTTTGGGTGTGGTGGACGGTGTGCAACAAGGTTCTGTGGAAATGGGCCACACCTGCGCTTATTACTACTTCGGCAAGGATGAGACCTTTGCGATGGGTACGGGCATTCCTTTTGGTTTGAACAGCCGTCAAATGACATCTTGGATGTATGAAGGCAACGGCTTGAAGCTGATGCGTGAGTTCTACGCCAAGTACAACATCGTGAGTTTCCCAGGCGGCAACACAGGCGCGCAAATGGGCGGCTGGTTCCGTAAAGAAATCAAATCGCTTGCCGACATCAAGGGCTTGAAGTTCCGTATCGGTGGCTTTGGCGGTAAGGTCATGGAGCGTTTGGGCGCTGTGCCACAAAACATTCCTGGCGGCGATATTTACCCCGCGTTGGAAAAAGGCACCATCGACTCAGCCGAGTGGATTGGCCCTTATGACGATTTGAAATTGGGCTTCAGCAAAGTGGCGCCTTTCTACTACTACCCAGGCTTCTGGGAAGGTGGCCCACAGGTTGACTTCTTCATCAACGACAAAGCTTTCAATGCCTTGTCGCCAGAGTACAAAGCAATTGTGGAAGCGGCTGCTGCACAGGCGCATACAGACATGCAAGCCAAGTACGACGCACGCAACCCCGGTGCGTTGAAGCAGTTGGTGGGATCAGGTACCAAGTTGCGCGAGTTCCCGAAAGATGTGATGGCGGCAGCATTCAAAGAAGCCATGGCTTTCTACGACGAAATTTCTGCACGCAATCCCAACTGGAAGAAGGTCTACACCGACCTCAGCAAATTCCGCGCTGAACAGAACTTGTGGTTCCAGTTCACAGAAGCCAAGTTTGACCAGTTCATGCAAAAACAAAAGCTGTGATGCAGCTTTTTGCTTGAGCAAAAGAGAGCCGCGCCTAGTGCGCGGTTTTTTTATGGGACAAGTTTTTAGCGCTGCTTTTAGAACTGTCTGAACGCGGTCAGTTCGTGACTCAGGCGTTCGCACTCGTCTTGCACCGCACGGTCGCTGACATAAAACACCGCAAATTTACCCACGAGGGTGCGCACATAAAAACGCGGTGCCATGAACCACTCCAAACCACGAATGCGAATGAGCTTGGCGTAGGCCAGTTCGTCGTAGCGCATGTATTTGTCCCACATCCACGTTTGCTGTATGCCTTGCGCATCTAAGCGTGCACGGCTGCGCATGACGTGCCAAGTGGTCCAAGCCAGCAAAACCCAACCCAAGACAAACCAACCCGCAGCACGCAAGCCATTCATGCCCGTGTCACCGCCAAATTTGCCTTCTTGCCAGAGGCTGAGCAGCCAATAGCCAGAGCCCAACAGAACAAGCCAAGTCATGGTTTGAAATGAGCGAGAGAAGGCGCGACCTTCAATGCCCTCATGGGTGGGTTGAAATACAAAAGGCGCAGGGCCTAATGCGTGGGACGTTGTGGTGTCTGAATGGGACATGTGTTGACCTCAATGTGCGGACCATAAAAAACCCCTCTCGGAAGGACCGGAGGGGTTGATCGCAGAGGAAGACTTTATTTTTTGAACAAGTCTTCCATGCGCTTTTGCTCTTCGGTCGCGCTCTCACCTGCAGATGGCTTGACGCCTTCGAGTTTGAGCTCGGCTTCGGGTGTTTCTTGCTCGGTGGGCATTTCAATGATGACTTTGTCGAGATCGACCTTTTCCTCTTTGTCCAAGAACATGGTCACAGTTTGTGGCACGAAGATCACGATCACGACCAAGATCAATTGCATGATCACCCAAGGAATGGCGCCCATGTAAATGTCGTTGGACTTGACGGGCTTTTCAATGCGGCCTTCTTTGAACAAGGTGTCGGCAATGCCGCGCAAATAGAACAGAGCAAAACCGAAAGGCGGATGCATGAAGCTGGTTTGCATGTTCACGCACAGCAGTACGCCGAACCACACCATGTCGATGCCCATCTTGTCGGCGACGGGGCCCAGCATGGGCAAGATGATGAAGGCGATTTCAAAGAAGTCCAAGAAAAACGCCAAGAAGAAGATGAAGATGTTGACCACCACGAGGAAGCCCACTTGGCCGCCTGGCAAACCAGTCAGCAAATGCTCCACCCATTTGGCGCCGTCCACACCTTGGAACACCATCGAGAACACGCGTGAACCGATCAAGATGAACACCACCATAGCGGTCAAACGCATGGTGCCGTGCATGGCGTCCCAAATCAGGTTTTTGTCCAAACGTTTGTGCATGGCGGCCAAGATCAAGGCGCCCATGCAACCCATGGCACCGGCTTCGGTGGGGGTGGCGATGGCGGTGTTGATGCCGGGCAAACCGCCCATGGAGCCCAACACGGCGAAGATCAAGAAGGCCGACGGGATGATGCCGCGCAAGCACTTCATCCACAGGTGCAAACCATCGGCGGTGCGGGCTTCTTTGGGGATGCCAGGCACGTGGTCGGGTTTGACGAGTCCCAAGCCAAAGGTGTAAATCGCAAAGATGCTCACCTGCAGCAAGGAGGGGCCCCAAGCGCCTTTGTACATATCGCCCACAGAGCGGCCGAGTTGGTCAGCCATCACCACCAACACGAGCGAAGGTGGCACCAACTGGGTGATGGTGCCTGAGGCCGCCAGCACGCCGGTGGCGTAGCGCATGTTGTAGCCGTAGCGAATCATCACAGGCAGTGAGATCAAAGCCATGGCAATCACTTGACCCGCCACCGTACCGGTGATGGCTCCCAAGATGAAGCCCACGATGATGACCGAGTAGCCCAAGCCACCTTTGACAGGACCGAACAACTGACCCATCGAGTCGAGCATGTCTTCGGCGAGACCACACTTTTCAAGTATGGCGCCCATGAAGGTAAAGAAGGGAATAGCCAGCAACAAGTCGTTGCTGAGAATGCCAAAAATGTTCAACGGCAAGTTGGACATGAAGCTCACAGGGAACCAGTCCATGCTGATGGCGAAAAGACCACAAGCCAAGCCCAAAAATGCCAGCGAGAACGCGACGGGGAAGCCAATCAACATCGTCAGCACAAGGCCGCCGAACATGATGGGTGCGAAGTTTTGCATTTCCATGGTGCGGGGTCCTTATTGCACGGGCTTTTCGTATTGCATGTTCATTTCAAACTTGCCTTGCAAGTAAGCCACGCGCTTGATGATTTCGCTCAAACCTTGCAGGAACATCCACGCAAAACCTAAGGGGAGTAGCAGCATGGCTGGCCAACGAATCAGGCCGCCTGCATTGCTGGACATTTCGCCTGTGACCAACATCTTGACGAAGAGGGGGAAGCTCAACCAAGCCAACATGCCCATCACAGGCAACAAAAACAACACCAAGCCGAACAAGTCCACATAGACCGGCACGTTGCCTTTGAGTTTGCCGTAGAGCAAGTCCACACGCACGTGTTCGTTGAGTTTGAGCACCAACGGCGCACCCAGCATCACGGTCGCCGCGAACAAGTACCACTGAATTTCGAGCCAACCGTTTGAGCTGATGTCAAAGCCGTATCGAATGAAAGCGTTGCCTGCTGAGATCACAGCGGCTGCCAATACGCCGAATGCCGCCACGTGACCAAATAGCTCACTGATGCGGTCTACACCTAATGCAAATTTAAGAAGTTTTGACACTGAATACCTCCATTTTTGCCAACCCGTGATGTTACCAAGGCTAGGGCTTTACCAGCTTCAGATCGGTTGAAGTTTTCGAGCGTTTGAAAGTCCACCACGGCAGCTGTTTTCTAAGGGATTGCACTTGTCCGCCATCTTGCGCTTGATAGCCAGGTAGTGCGTTGAGCACCTGGGTCCATGAGGCGTCTTGCAGCAAGGTGCACAGCGCTTGTGTGGCGGGCGTGCCGAGTGCAGATTTGAGGCACACCAAATGAAACTGCTCTTGCATCAAAGGCACAAATCCGAGGCCGCGGGCGCGTGCCGTGCTTTCAATGCCCAGGCCCACATCGCAGCGGCCAGAGGCAATGGCTTCTGCCAAGGCCGTGTGCGAAGGCTCTTCGTCGGGCCAGTTGTTCAGATCATCCAGCGTGAGTTGGTCATGGGCCAGCAAGTCGTCCAGCAGCACGCGTGTGCCAGTGCCGGGGCTGCGCTGCACAAAGCGTGCTTGGGTACGTGCCACATCGGTCAAGCTGTTGAGCGCCTTGGGGTTGCCGCTTGCTGTGATGAGGCCTTGCGTGCGCGTAGCAAACCCAATGATTTTGTGCAAACCGGGTTTGAGCAAGCCACGGTATGCCTTGGCTGTGTGTGAATTTTTATGGGGAAGGATTTGTGTGTGAAAGCCAGCCAAGGTACAGCGCCCTTCGTTCAGGGCACGAATGGCATCCACGCTGCCGCAAAAACGGATGTCCAAATGCAAACCAGCGCTGGCCGCGTGTTCGCGCAAGCGGGGCAGGGCATCGTCGTAGCTGGCGTATAGCGTGAGCACATGCGCCTCTGGGTCAAAGGCGACGGCGAAGGTGCGCTCGAGGTCGGCGCGCAGTGCTTCGAGTTGAGGTGCCAAGCGGGCTTGTGTTTGGCGCTCGGCCCACATCAGTTTGTCACCGAATTCGGTCAAGCGCGCGGATTGCCCTTTTTCCCAGACGATGAGTTCGTGGCCCAGAACGTCTTCCCAGCGTTTGAGTTCTCCCCACACATGGCGGTAGGACAGATGCATTTGTCGTGCGGCGGCTGAAATAGACCCTTGCTGAGCCACGGCTTGCAGCAAAGCCATCAGTGGATGACTCAGCAACACTGCATCTTTGCTCGCTGCGTTGTCTGCATCGTTGCGATGGCTGAGGGTGTAGTGAAGGTGAACGCTATGCACGACTGAACATATGGTGAGGTTTTTGGTAGCTGACTACGATAACTGAAGTTTTAATTGTTTTATGACCTCGTTGACCGATACCGCTTTAACCGCCTTACAACTTCTGACTCAACTTGATCCCGTTCTTTGGTCCATCGTGGGCCGCTCGTTGTGGGTGAGTGTGCTGGCCACAGCCGTTGCCTGCAGCTTGGGGGTGATCTTGGGTGCGTGGCTGGGGGTGGCTAGGTTTGTTGGGCGCGATGGTTTGTTGACCGTGCTCAACACGCTACTGGCTTTGCCCTCGGTGGTGGTGGGTTTGCTGGTGTATTTGCTCCTCTCACGCACAGGCCCCTTGGGGTATTTGGGTTGGCTGTTTAGCCTCAAAGCCATGGTGTTGGCGCAAACAGTGTTGGTGTTGCCGGTGGTCACGGCACTGACGCGCCAATGCGTGGAAGACGCTGAGCGCAGCCATGGCGAGCAGTTGCAGTCTTTGGGCGCCCAGCCTTGGCTGCGCAGCGTGTTGCTGGCTTGGGATGAGCGCTACGCCTTGTTGACCGTGTTCATAGCAGCTTTTGGTCGCGCCATCTCTGAAGTCGGTGCGGTGATGGTGGTGGGCGGCAACATCGAAGGTTTCACCCGCGTCATGACTACATCGATCGCCTTGGAGACCAGCAAGGGCGATTTGCCCTTGGCGTTGGCGTTGGGTTTTGTATTGATGAGCGTGGTGTTACTTTTGAACGTGTGCATTTCCGCTTTGCGTCGCTGGCGACAAAGCATCGACGGTTCCGGTGCTGCCCCTGTGCAAGGGGGACTTGTATGAGCGCCGTGTTGAGCCTCAAAGATGTGTCGGTGCAGTTCGGTGCCCATCGCGCTTTGCATGGCGTGAATTTGCAGATGCACCCGAACGAGCGCGTGGCCTTGGTGGGTGCGAATGGATGTGGCAAAAGCACGTTGCTGCGCGTGGCGCATGGTTTGATCAAAGCGTCGAGTGGCCAAGTTTCAGTCGCTTCTCAAGTGACGCAATCCATGGTGTTTCAGCGTCCGCACATGTTGCGCACCTCGGTGATGCGCTTTGTGGTCTGGGGGATGTGGCTTCAAGGAACGCCTTGGCGTACCGCCCACGAACGCGCCATGCAAGCTTTAGCGCGTGTTGGCTTGCAAGACTTGGCCGAGCGCTCGGCACGCACCTTATCTGGTGGGCAGCAGCAGCGTTTGGCGCTCGCGCGTGCGTGGGCTTTGCGGCCGAACTTTGTATTGCTGGATGAGCCCACTTCCAGCCTAGACCCACACGCCAAGCGCGAGGTGGAGCGCTTGATGGCCGATTGGGTCGCCACTGAGGGCGTGAGCTTGATGTTCAGCAGCCACAACTTAGGCCAAGTCAAACGCTTGGCGACGCGTGTGATTTATTTGGAAGCGGGTCGCGTGTTGGCGGACTTACCCGTGGATGCGTTTTTCAATCGACCTTTGGGTGAAAGCCACCCCGAGGCGTATTTGTTTCTAAAAGGAGAGTTGGGATGATCCGTCGCACGCATGTGTTCTTGTTGGCTGGTGTGTTGGCTTTGATGCTGGGCAGTAGTGCCGCACAAGCACAAACGCCAAGCATCGTGATGGCCTCCACCACGTCCACCGAGCAGTCGGGTTTGTTTGCGCACTTGTTGCCTGCGTTCAAACAAGCCACTGGCATTGATATCAAAGTCGTGGCGTTGGGCACGGGCCAAGCTTTGGACACCGGTCGTCGCGGCGACGCAGACGTGTTGTTTGTGCACGACCAAGCGGCTGAAGAAAAGTTTGTCGCTGAAGGTTTCGGTGTGAAGCGCTACCCCGTGATGTACAACGACTTTGTGTTGGTAGGCCCCGCCAATGACCCCGCCAAAGTGCGCGGCAAAGACATCGTGGCGGCTTTGCAAAAAGTGGCCAATGCGCAAGCCAGTTTTGTGTCGCGCGGCGACAAAAGCGGCACACACGCCGCAGAGTTGCGTTATTGGAAGCAAGCTGGCCTAGATAACAAAAGGGCTGGTTATCAAGAGTGCGGTTGCGGTATGGGCCCGGCGTTGAACATCGCCTCATCCATAGGCGCTTATGCACTGAGTGACCGTGGCACATGGTTGAGCTTCAAGAATCGCCAAGATTTGCAAGTGTTGGTGGAGGGGGACAAGAGCTTGTTCAACCAATATGGTGTGATGGTGGTCAACCCAGCCAAGCACCCCCACGTCAAAGCTGACTTGGCGCAAAAGTTTGTGGACTGGGTGGTGTCGCCTGCAGGCCAAACCTCTATCAGCGCCTACAAAATCGGCGGCGAACAGCTGTTCTTCCCGAACGCCAACAAATAAACGCGCGCTGTGCGGCTAGGATTCGGTTATGAGCATCGAATCTTTAGCCCGCATGCCTCTGAGCGATGGGCTTAGCGCACGAGCTTTTTTCGTTCAGGCGCAGGCGTTTGCCGTGCAATGCGGCGTGGCTTTACGCACACCACCGCCCGAGCCCACCACCTGCTGTGGGCGTGGCTGCAATGGGTGTGTGTGGGAAGGCTTCTTTGCCGCCGCGGCGTTCTGGCGCGAAGATGCGCTGGAAGCTTTTCAAGCAGTTGATGTGTCACCGCTTGGATGATTGCGTCGGAACCTAAGGCTTGGCATCAAATGCTTGACCATTGACGGTCAAGCCTTGCTCTGAAAATTTATGCGCCTTGTTTTGGCGAATGCCTGAGACGCGTTGCATCAAGTCTGGCCAGCTTTTGAAAGAGCCTTGTGCGCGAGCCTTGAGCACCTTGGCACTGAGCGCTGGCCCCATGCCTTTGAGGCTGTCGAGTTCAGCTTCATTGGCTTGGTTGATGTCGAGGGCGAATGCAGTGTGGCTCGCACACAGCATGGCGATGAAGCCACTTAAAACACGCAGTCGAGCCGCTCTGAGCACCGCACAAAACCCGAAGTTGTTTTGCGGGGTGTTCATACGCGTACTCATTACTTGCTCAACGTCGCCATGTATTGCGTGACACCGCTTTGCACATCTGCAAATGCGTGGTCGCAACCGCTGGCGCGCAAGTGGGTGAGATCAGCTTGCGTGTAGCACTGGTACTTGCCACGCAGCGCATCAGGGAAGGGTACGTATTCAATCAAGCCCGCTTTGGCGGCACTTGCCAAGTCCAACGCGGCTTCACCTTTTTGGGCACGCATGGCATTGACCACCGACAAGGCCACATCGTTGAACGGTTGTGCGCGGCCAGAGCCAAGGTTGAAGATGCCGGATTTGTCTGGGTTGTCCAAGAACCACAGGTTCACAGCCACCACGTCGTCGATGAACACGAAGTCGCGCATTTGCGCGCCTTGGGCGTAGCCGCCGTATTCACCAAACAACTTCACTTTGCCTTCTGCGTTGAATTGGTTGAACTGGTGAAACGCCACGCTGGCCATGCGGCCCTTGTGTTGTTCGCGCGGGCCGTACACGTTGAAGTAGCGAAAGCCCACGACTTGGCGCTTGAACTTCTTGAAGTTGTTGTTGCATTCCAATCGCATGCGTTGGTCAAACAACAATTTGGAGTAGCCGTAAACGTTGAGCGGCAACTCGTGCTCAGGCGACTCGACAAAGGTGTCGCTACCGCCGTAGGTGGCAGCAGATGAGGCGTAGAGCAAACGTGTGCCGGACTGTTGGCAGGCGTTGAACAAACCGCACGAAAGTGTGTAGTTGTTGTCCATCATGTACTTGCCGTCGCTCTCCATGGTGTCGCTGCACGCGCCTTCGTGGAACACGGCTTCGACTTTGCCAAAGGCATTCTCGGCGAAGAGTTCATAGAACACGTCTTTGTCGAGGTAGTCGGCAATCTTCAAGTCCGCGATGTTGCGAAACTTGTCGCCCTCGGTCATGTCATCGACCGCGATGATGTTGGTGATGCCGCGAGCATTCAAGCCCTTGATGATGTTGCTGCCAATGAATCCGGCTGCACCGGTGACGACGATTTTGGTCATTCGAATAATTCCTCAAAACTAACGGTGGCTGTGCCAAATTTACCGACGACCACGCCGCCAGCTTTGTTGGCCAAGGGCATGGCTTCGCGCAGGCTCAAGCCTGCAGCTACCAAGGTGGCTAAGGTGGCGATGACGGTGTCGCCAGCGCCTGTGACGTCAAACACTTCGCGTGCTTGGGCCGACACATTCAATTCGCCTTCGGCATCAAACAAGGTCATGCCTTCTTCGCTGCGGGTGAGCAGCAGCGCGTCGAGTTTGAGTTCTTGGCGCAGTGCGTGGGCTTTTTGTTTCAGTTCTGCTTCGCTGCGCCACTTGCCAATGACTTGTTCTAGCTCAGCGCGGTTGGGCGTTATGCAAGTCGCACCCGCGTAGCGAGAGTAGTCGCTGCCCTTGGGATCAATCAACACGGCTTTGCCAGATGTGCGAGCGGCTGCAATCATTTCAGCCACATGGGCCAAGCCGCCTTTGCCGTAGTCGGAGAAAAGCACCACGTCGTGTGCGGGCAGCAGCTTCATGAACTGGTCGGTTTGTGAGGCCAGCACTTCGTTTTGTGGGGTGTTTTCAAAGTCCACGCGCAGCAGTTGCTGCTGGCGGCCAATCACGCGTAACTTGACTGTTGTTTTGAGTTGGCTGTCACGGCCCAAGTGCGGGGCAATGCCGGTTTTGGCGACCAAGTCTTCCAGCAAGTGGCTGGCATCGTCATCGCCCACGACCGACAGCAAAGACGCTTTCGCGCCCACACTGACCACGTTGTACGCGACGTTGGCGCAGCCGCCCAAGCGGTTTTCTTCACGCGTGATGCGCACCACGGGCACGGGGGCTTCGGGGCTGATGCGGTCGACAGCGCCATACCAGTAGCGGTCTAGCATCACATCGCCCACGACCAAGACGTGGGCTTGGCTGAGTTGTTGTCGGGTTACGGTCATAGTTCCTCCACGCGTCGAGCGGGGTAGCTGTCCCAGGCTTGGCAGCCTGGGCATTGCCAAAAATGTTGGGTGGCTTCAAAGCCGCAAGCCGCACAGCGGTAGCGTTGCAGTGGTTTGGCTGCACGTTCCAAAGCGCGTTGCACTTGCGGGTGAAATTGTTCATGCTCGAACTTTTCGTTGGCAATCCACTGCGTGGCGGCGACCAAGGAAGGTTCACGTTCCAAATGCTTGGCGTACCAATCGGTGGTGCCGGTGTCGCCTTGTGCACTGTGAAGCGCAACGATGGCGCTGAGCACATCGAGTGAGGTGGTTTTGGCGTAACTGGCTTCGAGCAGGGCTAAAGCGTCTTGCGTGCGGTTCAAGACTGGCGCCAAGGCGGCTAGCTTAGGCGCGACCAAAGGCATGGCCGATGGCACTTGGGAGGCCAAACTTTCCAACGTGGCGTAGGCCTCTTGTGTGCGACCGGTTTGTTCAAATGTTTTCGCCAAGGCGATGCGCGCGCGTGCATTTTGCGGTGCGGCTGTGGTGGCTTGTTTCAACAGCGCGATCACTTGGTCTGCTTGTTGTGCCACATCTAAGCTTTCAGCCTCTTCGCACAAGTAATGCGCCAAGCGGCCTTGAAAGCTGCCCTGGCCGCTGTCACCCAATTTCTTGGCGATGACCGAGGCTTTGGCCCAGTCGCGCGAGCGTTCGTAAATGCTCAACAAAGCCAAGTGCGCTTGGGGCTCGTGGGCTGTGCCTTCGAGTTTGGTGAGCGCGTCTTCGGCCCGATCGAGCAAGCCTGCTTTGAGGTAGTCCAAGGCGAGGGCGTGTTGGGCGCGGTCGCGGTCGGCTTGGCTCAGGTCACCGCGTGAAAGCAGGTGTTGGTGCACGCGCACCGCACGCTCATATTCGCCACGGCGACGAAACAAATTGCCCAAAGCGAAGTGCAACTCGGAGGTGTCGGGGTCGTGTTGCACAGCCTCGATGAACGCATCAATGGCTTGATCTTGTTGCTCGTTGAGCAAGTAGTTCAACCCTTTGAAATAGGCTTTGGGTGTCTGGCGGTTTTCAAACCGCAGCTGGCGCAAGTCCATGCGCGAGGCGAGCCAGCCCAGCACGAAGGCGAGGGGTAGCCCCAACAAAATCCAGCTGAGGTCAAATTCCATGAGTGGGGTCCGCAGAAGGGGTGGCTGGAGGTGTCTGTTCAGTTGTCGAGGTGTGGGCTAACTTAGCCAAGCGACGGTGTTTCCACCAGCGCGGCACCATGCCAATCACGCCCACCGCAACGCCCATGACGAAGACGGTCAGCAACTCCAACACCAACGGCGCATTCCACGTGGTCCCAAAAAAGAAATGGACCACGACATCGTGTTGGTTGTTGAGCGCGAAAGCGAACAGGGTAAAAAAAATGGCTGCTTTCAGTAATAACTGAAGCAGCCACATGAGGTTTTTCAAGGCAGCTCCTCTGTGACAAAGAGATTTTAGCCTTGCGGCCCCTTGAAATAACGCCCTAACTTAAGCTTTGGGTTCAGACCCCGCCAACAATTCTTGAGTTCGTGTATCCACCGCTTCGCGCAAGGCTTTGCCCGGTTTGAAATGGGGCACACGTTTTTCAGGAATCGCCACGCTTTCGCCGGAACGCGGGTTGCGTCCCATCCGAGGTGGGCGACGGTTGATCGAAAAACTGCCAAAGCCTCGCAACTCAATGCGGTGCCCGCGCACCAACGCGTCGCTCATCGCGTCAAGAAGGGTCTTGACAGCGAACTCGGCATCGCGGTGCGTGAGCTGCCCAAACCGGGCAGCCAGTTCTTCGACCAGGTCCGAGCGGGTCATCAGTTGTTGTCGAGCTTAGCGCGCAACAAAGCGCCCAAGCTGGTGGTGCCAGCGTTTTCGCTCTTCGACTGTTGAGACAACGAAGCCATGGCTTCTTGTTGGTCCACCGCGTCTTTGGCTTTGATGGACAACTGGATGTTGCGGGTCTTGCGATCCACGTTCACCACCACAGCAGTCACTTCGTCGCCAACTTTCAACACATGGCTTGCGTCTTCCACGCGGTCGCGTGAAATTTCGCTGACGCGCAAGTAGCCGATGATGTCTTCGCCCAAGTCGATTTCAGCGCCCTTGGCATCCACAGTCTTGACCTTGCCGGTGACGGTTTGGCCTTTGTCGTTGATCGACACGAAAGTGGTGAAAGGATCGGAGTCGAGTTGTTTGATACCCAAGCTGATGCGCTCGCGGTCCACGTCCACAGCCAAGACCAAAGCCTCAACTTCTTGACCCTTCTTGTATTCGCGCACGGCGTTTTCGCCGGTTTCGTTCCAAGACAAGTCGGACAAGTGGACCAAACCGTCGATGCCGGCAGCCAAACCAACGAACACACCGAAGTCGGTGATCGATTTGATGGGGCCTTTGACGCGGTCGCCGCGCTTGGTGTTTTGAGCGAAATCTTGCCAAGGGTTAGCTTTGCATTGCTTCATGCCCAAACTGATGCGGCGCTTGTCTTCGTCGATCTCGAGGACCATGACTTCGACTTCGTCGCCCAATGACACGATCTTGGAAGGAGCCACGTTCTTGTTGGTCCAGTCCATTTCAGAGACGTGCACCAAGCCTTCGATGCCTGGCTCGAGTTCCACAAATGCGCCGTAGTCGGCGATGTTGGTGATCTTGCCGAACATGCGGGTCGATTGTGGGTAGCGGCGGTTGACGCCCATCCAAGGATCGTCGCCCATTTGCTTGAGGCCCAAGGACACACGGTTTTTCTCGGTGTCGAACTTGAGGATCTTGGCCGTGATTTCTTGACCTGCCGTGACCACTTCAGAAGGGTGACGGACGCGGCGCCATGCCATGTCGGTGATGTGCAACAGGCCGTCGATACCGCCCAAGTCCACGAATGCACCGTATTCGGTGATGTTCTTGACCACACCGTGAACGATTGAGCCTTCTTTCAAAGTCTCCATCAACTTGGCGCGCTCTTCGCCCATCGAAGCTTCCACCACAGCGCGACGTGACAACACGACGTTGTTGCGCTTGCGGTCCAACTTGATGACCTTGAATTCCATGGTCTTGTTCTCGTAAGGAGACAAGTCTTTGATCGGACGTGTGTCGATCAATGAACCAGGCAAGAAGGCGCGGATGCCGTTGACCAACACGGTCAAGCCACCCTTGACTTTGCCGCTGGTGGTGCCAGTGACAAATTCGCCAGATTCCAGAGCTTTTTCCAAGCTCATCCACGATGCCAAACGCTTG
>CANCCJ010000032.1 GCA_947374535.1 Comamonadaceae bacterium | reverse complement strand
TTTGTGTTCATGCCTTTGGGCTTTGCATTGCTACAGCAACCGTATTCACGCGCGGCGGTGGTGTGGGCCTATGCCGCCACCACGCTGTGGCTGTGGTGGGGCTACCACCGTCACGTCAAACACCGGGCCTTGCGGTTGGTTCACATCGATCCCAACGTGCCCGCCCAGTTGGCCGCCTGCTTGACCCCCAACACACTCGACCCGCAAGCCGTGCAGCTCATCGCTTGGAGTCCCAACAGCGGCGCCCCCCTGCCCGCATGCAACGGCGTGGTGCTTGACCGCCATGTGCGCAGCACCGACGAGCGCACACGCTTGTTGGGCGAGTTGAAAATGCAGCACCTGCGCCTCTACAGCGTGGAGGCGGTGGCCGAACTCACCAGTGGCCGCAAAATGCTGCCCACCACCACAGACTCGCTTTGGGAGATTGACAACGACCCCGGCTATGACCGCGCCAAGCGTTGGCTAGACGTGATCACCGTCATCGTCTTATCCCCCGTGTGGGTGCCGCTTGCTGCGGGCGTCGCCATGGCGGTGCGTTTGGACTCCAAAGGTCCCTCGCTGTACTCGCAGTCCCGCGTCGGCCGCGATGGCCAAGTGTTCACGCTTTGGAAATTTCGCAGCATGGTGCACGGCTTGCAAGCGCCAGGGGTGCACTTTGCACAAGCGGAAGACCCCCGCATCACGCGTGTGGGCCGCATCTTGCGCCGCACGCGCTTGGACGAATTGCCGCAACTCTTCAACGTGCTCATGGGCCACATGAGCCTGATTGGCCCTCGCCCCGAACAAACCGCTTTTGTGCGCGACTTTGCCGCCACCATCCCCAGCTATCCCTACCGCCACTTGGTGCGCCCGGGCCTCACGGGCTGGGCCCAAGTGCAGCAAGGTTATGCCGACAGCGTGGACGCCACGCGCATCAAACTCAGCTACGACTTGTATTACGTGGCCCATTACTCACTCGCGCTGGATTTGTTGATTGCTGCCAAAACTGTCAAAACTGTGTGTACCGGTTTTGGCGCACGCTAAGCCATTCGCAGCCCTGTCCATGAGAACAACGCCTTGAGTACCCGCCGAATTCTGCTGCTCGATGAGCCCACCTGGGGCGGTGTGCACACCATGACGCGCACATTGGCCGACGCACTCAGCGTGCAAGCCTGGCAAGTCACCGCGTTGCCTTGGCAACAAACACCCTGGACCACCTTGGTGAATGCTGCCAAGCATCACGACGTGATCGTGGCCACGCACAACTTTGGCCCCACCTATTGCGGGGCGGCACTCAAAGCCATCACCGGCAAACCACTGGTCAGCTGGGTGCATGGACCTCTGATGGAGGTGCTGCAAGAAGCCAACACCTCGGCTGTAAAAAAGTTGTGGCTCAAGCTGCTCTACAAACAAGTCAACCAGTTTGTGTGTGTGTCGCGCACCACACAAGACTCGCTACTCAGCTTGATCCATCTGGGCAAGCAACAACGTTGCATCGTGGTGCCCAACGGCATTGCGCCCATGGCGGATGGCCAAGCCATCCATGTGCATGCAGGCCACGGTGGCGAAGGCCTAGCACCTTTGTTGTTGGGTTACGTGGGGCGCCTGTCTTCAGAAAAACGTCCGCATCTACTGCTAGACACCTTGCGCTATTTGCCAGAAGAAGCGCAGCTGGGCATCGTGGGTGAAGGTCCTATGCACCGCAAAATGATTCACGACGGCATGGACCTGATGGTTCAAGGCCGCGTGCACTTCTTGGGCAAGCACCCGAGCGGGACGAGCCTGTACAAGCCATGGCAAATGACGCTGCTCACCTCGCGCTACGAAGGCTGCCCCATGACCGCGCTAGAGTCGCTCGCCTGCGGCGTGCCCTGTGTGTCGCTACCCATCCCGGCCATGCGTGAGTTGTACGACTTGGATGCGCCCTACTTATTGGCCCGAGGCGACGCCCCCGTCGCTTTGGCAGAAGCCGTCATGACAGTGCGCAGCTTACCCGAGCAACAGGTACGTGATGACATTGCCCGCATCGTGGCGCGACACCATGTGGATGGTTTTGTGGGCCACTGGCAAGAGGTACTGCACACATGCTGACGAAGCCGACCGTGCAGGTGCACTTTGTACGCAATGGCCCGGCCTATTTGCCCGAGCTAGATGCGTATGTCAGCTTCATCACTTCCCGGGGTCACTCAGCCTTGCTGCATGACACCAGCGCCTCGGTTCCTGCTCACGCGCAAGTGGTGTGGTGGATGTGCGGACGCGTCCCCAGCGCAGAAGCGCGACGTTTGAAACATGCGTTTCACATCCATGAATACGCCTCTGCCTCAGTACCACCCCATGCCTGGCTGAAAGACTTTGTCAAACACTGGACACAACCCAAACCCGACTACCGTTTTTTTCAAAACGGCTGGGTGCGCGAGCGTTTGGGTTTTGACGACGGCGTTCCCCACGCCCTGCGTGACATGGGCGTCGCGCAAATCTTTTTCGATGCCGCCGCCCCTGCGCTGCCAGACCCCTCCTACGCTGACGAAGCCCCTGCACACATCCCCCCCAACGAATTTGACCTGGTCTACTTGGGCGAGATGAACCGCTTGCAGCCCTTCTTGCCTTTGCTACAGGCCATTCATGATGCCGGTCGCACCTTGCTGTTGGTGGGCGATATTCCAGAGACCTTGCGCACGCAGCTACCTGCCTCTGTGACCTGCACAGGACGCGTCCCGCACGCGGATGTGCCGCGCCAATTGCGCCGCGCACGACTGGGGCTGAACCTCGTCAGCGACCTTGAGCCCTACAACCAACAAACCTCCACCAAGCTGCTGGAATACTGCGCTGTCGGCCTGCCCGTGGTCAGCAACGACTACGCGTGGGTGCGCTACTTTGCCACGCACTACCAAGGCAACTTGCATTTGCTGCGTGATGACCCCAGCAGTTGGCAGCACAGCTTTGGGGAAGCGCTTGAGGCTTACCCC
Source organism: Comamonadaceae bacterium (assembly GCA_947374535.1). The sequence goes on along the minus strand of CANCCJ010000032.1, from coordinate 24,430 downwards.
TATGTGGTGCCTGATGTGCGGGCATTGGTTTGGCCGAGGCTGTTGGCGGCATTACCGATTTGGAAACATTTGCAAATCGTATGAATGCGACCCGCACAGTAGCCGTTGCCAGCATGGTGGCCTTTGCGACACAAGTGGTGTTTGCTCTTCTTATGTTGCGCCTATTTACGCCACAAGAGGTGGGTGAGTTTTCTGTCATCAGCCAAATTGCATTCTTATGGATGACATTGGCACTGGCCCAAGCACCTTTGACCCTGCTGGCCAACCACGACGTGTCAGCGCACACAGCAGCACAGCACGCATGGCGGGCGAGCCTACTTCGTTGTGCAGGCTTATTACCGATCGCAGCTTTATGCCTCTGGTTAACTCAACTGACCTTGTGGCCCACCTTGCTATGGGCTGCACTGCTGGCGTTTTGTCAGATCGGTTGGATGTTGGCGCAAAGTTTCACACTGCGCACGGGCAGTCACTGGCAACAAGCAGGCGTCCGCGTCTTACCACCCTTGGTCGCTGCACTGACGGCGGTTTGTATGGCATTACTCCAAAACACAAAGGATTGGACAGCGCCCACCTTGGTGCTATCAGCACTTCTAGGTTATGCCATCGGTGCGGCTTGGCTGGTGCCGGCGTTACAAGCCCCTCCTGCAGCAAAGCCCGAGTCTGCAGAACCCCACGCGCACAACACCCCAGCGGACTCACGCAGCACCAGCCTGCGCATGGCGCACACATTGGTAGATGCCACATTAGCAACAGCCATCGTCGTCGTTTGGCAACGCCTCTATGGCGCAGAAGAGACCGGCTGGATGATGGCACTACTTCGTGTGTTGGGATTTCTGCCAGCGTTGGTCCACATGGCATGGGCGCAGGTTGCCTTGGCGCAAGGAAATTCAATACACACGCACATCCGTGGCTGGTACAACCCATGGCGACTCGGCCTTGCGGCGTTTGGCTGTGTCATCGCATTGGGAGTGTCTTGCGCCGCAACGCTGTCCCAAGAGTGGCTTGACCTACGGTGGCAAGGTGTTTGGCACTACATTGCACCTTTGGTTTTGTGGCAAGGCTGCGCATGCCTCTCTGCCGCCTTCAGTCATCGTCCATTTCAAACACAGACTACTCGCCACTATTCATGGGCCTGCATAGGTTTGGGGTTGGTGCAAGCCATTGTTTTACTGCTGCCCACGGTATGGCATCTGCAGATCGACGCAGAGCAACATATGGCAGCATTTGCGCTCACCAGCAGCGTCGGGCTGCTAGGGCTTACCGTCTGGATGGCGCGGTTGCGCTAGTCGCGCGATCAAGCGATAAACCCAGATGCCTGAAACGTCAAAGCAGCTGCATCTTTAGGTGACATCACTGGCTCTGCATCTAGCAAATGCAAAGGCCAATCAATACCAATAACGGAATCATTCCACAACAAACTCCGCTCGAATTCTGGGTGATAGAAATCGGTCGTTTTATACAAAAACTCAGCACTTTCACTGGTCACCAAAAATCCGTGCGCCAAGCCCTCGGGTACCCACAGTTGTTTTTTATTGTCCGCAGACAACTCTAAGCCATACCATTTGCCAAACGTTGGTGACTGAGGGCGAATATCAACAGCCACGTCAAATACAGTGCCCTGTGTGACTCGTACGAGTTTGCCTTGCGGATGCTGTAGTTGGTAATGCAAACCACGCAGCACCCCTTGGCTTGACTTGCTATGGTTATCTTGCACAAAACTACGCTGCAAGCCAGTAGCCTGTTCAAAATCGCGCGTATTGAAGCTTTCAAAGAAAAAGCCTCGCGCATCACCAAAAACTTTGGGCTCTAGCACTAAGACGCCATCGATGGGCGTGGTGGTCACTTGATATGGCATGGTTTATTTCAGCAAATTCATCAAATACTGCCCGTAACCATTTTTAGCCAAAGGTGCAGCCAATTTTTGCAATGCAGCGGCATCGATCCAATGCTGGTGAAAAGCGATTTCCTCTGGACACGCCACCATCAAACCTTGGCGTTTTTGTAGCGTCCCAATAAAACTGGCCGCCTCCAATAAGCTATCGTGCGTGCCAGTATCCAACCAAGCATAGCCACGCCCCATGATTTCAACATTGAGTTGATTCAATTCAAGGTAACGTCTATTGACATCGGTAATTTCTAACTCACCACGCGCCGAAGGCTTCACAGCAGCCGCAATGTCACACACCTGCTCGTCGTAGAAATACAACCCTGTCACCGCATAATTGCTCTTAGGTTTAACAGGTTTCTCTTCAATACTGAGCGCACGAAACTGACTTTCAAACTCCACCACGCCATAGCGCTCAGGGTCATGTACATGATAGGCAAACACACTAGCGCCCGCAGTTTTTCGATCGGCGCTCTGCAATAACTTGACCAAGTCATGGCCGTAAAAAATATTGTCTCCCAACACCAAAGCACTTGGATGATCGGCCACAAATTTTTTACCAATGATGAACGCCTGCGCCAAACCATCAGGGCTAGGCTGGACCGCGTATTCAATGTGCATGCCCCACTGGCTTCCGTCACCTAACAGCTCCGTAAAACGTGGCGTGTCTTGCGGAGTGGAGATGATCAACACCTCGCGGATGCCACTCAACATCAAGGTGGTCAGTGGGTAATAAATCATGGGTTTGTCATACACGGGCATAAGTTGCTTGCTCACCGCTTGCGTAACGGGATACAAACGCGTCCCCGAGCCGCCCGCCAAAATAATGCCTTTACGCTGTTTGATCATGATGTTTTCTTTTCAAATAAGTGATCGAGAATTGCGTCTACGCCAACCTGCCATGTTGGCAACTTGACATGGAATGTGCGCTGAATTTTTTGTGTATCCATCCGGGAATTCAAGGGGCGAGGTGCAGGCAGCGGGTATTCAACCGTCGCGATAGGAAACACCGATGCTGCATCCGCTTTCAGGACAGCGCCGCGTGCAGCAGCGCCCGCAATGACGTGTTGCGCATAAGCGTGCCATGAGGTTTCGCCTCCAGCAGCAACATGGTAAACACCCCAGCGTGCATCACTGGCTTCTGCCTTTTCCATAGCTGCGATCAGCGCTACCGTCACATCAGCTAGTAAAGTCGTAGAAGTCGGCGCACCTATTTGATCGGCGACTACTCGCAAAGTTTCACGCTCCGCCGCAAGTCGCAACATTGTTTTTAAGAAATTCCCCCCATGCGGGCCCACCACCCAACTGGTGCGCAGTATCAAGTGTTTAGGGCATCGCTGAGCAATCGCGGCTTCACCCCGCAACTTGCTTGCGCCATACACAGACAATGGATGCGCGTCATCGGACTCTCGCCAAGGTTGAACCCCTGAACCATCAAACACATAGTCGGTTGAGTAATGAACCAGCATGGCGCCCCATCTATGCGCCAGCTCAGCCAGCACCGCTGACGATTCGGAATTCACAGCATGAGCTAACTCTGACTCAGTTTCAGCTTTATCAACCGCGGTGTATGCCGCTGCATTCACCACCACCGTGGGGACTTCTGTTTCAGCAAACTTCAACAACGCTGCACGCAACATCGCTGGATTAGCAAAGTCGGCCTCTGCACGCGTCAACGCTTGAACGTGACCCAATTTTTTTAGAACATTCCCGAGCTGATAACCTAATTGGCCATTGGCACCAAGCAACAATATTTTGTGCGCAGTCATGCGTCAAGCTCCGTACTGCTGCCCCACCCATTGGCGGTAAGCACCACTGGTCACATCCTCGACCCAAGCTTGATTGATCAAATACCACGCTACGGTTTTACGAATCCCGGTCTCAAAGGTTTCTTCAGGCCGCCAACCTAGTTCGCGTTCGACTTTTCGGGCATCAATGGCATAGCGGCGATCATGGCCAGGGCGGTCTTTAACGTATGTAATTTGCTCTGCATAATTTTTGCCATCAGCACGAGGCTTTAGCTCATCCAGCACAGCGCAAAGGGTATTGACTACCTCAAGGTTTGGCTTTTCGTTCCAACCGCCAATGTTGTAGGTCTCACCGACCTTACCAGCATCAAGCACGCGAGTAATCGCACGGCAGTGGTCTTGCACATATAACCAATCCCGCACTTGCTGGCCATCACCATAAATGGGCAAAGCTTTGCCAGCCAACGCATTGAGCAACACAAGGGGGATAAGCTTCTCGGGGAAGTGAAATGGCCCGTAATTGTTGCTGCAATTGGTCGTCAACACGGGCAATCCGTAGGTGTGATGCCATGCCCTCACCAAATGATCACTCGCGGCTTTACTGGCAGAGTAAGGACTGTTGGGTTCGTAATTCTTGGTTTCAGCAAACGGGGGATCGGTCGGCGATAAAGTGCCATATACCTCGTCCGTAGACACATGCAAGAAGCGGAAGCTTTGACGTTGAGTTTCTGGCAAAACTTGCCAATAAGCGCGGACGCTCTCTAACAAATGAAAGGTGCCCATCACGTTGGTTTGAATAAATTCACCGGGGCCATGAATGGAGCGATCCACATGACTTTCTGCTGCAAAGTTAAGCACCGCCCGGGGCTGGTGCTCGCGCAGTAGTTGATCGACCAATGCACGGTCACCAATATCGCCATGCACAAACACATGACGTGCGTCACCTTGCAAGCTCTTTAAATTGGCCAAATTGCCGGCATAGGTGAGTTTGTCGAGATTAATCACGGTTTCATCAGACGACGCAAGCCATGTGTGAACGAAATTACTGCCAATAAATCCAGCGCAACCGGTAACCAAAATTGTCATAAAAATCCTACGTCAAAGAGTGCTCGCGCTCTTTGCGCGAATCAAAGTGAGTTGTAGCGGCGCTAAGAAGATAAGCAAGATCAACATTGTGAAATGCCCCTCTTCCATATCGACCATCATGGAGTTGGTCGTGATGCTAAGCATAAATAGAAATATAAACACCAGCAGACCAATGCGTTGTACCTCATCGGTATTTTGCCAAGCCATGCGACAAGCTTGCCCAAACACTGCCAAATAAAGGAGTAGCCCAATCACCCCTTTTGTGGCCAACGTATATAAGTATTCATTGTGAGGGTTGCTGAACAAGGTTTTTTCCGTACCCCCCATGCTTTGATTCACTTGCCAAAACATTTCAATGAAATCAATACTGCCGACGCCCGTCCAGATGTTGCTTTGCTTGATCAGCTGCCACACTGAGACGTAGTACTGCAAACGGATACCTACTGCCGTTTCCTTCGCCGTGCGCTGCTCCGGGGTTTGCGATAGAAATTGCTGAACCTCAAAAACGACTTGCGCCATGCGCCGCTGAACGATAGGTGAAGCCAATGCGGCAAACAACGCCACAACAGCCCCTATAACAAACCACCATTTGTAATTCCCCACCAACAAACGTTGGCGATTCAAAGTAGCCCAGACCACAAAACCCCCTGCCAATTGCAAGTAACCCGTTCGACGTTCACTGGCAAAAAATAAAGACAGCAGCAGCAGCCCCATTGGCAAAATGACTCGCCAGGACAAGCTGGGACGAACCAGTAACATTTGAGCCAATAAGAAAAAGAAACCCACCAAAATCTGACCATACAAATGCGGCGCTGTTGGCCAAAAATATTGGCCTGGTGGCACATAACCCCCCAGTGTTAGCAACAAGTTGGCGGTTGCTAGCAACACCACGGTTCCAAGCAGGGCCCACAAAGCGGTTCGCGATACAACAGGGTTCGCGAACACGGGCCAGAGCAGCACCACAAACACAAAGGTCCGCATGTCGTGCAGAAGCGCTTTCAAAACATCAGTGACGCCATATCCTGAAATCAAGTTCGGCACCATTGACCAAACACACAAGACAACAATCAAGCTTAAGAACTGAAGGACTTGGGTGCGCTGAGCCCCTTCTAACTTGAAGCTCGCCCAAGCCCACGGAGCCGTGAGCAACAAAAATAGCACCATGAAATTTGTACCTGCAACCGTAGTTAGCAAGGTCAATCCAATGCCTATGCTGAAAATGCTGGCTAGCCGAAAGGGTAAGGGAAGCGTATTCATCGGTTATTTAATTTTCCATCGTCGTCTGCACATGCACCCAATCCACAATTGTTGGACTTCGCTGATAACCAGACACCAATTCTTGCAATAACGTCAAGATCAACGCCACATCATTCACGTTCAGCGCACTCTCTAACACGCGTAATCGTTCGTTCAAATGAGTCCAAGGCAAGAATTTCTCGTTGGCTTTCATGATCCGAGGGTGTGATGTCGGTTTGGGGTCATCCCCAATCAGAAGTTCCTCATACAACTTCTCACCTGGACGCAATCCTGTGATTTCAATCTCAATATCGCCATCGGGATGGCTGGCATCCTTCAGCGTCAAACCCGTCAGTTCAATCATGTGCCGTGCCAAATCGATGATTTTGACGGGTTCACCCATATCCAAAACAAAGACTTCGCCACCTTCTGCCATGGCGCCGGCCTGAATCACCAGCTGGGCGGCTTCGGGAATCGTCATGAAGTAACGGGTAATTTCAGGATGCGTCAGCGTAATCGGACCGCCATCTTTTATTTGCTGGCGAAATTTGGGCACTACAGAGCCCGAAGATCCCAATACATTGCCAAAACGCACCATCGAAAAATTTGTGCTCGACCCATTGCCCGCCAACGCCTGCAACGCCATTTCAGCCAAACGCTTACTCGCGCCCATCACATTGGTCGGGCGCACCGCCTTGTCGGTACTGATCAAGACGAAATCTTTCACGCCATGAGATGCTGCGGCTGTTGCAACCGTCAAGGTCCCAAAGACGTTGTTACGAATGCCTTCCGCCGGGTTGTGCTCCACCAAGGGCACATGTTTGTATGCGGCAGCGTGGTACACGGTATCTGGATGCCATGCAGCCATCAACTCATTCACGCGACGCTCTTCTTGCACGGATGCAAGCAAAGGAATCAGATGAATTTCCTTTGTTTGCAATTTTTCGCTCAACTCAGCATGCACACGATAGAGGGCAAACTCACTTGACTCCACCAATAACAAACAAGTAGGACCGATTTCCAAAATTTGTCGACACAACTCACTACCGATTGATCCACCTGCCCCTGTGACCAAAACCACTTTGTCTTTGATGTTCTTGGTCAACAACGCAGTATTTGGCGGTACCGCATCACGCCCCAGCAAATCATCGATCTCTAGTTCTCGCAAATCTGATGTCTGCACCTTGCCTTGTGCCAACTCATTCACACTGGGCAAGGTCCGCACCGCCACTTTGGCTTGTGTCATCTTGTGCAAAATTTCATTGCGCTGCTTGCGACTGATTGACGGCATGGCGAGCAAAACGTCACTCACGCCATGCGAGATTAGCAAATCATCTAACTCATTGGGGTGATAAATAGGTTGACCATTCAACAATTGACCAACCAACTGAGGAGCGTCATCCAAGAAGCCAATGACTCGCATTTCATGGCTATTGGCTAAAGCATCGGCTAATTGGCGCCCTGTAGTTCCAGCGCCATAAATCAAAACGCGAGGCAATAACGCACGCTTGAATGCATGGCGGTAAGAGCCCCCCAGCCAATACCGCGCTAACGCTCGTGATGCCACCACAAACAAACCCAACAAGATGGGTTGAATAATGCCAATAGTTCGCGGCACTCCATCCATACCGAAGAGCGTGAAGACTGTAGCGTACAAGGCCGCATAAATCGCCAACGCCTTCACCACGGTGGCTGTCGCCTTTAAACCAGAATAGCGAAAAATTGCGCGGTACAAGTCGCCCAACATAAAGATAGGCAGCGCAAATGCCCACGCAACAAATATGGCAGACATGGGTCGCCACATCGTGCCGTTGCCCAGTGACACCCACTCCCCCAGACGCAAATAGAAAGCCAACCAAACAGTTAGGCTGCACAGGATGATATCCAAGCTAATCACCACCAAGCGCTTGACGACACGCGGCAAAGCAAGCACAGGAAGAGCAAGGAATTTAAACATCATGCGACTATTTTCATATCAATGGGATACGCCATCCTTGCGAACCACCTTCAAAAAAGTGATCCACAAAATTTGGAGATCAAACCACAATGACTGACGCTGTAAATATGCGGCATCCAAAGCCACCTTTTCTGCAATGCTCAGCTCATCACGACCATTGACTTGTGCCCACCCCGTCAAACCGGGCACCAAAGCATGTACTCCGACTTGCTCACGCAACTGAATCAAATCATCCTGATTGAACAAGGCTGGCCGAGGACCTACAAAACTCATATCCCCCACCAAAATGCTCCACAACTGAGGCAACTCATCCAAACTACTTTTTCGTAAGAAAGGACCAATTGGCGTCAGATACAAGTTCGGATCGGTCAGCAGGTGCGTCGCCACAGCAGGGGTATCGACTCGCATGCTACGAAATTTCGGCATTTTAAAAATGCGGTTGTATTGCCCCACACGATCGGACCAATACAAAGCAGGACCGCGCGACGTCAGACGAACACAAATTGCCACCATAACAATCGGAAGTATCAAAAAGATAGCAGCGATCAACGCCAATGCAATGTCAAATAATCGTTTCACCACATTCATCCTTTAGACACGGCCTTTTGAAAACCTTCTTGCAAGGACAGCGGGGGTTGCCATGCCAGCAATTGGTGAGCTTTTGAAATATCGACCTGCAAACTGCTACATAAGCGTTGCACGGCTTTTCGCTTACCCAACCATCCTGCAATCGACTCTAAAACGCACGGCGGCACAGACCATACACGGGGCGTAACTCCTAGAGCCAAGGCTAACTTGATGACCAATTCCCCAGAAGACACGTCCTGCCCATCGCTGACCAAGAACGTCTCATCCTTAGCTGCGGGGTGTGTCATACAACAATAGATAAAGTCCATCAAATTATCTAAGCCGACCAAACTGCGGGCATTCTTAATTCCACCGAATGGCAGAGGCCACCCTCGTCGTACAGCTCGCATCAAGGCAGCAAAGTTCGCTTTGACACCCGGCCCATACACCAAGGGCGAACGAATGATGACGACCTCCATACCAGTCTCAATGGCGACCTGCCTCAATACAAGCTCGGCTTCCCATTTAGAAATACCGTACGCGTCCTGAGGATGAGGCTCATCGGTCTCACGAAAAGCCTGACCAGGTTGGGTTTCCTCACCATTCACTTTGACCGAGCTCATAAAAACAAATCGACGAACGCCGGCCTTGGCTGCTTGACGAGCCAACGCCTCAGTGGCCACTACATTCGAGCGCCGAAACTCAGTTAGTGGGTCCGATGACGTTTCGATCATCACATGGACCCTGGCCGCCAGATGCACCACCACCTCAAGTCCCGTTAGCACGGGACCGATGTCAACCCCGCGCACAAGGGGCACGACATGGAGTCCACGCGCCGTTAAATAAGGAATGAAATGCCGGCCGACAAAACCATTCGCCCCCGTCAGCCCTATTTCCATAACAATCGCCAATAATTTCTCGACGAAAAAAACTTCAGCATGCTCGTGACATGCCAACGCAGGTATTTGAAATTTCGATGGCTCGTACGCTGCGCCAAATGGATCACCTGCGCAGATGGGCACCATGCAACACGTAATCCCATGTTCGTCAAACGACCACAAATATCCACATCTTCGTAATACAAGAAATAACGCTCATCAAACCCATTTAATTGAGAAAAGGTACGAGCGTTGAACAACATGAACATCCCCGCTACCCAGTCGGGATATGCGACGGTTTGCCCCACGTCGTAGCGTGCGCTACGCGAGAAACCTAAAACCTTGCAGGCAATCGAAAGTGGACTTGGAAAATATCGAGCACTGTCATCCATATGCCCCTCACCGTTCAAAACCATGGGTGCAGACACCCCTACAGACGGATCTGCCAAACACGCCATCAAAGCAGGAAAAGGATCTGCTTGCAAACGAACGTCTGGATTTAAAACACAAAAATAGTCCCCCTTTGCACAGACAAATGCTTGGTTATGGTTTGCGCCGAACCCTTTGGGTAAATCGTTCTGAATCACCACGATGGGAAAGCCATAGCATTCAAAGTTCGGAATAGGCTCGTGTGGGGTGTTCAGCGTCAAGATGAGCTCTAGCGAGGTGTTTTCGCAATAGGCCTGGATGTCATCCAATAAATTGCTGACAAGTGTCATCTGGCCGTGGCTAACCACCGAAACTGAAATCATGTAGTCTTCCCCGTTGGCTTCAGCCATGTTCGCCAAGTTTCGCGCTCTAACCAAGCCAACCACGCAACATTGGCGGTCATCAACCCCCCACCAACCAAGACAACATAGGCCATCGTCTCATAGCGACTTTGCGGGTGCAAATCCAACAGTCCAACAAACATCATGCCGACAAGCACAGGCCAATTCACACTGAAAACATCGCGAAACAACCAAACTGTATGTGACAAAGTACTCAAACGATGATGAACAACACCACCCCACAGCACCAAATACAACGCCGTCAGAATTAGCCAAACCCATCCCGCAGAGACGGCACCCCATTGAGGGACTGCATAAATGATCGCGGGAACTTGAATCAATAAAAACATCAGGTTACCAAGCAAATACCAACGCATTTGCCCGCGTGCGTATTGCAAGTAATAAGGGAACAAACTCAGCGCCCACAACCCATAACCAAGCGCATACAGTGACAATATCGGCCAATAAAGGTGCGCCCATTGCGCATCTCCCGTCCACATCGTCAATAACGGGTGGGCACAAAAAGCTAACGTGAGCGAGCCTCCACCAGCAATTGCACTCGTGAGCCTTGTGGACAAACGATAGACCGACAGCATTTCCGACACACGCCCTTGCGCATGCAAACGCGCCATACGTGGCATCAGCACGGTGCTGATCGGTGTACTGACCACCATCACACTTGTCGCGACCAACACAGCCAATGAAAAGTATCCGTAATCTGCCAGCGGCAGCAAACCCGACAACAAGAACTTATCCACCTGCATGACGGCCATGCCAAGGGCCGAAGACAATGCGGTGATCATGCCAAACTGCAATAAGGGTCGCAGGGGGCTAAATGACCAACCAATCACTGAGCTAGCAGGTAACAACGAAAAGGTTTTTGCAGCCAGTATGACGAACTCTACCCAAGCCACAACCAATTGATAGGCAAAAAACACCGTAGCCGTGTATCCCCATAACCACATCGCCACGAGCACACCAACAAATCTCAACGTCGCCATCAGCGCATTAAACGTCGGCAACCAAAACATGCGCTCACCGCCGCTCAGTACCCCCCGATATAGCCCTCCCATCCACCGCAAGGAGACACTCATCGCCATAAGCTCAATCGCAAACTGGGCTACACCATGGGGTATGGCATCGAGCCTAAACCAGCGCCCCACAATCCAGTCACTGGAGAGCCAAATAACGCCACCACCCAAGAACGCCACGACAGCAAAAGCCAGACTCATCGCGCGAAACAATTGGCGAAAAGCTTGCGCAGATAGGGCACCTCCATGAAATCGGGCAGTTTCACGCGAGATGGTAGGCGTCAGCCCCATGTCCAAAAGATAAAACAAAGAAAACAGCAAAGAAAAAAATCCAACGAGGCCGTAAACCTCTGGCCCCATCTCGTGCAAATACACAGGCACCAACGCCATACTGACTAGCATGACGTAAAACTGGCTCACATAGTTGGCCAGAATACTAAAGCGCAAGTTCATGGCGTATCGAAAATTAGCATGCTTGATTCTAGATGGCGGACTTCTGAACTTGTCCAAAGCGACGATCTCGGGTCGCAAACCATTCAAAAGCGGCCTGCAGCGCCTTTTCATCAAAGTCAGGCCATAGCGTGTCCGTGAAATACAGCTCGGCGTAGGCCGCTTGCCACAGCAAGAAGTTGCTGATACGCGACTCCCCTCCCGTGCGAATCATCAAATCTAAATCTGGTTGCCCACGCGTACTCAGGTAGTCCGAAAGGGCCTCAGGTTGGAGTGTGCGCAATGGCGCTTGTGGGTGCTCGTCCTGCCAAGTTTGCACCGCATTCAAGATATCCCATCGTCCCCCATAATTCACAGCCACGTTCAGTAACAGCCCATGGTTATTCGCACTTTGCTTTTGAGCCTTTTCAATTCGCTCACGCACCTCAGAGCTGAAGCGATCCAAGGCACCAAGGGCCCTGAAGCGCACCTGATTCGCTAACATCGCGGGCAACTCTTTGTCGAGATATTCAACAAATAGCGCCATCAAAGCCTGTACTTCGTCTTCAGGGCGCTGCCAATTTTCAGTGCTGAATGCAAAAAGCGTCACACACTGAACGCCAGCGCGAGTGCAATATTCAATCAAACTACGAACACGGGCGGCACCCTTGTAATGCCCCAACCTGCGGGGCATATGCCTTTGTTGCGCCCACCGCCCATTGCCATCCATGATGATGGCCAAGTGCAAAGGAATGGCACGATGCTGACCGATTTTTTCTTGTGTGACTTGCATAAGGTAATGATACGTGTCCCAACTACTCGGGAACGTTATTAACTCGAATGCTAAGCACAGACTTCAGCCTCAAGCCTCAACCTATTAATAGTTCAAGCACAACCTCACATGGAAGCAACTTGTTTGCCTAAGGCGTGTAAATTACCTCAAGCAACCACAGCCCCGGGCACTTGAAGGGCATTCCATAAATTGCCATAGGAGCTGAGGTTGATGTGTCCAATCAGTTGAACTTCGTTGTCAGTGACCGAGAGGACATCACTGAAGTTGGACACCATCCAAATATCTGCACCATGAACGGCCTCATATGAGATCACATAGTAAGTCGCGCCGAGCACAGGCGGTTTGGTAAAGGTGACATGTTGAACCATGGTAGTGTCAGGCACATCAGGGTTCGGCACAACTTCAGTAAATAAGTCTGCGATCTGCTCAGGCGTACGCGGTGCTAAGCCATTGTTGACGGCGTCAACCCAGTTGCCAGTGTTGTTGACCAAGAACACGCTGTTGTTGACGGCTGACTTGGTCAAAACGAATCCAGAGTTGCGATCACTGGAGCCCACAATCAGTGCGACATTCGCAGGCTTGACCGTGTTGCCCTGCAGCGGTCCAAAGTTGAGCACGTCCACATCATTACCAAAATCTGTAATCGTTGTCATGCCGCCCTGCGCCAAAAGCGCATTTGAATTGCAGAACGTGAACGTATCTTTGCCAAGACCACCCGTCAGGTTGTCGTTCCCAGTGCCAGCCACGAGCACATCATCGCCAGCACCACCAACCAAGCTATCGTCGCCGCCCCCGGCTGACAGCGTATCCGCCGCCGCCCCCCCAGTGAGAACATCAGAGCCATCGCCCCCCGTCAGCGTTGATTTCGCGTTTGGGGCTTTGATGATTGAGCCCCCAGAATTGGCCGTCACCGTAAACCCTTTGAGGGCCGGATTTAACCCACTGCCGTCAAGGTTCGTGATGCCAGACAGCAAGGTCGTGTCATATTGTTTGCTCTGTTCCATGGTCCCCGCCGCATTCAGCAAGAACATTTTGTACTGGGTGTTCACACCAATCGAGCTGGTGTGCGTGTTCAGGTTCATCTCAAAAGCGTCTGTGAATGTGCCGTTGAGGGTCGCAGAAGAGGCGTTGACGGTGTACGAGGGAAAAGTGGCAAATGGCGACTCTCCGGCTGCGGTCAAAATTTGCCGCGTCAGGGCAAGTTCAGGCAAAGATTTGCCGCTGTCGAGTTCGGCCAGCGATGCTTCACGACCAGCTGCCGCCAAATAAAGCAGCGCAGGTTGTACATATTCCCGATAAACCACATTAGGGTCGTCGTAGCGCATGGCACTGTCCAACAGTTGCGCCCGAGTGATCACGCCGTTGTTGAGCCCAGTCACCAAGGTATCCATGACCGCATATAAACCAACCACGTCCACTGGACTCTCAAACATCAGCGCAGCCAGCTTATCGACAAACTGTCGGTTCGACAGCCCTAGACTGTCACTGAGTTGCCCCGCGCTCATACTCAAACCTAGCTTACAAATGCTTTGGAAAGACCAACCGTCCTTCTCCATCATTCGCATGGCCTCAGAGAATGTCGCCAAGTCGGGCGCTCGATTTAACAGCACGAAAAACAAACGTGCCAACTCGTCTGTATTCGATAACTCTCGCTTCGTTGCATGCGAGATATCCAGTATTTGCTGATCTAAAGAGACCACGCCTTGGTCAACACGCATGACCCAGCTTGTGAGCTCGGCGGCAGACGGTTGATCCTGCATGAAAATCCGAGCAGCGCGGGTGAGTAAGGCTGATGTTGTCGTCATTGTTCCAACTTAGCAAAGTGTGTGCCATGAATAGCTAAAGATTTATATCACAGTCACCCTATTTATCGGCACCAACTGGATTAGCTTTAAATGAGATCGGCGGAATTTGACGAGCGACGTGTTTTGTCGGGCATGAAATCTGCTTGTGTTACTCACGATTTATGGGAGGACTGTGATGTCAGTGAACACAATTTCGAGTAACACGACCAATAACGTCTTAAACAGCACCGCTGTTAGCACGGTCACGGGGACAGCCAGTACCGCAGACGCGACTACAACTGCCAGCGGCTTCAAAGACATGTTGGCACAGTCATCCATACTGCCGACCCAGTCTCTCAGCCCCGAAGTGCTCGCAGCGACGGTATCCTCGACCACTGTGCCAACGTCAGACTATGTCTTCGATGCCCTCAGCGTGGTCGGCATCGTGCCTGAAAGCAACACGTTCTTGCAAGCCATTCGACAAATGATGGGCAAGCCGCTGACGCCTACCGCAACAGAGCCATCACCGACCGCGAGCACGCCGCTGACAACGTTCGACGCCCTTCCGCCCGCCACCCCGGCAATGCCCACAGCAGTCAGCACAGCGGTGGTGAGTACACCGACACCGACACCGACACCGACACCTACATCTACACCTACGACCTCTGGGACGTCGTCCAACGCTGGATCGTCAAGTATCTTTGACCTCCTGAGCACGATTGAGGCCCAGTTGAACTACCAAAGTAACGACACCAGCGCAACGGCGACCACCACACCAAGCACACCGACCTCTGAAACAAGCGTCGCAGCAGCCTCTGAAACGGTGACACCTTCGCTGACACCCAATGCAGCGACCAACGCGACACAAACCGCCCCGTATGGCGATCTGGTTCAGCAATATTTAACCGGTGCAAGCACCGCAGCTTCTGCCAGTGTTGAATCAGCGCTCATCAAAGCGATGGATCAGGAACCTCAAGCAGCCTAGGGTAGGCCTACCGACCCTGTTGGCTCGCGCTGTCTAGACTTTTGACCCATTCATCCCACGCTGGTACTTGAATGGGAAGCAATGAAAGAATACGCGCTTGGGTTTTAAAGAGTGAGACCTGTAAATTCACCAAGTCGCTAGAGCGGCGGGCCAATAAAAGGTCTGCATTGCTCAATTCAGTCCAAGTGCGCAAACCCTTGGCAAGCCCCAACTCAGCCGCACGGCGTTGCTCTTGCGCGGCGACGACCAAGCTACGTGCGGCTTGCGCCCGTTCTAGCAAACCCGCTTGACTAGCCCAGTCAGCCATGAACTGCGTTTCCACACGCATCAACAAGGCTTCACCATCGGCCACACTGGCTTCGTAACTGGCAACCGCTTGACGTCGACTGGCTTCTACCCCACCGCCCGAAAACAGAGGCACCACCAATTGCGCACCGACCTGCCGATTGGTATATCGGTAACCCAAAGTGTTGGTGGAATCGTTTTGTGCTGACGATGCGCTGGCCACCAAATCCAGCGTGGGAAGATGGTCATACAAGGCTTGATTGGCGCGAGACAAACTCACATTCTGTGTCGCCCGCGCCGCACGAAGCTCTGGTGCCGTCGACAGCACCAAGCTCCAAAGCTCATCGCGTTGACTGCCGTCAAACTTGACGGTCGACTCTATCGGCAAGCGGCGCTTTGCCAAACCTTCACCCGGCAACCCCGTCAAGAGCATGTAGGCACGCTCACGCGCCTTCAAATTCAACTCAGAGTCCAGCAACATGGCCTTGGCTTGCGCCAACTGCGCCAAAGCTTCTGCTCGGCTGTCCTTGGTACCGTCACCGACTTTATAACGCTTGATTTCTTGCTGTGCAGACTCACTGGCAGACTGCACAGCACGCAAGTAAACATCCACCAACGAGTGCGCTGCTAGCACATCAAGCCAAGCCCCCGTCGCGCGCGACCACAAGTCTGCTTGTGCAGACACGTACTTCTGGTCGCCGTACTCAAACTGCAGGTGCCCTTGTCGATATCCCTCGACGTCACGGGCGCGAATCACCCCTTGGCGCAAACTCAACTGCTTGTTGTACGACTGCCCAACAAAGTCACGCGCAACCGGTCCTGCAATCGTGTCTTGGGTCGTGGTCTGGTTGGTGTTTTGGCGTGTTTCTTGAAACGTCAACTGCGGCAAAAGACGTGAACCTGCTATCCAGATGTTGAGACGTGCGGCCTCACGGTTAAGGCTAGCGGACTGTAAGGCAGGATCTTTGGACTGCGCAGCTGCAACAGCATCAGACAAGCTATCCTGAGCACTTGCATTGAACGCCCACACGAGACAAGCCAATGCGGGTAGGCGCAAAGCGAAGCGAGCTATAGGCATGGCTTACTCCTCTTTCATGGCCGCAGCCAAACGTTTAGTCAGTGGGTGCAAGAGGTAAGTCAATACGCTACGCTCACCAGTTTTCAGCAACACTTCGGCAGGCATACCAGGCTGCATAACTCGTTTGCCCAATTGACGCAACCCCTCTGGCGTAATCTCAACGCGAGCCAAGTAGTAGCTCACGCTACCCATTGCCCCCTGCTCGGTGATCACATCGCTAGACACTGACACAAGCTTGCCATCGAGTACCAACTGGGGAGAGTTAGCAAAAGTGGCAAAGCGCACTTCGGCATCTTCACCCGCAAACACTCGGTCAATAAGATTTGGAGGAACCTTGGCATCCAAAACCAACGCTTCGCCCTTAGGAATCACATCCATCAAGCGCTGCCCAGGGCTCACAACCCCGCCCGTAGAACCAAGCGTCAGTCCGACCACCTGCCCCTCTGCTGGGCTACGAATTTGGGTGCGTGCCAAATCTTCTGTCACAGCGGTAAGTTTTTCTTGACCCGACTGAACTTCGCGGCGCACATCTGCGAGCTGGGTCGACACTTCTTTCAAATACTCTTGGCGTACACGCGCAAAGTTCGAGGTGAGATCTGCAATCACAGCGCGCAATTCCGCTTGCGACTGTTCCATTTGCAGCACCTGATTGCGAGACGCATAGCCCTCGGCAGCCAACTCCTTCAGCGAATCTAGCTGTTTGGATTGCAAAGCAGCTTGGGCATGACGATTTTCAAGCATTGTCGCTACGCCCAAGGTGCTTGCCATGTTGGAGGAGCGACGTGACTGGAACAACTCACGCTGCGTTTGCATGTGCTGCTGCACCAAAGGGTCATTTGCTGCCTTGACCAAGTCTGGATGAAACTTGATCGCAGAAGCGCCACTCAACTCAGCCAACAAACGACTCTCTGTCGCGCGCTGACTCATGTAGTTTTGACGCACGGCTTGGTAGTTCGCCTTGGCGGTAGCCTCGTCCAACTCGACCAGCACTTCGCCCTCTTTGACCCATTGGCCTTCCTTGACCAAAACTTGTCGCACGACGCCACCACTGAGGTGTTGAATCGTCTTGCGACGTGTCTCGATAGAAACTGAGGCTTGGGCTGAAACGCCCTCATCTAGCGGCGCAAACGCCGTCCAGAGCAAGAAGCTACCAAAACCCACCACCAAAACCCAAAAACCCAAACGAATGGGGGCATTGGTGTCCGTATGTGCGCCCAAATCCTTCACATCATCGATGTCGGTGATGTCTGAATTTTTTTTTGATGGCGCTAATAAATTTCGCCCAAATTGTTTCCACTTGTTACTCATGACTCTGTCCTTAACTGTTATGCCTGTGGAGCTGCTATCGCGGGGTTTACCGCCAGTCGCCCAAACTGCTTAATCACACCCTCATTGAGCACCAGCACGCGATCCGCGACACTCAATATGTTTTGTTGGTGCACCACCATGAACACGGTACGTCCTTGGTCGCGAAGCTCTTTCACTGCTTTGATTAAAGCGACTTCGCCTGCCTCATCCAGATTCGCGTTTGGCTCATCAAGCACGACCATCGCTGGATTTCCATAAATTGCGCGCGCCAATCCCACGCGCTGGCGCTGCCCGCCGGAAAGCAAGCCTCCAGCCTCGCCCATCTGTGTGTCGTATCCCTTCGGGAAACGCAGAACCATGTCATGGATGCCCGTGCGCTGCGCCGCTTCAATCACCCACTCTGGCTTGAGATCACTGAAACGTCCAATGTTCTCCGCAATCGTGCCTTCAAACAATTCAATGTCTTGTGGCAGATAGCCCAAGTGAGGACCCAACTCATCGCGCGACCATGTGGAAATGTCTTGTCCATCCAACAGAACGCGCCCCGTCACATTGGGCCAAATTCCGATGATGCAACGTGCCAATGTGGATTTGCCTGCACCTGAGGGCCCCACAATCGCGACGACCTCGCCGGCATTGAAGCTGACGTTCAAACCTCGCAAAATTGGGTCTTTACGCCCAGGGGCTGTCGCCACTAGGTTCTCCAAGGTAATCTGGCCTCGAACAACATCAGTGGCATGTGAAGCTTCGCGTTCAGGATGGTCCTCAAGCAGCTTTTCCAGACGACCATAAGACGCTTGGGCATCTGCAAACTGCTTCCAAGTCGACACCAACACGCTGATGGGACGCAAAGCATTGCCGACCAACGCATTGGAAGCCACCATGGCCCCGGCAGAAATTTCACCACGAATCGCCAATAACGCGCCCAATGCCAAGACCAAAGACTGCTGGCTGTATTGAACAAACTTCACGAAAGCCTGCACCTGATGTTGCAGGTGTTGCGCCTCAAATGCTTCCACATTTTGTGTCCCGTGTAACACCAACCAGTGGCGGCGCAAATTAGCAAGCATGCCCAGCGCCTCAACGGTCTCTGCATGCCGTAACTTTCCATTCAAATAGGTATTGGCTTTGATTTGCGCTTGATTCGCGCGTTCATTGCCTGCTGCGGTGATGCGATGGCTATACCAAGCCAGGGCAATGAAAAACCCTGTGAAAATGATGGCAACAAAACCTAACCAGAAATTCATCATGAACAAAACAATGATGTAGATTGGCGTCCAAGGTGTATCAAAGATGGCAAAGATGCCATTACCCGTCAAAAACTGACGCAGGTTGGTCAAGTCACTGAACGATTGAATGGGATTGTTGGCGACTTGGTTCAAATTTGCATCAAAACTGGCCTTGAATACTTGCGAGTTCAAAAACTCATCAAAGCGCACACCCGCGCGAACCAAGAGTCGCGATCGAATCCACTCCGCAAACGCCATCACCCCGAAAAACAAACTGATCACAAGAATCAAACCAATCAATGTGAACTCGTTTTGGCTGATCATCACGCGATCAAACACCTGCAACATGAACAACGTGGGAGAGAGCATCAGTAAGTTGGCAAAAAAACTAAAGACACCTACCCAGACAAACTCTCGCCTAAAGGTCCAAATGCTTCGCCCTAACTGGCTACGCGCGAGTACTTCGGGAATTTTCATCGAGTCGGCTCCATCGATCTGTTTTGCGACGCTTGTGCGGCAATTTGTTGTTGTAACGCTTGTTGTTGGGCTTTTTGCAATGCAGCAAGTACTTCATCGCGTGGACCAAAGGCTGCGACTTGACCATCACGCAACATCAACACCTTGTCTGCTGCTGGCAGCACACTGGTGCGATGTGTGATCACCAGCACGCTGCAGCCTTGCGCTTTCAAGTAGCGCAAGGTATCCATCAAAGCAAGTTCACCTGCCTCATCCAAACTTGAGTTTGGTTCATCCAAGACCAGAAATTTCGGCGTCCCATAGATGGCACGCGCTAATGCGACACGCTGGCGCTGGCCGCCGGACAAAATCGCACCGTCCTCACCTACCCGCGTATTCACTCCCTCGGGCAACGCAGCAATGGTGTCTGTCAAACCAACCTGTTTGATAACACGCTCGACCTCAGCCATGTCCACATCACCAAAGCGGGCAACGTTCTCAGCAACGGTGCCATCAAACAACTCCACTGTCTGAGGCAAGTACCCCAAATGAGGTCCCAGCTCTGTTTTGTTCCAGCTGTACATATCAGCGCCATCTAGACGCACCTTGCCGCCAGAAGTTGGCCACAAACCCATCATCAATCGCGCAAGTGTCGTTTTGCCAGCGGCCGATGGGCCGATCAACATCACACACTCGCCCGGTTGCACGGCAAAGTTAACCCCCTTCAAAATAGGTATCGGACTGCCAGGCGCGCCAGCAACCACGCCCTCGACTGTGAGCAACCCCTTTGGCGCAGGCAAAGGCATTCCCGCCTCACGCACAGGGAAAGCGCTGAGCACTGTTTCGAGCCGTTGGTAAGCATCACGCGTATTCACCACCACGCGCCACTGAGCCACCAATTGAACCAGCGGAGTCAAAACTTTGCCACCAAGCGTTGACGCCACAATCATCATGCCGCCGCCACCAAGCATTTGTCCCTTGATCGTCAACCAGCACGAAGCCCCCAAAATCAAAGAAGACTGCATGGTCTGAACAAACTTGGAACTGGCGTTGTTGGTACCGCCTGTGTCTGATGCCATCGCTTGCATCGATAAAAACTTGCGTTGTTTTCCCATCCAACGCTTGTGGATTGAGCCCATCATTCCCATCGCCTCAATCACCTGCGCATTGCGCAACGTGCCATTGGCATAGTTTTGCGCATCAATTGCGGCACGGTTGGCCTCGGTCAGAACCGGCATAGTTTTGCTCTCGGTCCGTACAGCAATCCATACCTGCACCACAGCGCCAATCAAGGCAAACACGCCCAGCCAAGGACTCACCATGAAGACGATGAACAAACACACCAGAGACATAGGGCCATCCAAAGCCGCCATCACAGCGCTGGAGGGTAAAAAATCACGGATCGTTTTAAGATCAGTCAACGACTGAGTGGTCCCCCCGGGCAAGCCCTTGAGCCTGGCCTCAAAAGCCGTGTTGAAGAGTTGCGTCGAAAAAGCAGCATCCAATTTCTGCGCCACGCCGTGCATGATGCCGGCACGCACCAACTCCAGCATTTCTAGCATCACATAAGCGCCAATCACTGCCAGCAACAGCATCACCAGCGTGAAGCCATTGCGACTGTTGACTACCCGATCGTAGACCTCCAGCATGAAGAAGGTCGAAGAGAGCGACAACACCCCAACGATGAGGCTATAGAGAATGACTTTGCCATAACTCCCCTCCCCTAAATCACGAAGTGCTTTCTTCAGCACGGCCTTGGGCTTAGCGCCCATTTGTTGTGGATTCATCTGTTCACTCCGGGTTGGGTTGGCATCGACTCAAGCCCAGCCAATGTTTGTATCAAGTCTTTTGGCAACGGAAACTCTGTGCCATCTTCGTTCTGATTCAGCACCACGTATTGCGGCCACACAGCCTCAACAGGTAACGTCCCCGTCACTTGCACAGGCTCGTCCCCGAAACTAAAGCTCAGCGAGAACTGCTGCCCCGTGCCACGTAAAACAATTTCCTGAAGTCGCGCTGTGGCAAAACGCTCTTCCTCTTCTGGGGAAAGGTTGAGCTGGAAACGCATTCGGCCATCCAACGTATACATCGATAACCCACCATGACGAATGCTCAAGGTGTGGCGATCAAAATACACGGGGGAGCTGGACAAAAACTGCAGCAATGGCAAAGGCCTATTAGCCAGCCTCTGAATATGCATAGGACTGCCAGGGGACTGAAAAATTAATCGACAGGTGCGAGAGACCGAATAAATGGCATTGCAAACCATTTGCGACCCCACTTGCGGAAACCGCTCACGCAAGGAACGGTAGGCCAAGTGATGCAAAGTCACACGATTCCAGCATCTCGTTTCTCGCACCGTCGGCGCAATGGCATTGCAAACCTCGGCAAACGCACGCTGCAACGCCAGCAAACTTTGCGCTTGCTGAGGTGTAGGCGAAAGAGAAACGATGAGGGTTGAATTTTTCATATAAGAAACTTCATATAGGATAACACATGTCTAAGATAGCGCATTCGCAAATCGAAAATAGCACGCATGAACACACATCTAGCTAGATCCGGCCAAGGCGTTGCACATCACCTGCGAGTGATCACCTACGCAGGCATTGACGATGAGCGGCGCGCCCTTATCGAATACTTGCGATCAGCGAATATTGACGTGGTGGACGAGCCCTCCACGACGGATGTCGCCATCATTTGGATTGATGCACAAAAAGGCATCCTCGCCACAACCAGACGCCACACTCGAATTGCAGCCATGATGGGCATTCGGCATGTGGTTTTTGTCATCAAACCCACCCATCAAGTGGCTTTCAGTGCGCAAACCTTTAATGCCATAGAAGCGGACTGCCGTCGATTGACAACCGATCTTCAACGCCAAACCATCCAGCTCATTCCATTGTCAGAGCTGACTGGCGGCAACATACCTCGTCCAAGCGAGCACATGGGTTGGTACACAGGCCCTACGTTGATCCAGCACCTCAACACTTTGGACACACAGAATCGGCCCGTCGACGGCCCAGAAGAAATCGCCGATCAATTTGAAGCCAAGCTCTTATGGATGAGTGCGCATGCCATGACACCTGGGCGCCAATACCTGATGAAACTGGCAGCCCAAGAAGTCACCGCAACCATCACCGCCATCAAATACCAAGAAGACATCGACACCGGCGCACATCTCGCGGCGAAAACACTCGCCCTTGATGGCATCGCCACCGTCAATCTCTCGACGAGCGCTCCCCTCGCCTTTGAGCCTAGCAAGGTCAACCGCGTCATGGGGGGCTTCACCTTGATGGACCCGGTCACCCGGGAAACCGTTGGCGCCGGCATGATTGAATTTGCCTTACGCCGCGCAAGCAACATCCATTGGCAAGCCCTCGAACTCAGCAAAGCCCACCGTGCAGCCCAAAAACACCAGCACCCCCAATGCATTTGGTTCACAGGACTATCGGGGTCGGGCAAATCCACCTTGGCAAACCTCCTAGAAAAACGCCTTCACGCGCAAGGCAAACACACCTATCTACTCGATGGCGACAACGTGCGCCATGGGCTCAACCGCGACTTGGGCTTCACCGAGGCCGACCGCGTTGAAAACATTCGACGCGTGACAGAAGTTGCCAAACTCATGGTCGATGCAGGGCTGATTGTGTTGGTGAGCTTCATCTCCCCCTATCGTGCGGAACGCCTCATGGCACGCCAAGCGTTTCAGGAGGGCGAATTCATCGAGGTCTTTGTCGACACCCCCCTTGAAATCTGTGAACAACGCGATGTCAAAGGCCTCTACGCAAAAGCCCGAAAAGGCGAACTGAAAAACTTCACAGGCATCGACAGCCCTTACGAGCCGCCAGAGTCACCCGAAATCCATCTGCGCACCGTAGACACCTCCCAAGAAGACTGTATCGAACGCATCTCTCTTTTCACCACATCGCTGCGCCCATGATCTTCAGCCAAACCGACTTACAAACCCTCTGTCACCTTGCGGAACAAGCAGGCGAACAAATCATGGATGTCTACCGCCATGGTGGTCAAACTTGGCAAAAAGACGATGCCTCTCCCTTAACCGAAGCAGACTTGCGCGCCGACCGCGTGATACGCCAAGGCCTCGAACAACACTTCCCCAACGTCTTTATCTTGTCTGAGGAATCAACCTCTGCCAATCCGCAAACCCACGCCACCTTTTTTCTGGTTGACCCACTAGATGGCACCAAAGAGTTTTTAAAACGCAACGATGAATTCACCGTCAACATCGCCCTCGTGCATCAAGGCCGCCCCATTGCCGGCGTGGTCCTTGCCCCCGCACGCGATGAACTGTTTTACGCATCCCAAACTTTAGGCGCTTGGAAGCGCGATGCCACCAGCCTTCGCGCCATCTGCACCTCGCCCGCCACAGCCCCTTCGCCCTTGCGTGTCATCGGCAGTCGCTCTCACGGCACACAGGCGCTGGACGCATGGCTCCAGCGCCTTGCCACTCCACACCACTTTTTAGCAGCCGGCAGCTCACTCAAGTTTTGCCGCATTGCCGAAGGCTTGGCCGATGTCTACCCCCGCTTTGGCCCCACCAGCCAATGGGACACCGCGGCGGCCCAAGCCGTCTTGGAAGCTGCAGGTGGTGTCGTGACTGACCTCAACGCGCACCCCTTACGCTACGGTCTAGACCACCCCATCCTCAACCCGCACTTCGTGGCGGCTGCATCGCGTGATTTGCTCACGCACATCCATCACCACCCCTGATCGCCATAGAAGTCCGAAACCGACTCAGCCGCCTTCCTCAACCGGTGGTTAGACAAGTGCGCATACCGCTGCGTCGTCTTGATGTTGGCATGCCCCAAAATCTCTTTCACGTCATACAGCGTCATCCCCGAGTTCACCATCGCACTCGCAAAGCTGTGCCGCAAATCATGCATGCGTAAATCCTCCAACCCCGC
>CANCCJ010000031.1 GCA_947374535.1 Comamonadaceae bacterium | reverse complement strand
CTGTTGGGCTCGTAAGTTTTGGTCTCAGTAAACGGCGGATCGGAGGGCGACAAGGTGCCATACACCTCGTCGGTGCTGACGTGCAAAAAGCGAAAGGCCTCTTTCTCAGCCGCTGGCAGGTCTTGCCAATAGGCACGCACCGACTCCAGTAGATTGAACGTGCCCATCACGTTGGTTTGAATGAAATCGCCGGGACCGTGGATGGAACGGTCCACATGGCTCTCGGCTGCAAAGTTCAGCACGGCGCGGGGCTTGTACTGCGACAGCAACTGCGGCACCAACGTCGAGTCGCCAATATCGCCTTGCACAAACACATGGCGGTGATCGCCTTTGAGCGCATCTAGGTTCGCGAGATTCCCCGCGTAGGTGAGTTTGTCTAGATTGACCACGACTTCGTCAGAGGACGAAAACCAAGTGTGGACGAAATTACTGCCAATGAAGCCGGCGCAGCCGGTAACGAGAATGGTCATATACGTATTTTTAGATAAATTAATTTTTTACTTTTCGAGCGCAAAACTGCAGCGACTTAGGCGCCAAAAAAATGAGCAGGATCAACATCGTGAAGTGGCCCTCTTCCATGTCAATCATCATTGAGTTCGACGTAATGCTCAGCAAGAACAAGAACACAAACATCACCAAGCCAATACTTTGCACCTCATCCGTTTTGTGCCAAGCCACGCGACATGCTTGAGCAAAGATCGACAGATAAAGCAACAAACCAACCACCCCTTTGGTAGCCAACATATAGAGGTATTCGTCGTGCGGATTGCCCCAGTTATAAACTGCGCCAGCTTCTGGCGTCACCCCCAGGCGCGTGGCAGCCGCATGGAAGGCATCTGTAAACCCAAGGCTTCCCACACCGATCCACCCATTGCTTTGCTTCACGAGCTCAATCATGGTGCTTGCAAACTGCAATCGAATGGAAACCGAACCCGTCACAGTCGCCCGCTCTTGAGGTGTCATGGATAGGTATTGGTCAAATTCAACCATGGCCTGCGCCATACGCCTGTGCACGACATCTGAACCAGCAACCACCCCCAACGCGGCGATGAGCACTACCAACAGCCACCACTTGTGTTTACCTACAAACAGCCGTTTTGCATTTAACAGCGCCCATACGCCCAAGCCTGCGGCCAGCATCAACCAACCCGTGCGGCGCTCACTGGCCAAAAACAACGACAGCACCAGCAGCGCAATAGGGATAGCCACACGCCAAGACAAACGAGGCCGAACCAACCACAGCTGCGCCAAAACAAACACAAAACCGACCAAAGCTTGACCGTACATGTGCGACAGGTGCGACATATGCATAAACCCTGTCGTGAAGTACTCGCCCTGAGGTACACGCCCCAGGAGCGTGAGAACCAAATTGACTGTGGCGAGCGTGAGCACGCACGCACACATGGCCCAAAAGGCAACTCGCGCAACATAAGGATTAGCAAACATCGCCCATAGAACCAAGACAAACCCCAAGGTGCGCATGTCGTGCAACAAGGCCTTGAACGTCGACACAAGGTCAAACCCCGCGTATATATTGGTAAAAATATCCCAAGCGCAAATGGCCGCGATAAGACCTAGAAATACTTTAGCGCTAGGCGCCATCGTGTCTTGCATTCGCTGAAATTCAACCCATGCAAAAGGCGCTGTCAATACAAGGCCTAACACTGCGATGTTGGTCAAGGCCACTGAGGTAAATAGAGCCATGGCGAGAATGGCAACAAACGCTACCGCGAACTTGGCATGCATGGGTTGCACCGAAAAACCATCAACTACCTGTGTATTCAGCTTCATTTCTACTTTCTAGCCTATGCCATCTCTCATTATGAACGGCCCATCGGTTTAGGCACTTATTTCTCGCGCCATTAACATATCGAATATAGAATAATCATCAAACCGTTAATGAACTACCGATGCGCAACTGGTATTTGATCCACAGCAAGATACGCCAAGAACGACTGGCCTTGGAAAACCTTGAACAGCAAGGTTTTGAATGCTTCCTGCCACAAATCAATGCTGAACACCTCAAAAGCGGTGTCTTGCCTGTCGTTCAAGAGTCTTTGTTCCCGCGCTGTCTGTTCATACGGCTGGGAACAGACTGGAAATCACAAAGTTGGGGACGCATCCGCGCCACCGTCGGCGTCAATCGTCTGGTCACTTTTGGCAGGACGCCTGCCAAAATTCATGACAATTTGGTGAGCGCGATTCGGTTAGAAACCGAAAACATGAATGGACCTTTTGCCGACCTACAAGCCATTTACCAAACCCCTGATGGCGAGAGCCGGGTCTTGCTGCTGCTCAACCTTATGAACAAGCCGGCCAACTACGCCAACTCATTGGCCGTCGCTTCACGTTCCAAGGCAAGATGCACCCAATCTACCACCTCGCCACTGGGCTGATAGCCTGGCACCAGTTGCTGTAAAAAGGCGCGAAGCACGGGCACGTCGTTCACGCTCATGGCCATTTCCAAAGAGTTGAGACTGCCTTGCAGCTGCACCCACGGCAAGAATGGCTCATGCGCTTTCATGATGCGGGCGTGCTGAGTGGGTTTAGGGTTGTCGCCAATCAGCAGTTCTTCATAGAGTTTTTCACCAGGGCGCAGGCCGGTGACACTGATTTCAATGTCACCTTCTGGGTTGGTTTGGGTTTTGAGCGTCAGGCCAGAGAGCTCCACAATGCGACTGGCCAAATCGTAAATACGCACCGGCTGCCCCATGTCTAGCACAAACACATCGCCGCCAGCACCCATAGCCCCCGCTTGAATCACCAGTTGCGCTGCTTCAGGAATGGTCATGAAGTAGCGGGTGATGTCAGCGTGCGTGAGCGTGATGGGTCCGCCATTTTTTATCTGCTCCCGAAACAAGGGCACAACCGAACCGCTGGAGCCCAGCACGTTGCCAAAGCGCACCATCGAAAAACAGGTGCGCGGGTGTAACTCAGCCAGCGCCTGCAACACCATTTCAGCCAAGCGTTTGGTCGCGCCCATGATGTTGGTGGGTCGCACGGCTTTGTCGGTGCTGATCAACACAAAGTTTTGCACGCCATGGCGAGCTGCGGCCTCGGCACACACCCGGGTACCCCACACGTTGTTGCGCAAGCCTTCACTCGGGTTGTGCTCCACCAAGGGCACATGCTTGTAGGCCGCCGCGTGGTACAACGTGCTGGGCTTCCAAGTGTCCATGATTTCGTGCATGCGCACCTCGTCACACACCGATGCCAGCAGAGGGACGATTTCAAAGCCATCCGCTTGATCGTTGGGCGTGCCTGCCAAGATGGACTGAAGTTCTTGGTGAATTTGGTAGAGCGCAAACTCACTCATTTCCACCAACAACAGCTTCTTTGGTTTGGTTTTAAGAATTTGGCGGCACAGCTCGCTGCCAATGCTGCCACCGGCTCCGGTGACCAACACTGTTTTGTTGTACGTGTTGCGGTTAAGCAGCAAGCCGTTGGGCTTGACGGGTTCACGCCCCAGCAGGTCGTCAATGTCCAGCTCGCGCACGTCACTCAAACTCACCTTACCCGTGGCAATGTCGCTCAACCCTGGCAAAGTGCGCACCGCCAGCTTGTGGGGTGACAAAGCCGCCAATATCTCGTTGCGCCGCTGCCGCGACACCGAGGGCAAGGCAAGCAGCACATCGGTCACGGGCACATCTGCCAATAATTTGGCCAGATCAGCAGGGTTGTGGATGGGCAAGCCGTTGAGCACATGGCCGTGCAGGCGGTCGTCGTCGTCTAAAAAGCCCACCACGCGCATTTCGTGGCTGTTGGCCAAAGCTGAGGCCAGCTGCCGGCCTCCACTGCCAGCCCCGTATATCAACACCTGCGGCAAGTCAGATTTCTTAATCTGGTTTTGGTACAAACCGCCCAACCACACACGTGCTGCCGCACGCGAGGCCCCCACCAGTACCAACAACAGCAACGGTTGAATCAACCCCACCGTGCGTGGCACCCCCTGCACGCCATACAAAGTAAACACTGCCGCAAACAACACGCCATACAGCAGCATGGCGCGGACCATCGTCGTCATGGCGGGCAAACCGCTGTAGCGGAAGATGGCGCGGTACAGCCCAGACGTTACAAAAATGGGGATGGCCAACAACACCGAAACCCCAGACGCCAACAGCACAGGGAAAACCACCAGCGACAAGAAATCGCCCAAACGAAGGTAAAAAGCCAGCCACACGCTCAGCACACACAGGCCCGTATCTGCCAGCACCACAAGTGCCCGTTTGGCAGCGCGTGGCAGGGCCAACGCGGGTGCTGCTAGACGACTTAGTAAACGGAGCATTGCATCACCCACTTTTCAATTCGATACTTGTTGGTTTTGCTTACTGCAGCGGCACCGATGATCATCAACCATGTAGTACGCATCAGTGCGATACCCCGTCACGCTGAACCACCTTCAGAAAGGTCATCCAGAGAATCTTGATGTCGAACCAGAAGCCTTGACGCTTTAAGTATTCCGTGTCCAGCGCCACCTTCTGAGGAATGGGCAGTTCATCCCGCCCATTGACTTGCGCCCAGCCGGTAAGCCCTGGTACTAAGGTGTGCACGCCATTTTGAGTGCGCAGATCGATCAGGTCTTGTTGGTTGAACAGCGCGGGCCTTGGGCCAACAAAGCTCATGTCGCCCACCAGAATGCTCCACAGCTGAGGCAGCTCGTCTATGCTACTTTTGCGCAAGAAGGAGCCAATGGGTGTCAGATGTGAACGTGCATGGGCCAGCAAATGCGTAGCCACCGCAGGCGTGCCCACCCGCATGCTGCGGAATTTGGGCATTTTAAAAATCACATTATTTCGGCCAACGCGGTCCGACCAATACAAGGCGGGCCCTTTGGAGGTCAAGAGGACGGTCATCGCCACCAGCAACACGGGTACGAACAAGATCAGAGCCGCCAGACAACCCAAGAAAATATCGAATACTCTTTTCATGATGTCATCGCCCGCCTCAAGCCCTCTTTCACAGACACCGGCGGCACCCAACCCAACAAACTGCGCGCCTTCGAAATATCGACCTGCAAATTACCGCACAAGCGTTGTACTGCATCACCCTTGCCCAGCAACGAAGCCCCCGCCTGTAAAGCCCACACCGGCAACGGCAGCAAACGCGCAGGCACCCCGGCTGCTTGCGCCATGCCGTGCACCAGCTCGGTGGTGGACAGATCTTGCCCATCACTCACCAAAAAAGTCTGGTTAGCCGCTTGAGGGTGGGTGATGCAGGTGACGATGAAATCCACCAAGTTGTCCAGCGCCACCAAGCTGCGCTGGTTGTGCACCGCGCCCAGCGGCAAAGGCCAGCCGCGCTGCACGGCGCGCACGAGGGAGCCAAAGTTACCCGGCGCGCCATGGCCATATACCAGCGGCGGGCGAATGATGACTACCTCTATACCGGTTTCAACTGCAATACGCAGCAAACCTTGCTCGGCCTCCAATTTGGAAAGCGCATAGGCGTTATGGGAGTTGGGTTTGTCTGTTTCCCTGAATGGCTTGCCAAGCACAGTCTGCGCACCGCTCACGCCTACTGAGCTGATAAACACAAACCGCGACACCCCCGCTTCGGCGGCTTGCCGGGCCAAACTCAATGTTCCATCCAGGTTGATAGCGCGAAATATCGCCAGTGGATCAACTGCCGTATCTTTCATCACATGCGCCCGTCCAGCGCAATGCACAACAACATCAATTCCTAGCAACGCAGCGAACCAGTCAGTTGTAGGGCTTAAATCGCCCACCTGGCAAAACTCCAAGCGACTTCTTGGTGTGGTCAGTTTTTGACGCGAACTAATACGAACCGCGAATCCCTTTGAAAAGGCACCAGTAGCCAGTGCCATGCCCACAAAGCCACGCCCTCCTGTGACCAAAACGTGCTGCGTCATGCATCACCCCGACCTGCGGGCTTGAACATGGCTAACAACACACACGAAATAAAAAACCACAGCTGATCAATACGCTTACGCCTGCATTGTCTGGCCTGCAAAGCCAGCCACAAGTAGCCTAGACGGCCGCCACGCAACCCCCGTTGCACCACGGGCAGCGAGGATCCTTGGACCAAATCTGCAATCAACAACGATTGCTCAAAACCGTAACCAGTCAGGATTTTTCGAGCACGTAACCAAAAAGAGCGCCATCCCGCATTGACACCAATCTGGTTGTGCGCATGTTGGCGGTATTTCATACTGGACCAGCTATCAATTATCCAAGGAAAATTATGATGTCTGGCAAAGGCATAAGTAAGCCAGTCGTGGTAGTCCACACGTAGCAGGTTCACATCTGCGACACGCACCAACTCCTGGAGCGGTATCGCCAGACTGGAATGGAGTACGTAGGTGCAACCCGGTCCAGCTGATTCAAACAAAAAGTCACAAGTCCGCTGCGGCCAAGCCTTATTGACTAAGCGCGACCGTCCAGAGGGCCAAAAAGCCGTGAAGTTACTCGAATATCCTGCCGAATCTTTTGCCGTCATCAAAGTGTGCGCTCGCCACAATTTTTCTGGATGCCAAAGATCATCCTGATCGGCAAAACTCAGATAGTCAAATCCGGTCAGATCCACATCCCGCAATAGCCGATAGAAATTCGGCCCGGCTCCGCCGAAACGCTGACCAAAAGGTAACAACGTCAAACGTGGCTCGGAAAGAGTCCACGCGGAAAGACGGTCTTCAGTACCGTCGGTCGATAGGTCCACGCTGATAAGTACCTGAATATCGACACCCTTCTGTTCCAGGATGGATTCAATTTGCTCCACCATAAAAGCCATGCCGTTGTATGCAGCCAAGCAGACCGCAAAGCGTGGTTTTTTTTCTTCCTGAACCATTATTCGTTCGCCATAAAAATTTTATTTCGCAAGGCATTTCCAACCCTGTGGTTTGACTTTTCCGTGTTTCGCGTAAAGCCCACCCTCACTTCAACTCGCACGATCGCCCCTCGTACATCATCATCGGAACCATCTGCGTATACGAGAATACAAGTGCTTCAAAAGCGAGAAGATCAGTAAGCTCGACAAAAGCCAAGCGCGGGTTAGCCAAGATCGTCGACAAAAGTTGAAGTAAACCCGGGCTTCGCCGACGCGCATTCGCGCTGTATTTCCGCTCAGCCCCCCCGCAGTGAGTTGCGGGCGACCCAGACGCGTCAGCGGGTCGCCAACAAGACTTAAAACGGGCGCGCGCTCTGCAATTCGCATCCAGAAGTCGTAATCTTCGCAATGACGCATAGTCTCGTCGAAGGCCAGCGCATGCTGCTTGCGAACAACTGCACACGAGGTTTGCGCAGGGTTGCGCAACAACATGCGATAAATGGACAAGGACTTGGCTTCGTAGCCCCCGCCGCTCGTGCTTATGTTAAAAGTCGGTTCTTCGGTGTACGCGTGGCACACGAGACCTGCGCTTGAGCAGCTCATATACCGATCGACGATCGCGAGCTTGTCTTTGTGCCATGTGTCGTCGGAATCTAGGAATGCGATATAGCCCCCCTTCGCCATGCGAATGCCCTTGTTTCGAGCTGTAGAGGGTCCTGCGTTCTGCGCTAAACGGATGTACTCGAGCCTTATACCTGCGGCAGCAAACTGCCCCTCGCATCGTTGAACGGCTGCTTGAGTGCCATCGCGGCTGTGGTCGTCGACGACCAGAACCTCCAGTGGAGGGAGCGTCTGCGCGACAACAGATGCTAGGCAAGCCTCTATAGTTTTTTCCGCGTTGTAGGCGGGAATTACAACCGAGAAGGTCTCATTCACAGTCGCCTCCCCCGCGCCACAATCCAGGCGACTATGAATATCTCGAACATAAAGACTAGGTGGAACAAAAGGTTGGCGAAGAACGAAAGTGCGAGGCCGTGCAACAGCACGACCACCGCGAAAAACGCTGCTGGGTTGGTAGTGGCGCGCCGCATCAAACGGGTGAACACGACACCACTAAGCAGCGTGAAGACAATGGTGCCGCCCACGCCGAAGTCGGTCAGAAGTGACTGCAACAACGAGCTGACGTTGAAAGTTTCGGTCACCAGTTCCCAATGCCGCTTGGCGCCCAGCGCATCCAGGAACGCCTCACGTGCAAACGATGGAATAAACGTTCCTGCAGTTTCGAGAGGCAGAACATTCGGCGTGATATCGATGTTGTAGTTGACGTTGTTGAGCGGTGTGCACAAATAGACGTAGAACCAGATGAAAGCACTCGGCAGCCAATCAGGATATTCGAACGTCGGGGCTGCAAGAGAAATGATGTGTTCTCGGCCGCTCCTAATGTTCCCCAAGTATCCGAAGAACAGGAATATCGCTATAAACAGGACACTCGCCCTGACTAACACCCGTGGGGAAGGTCGCCTGATGCTGAAGTAAATAAAAACATATTGAAGAAACAAGGATATTAAAATCTGCCTGCTCATGCCAAGCAATGGATAACTGAGTGACACCAGCATTAACAAG
The DNA here is from genome assembly GCA_947374535.1 of Comamonadaceae bacterium. The sequence goes on along the minus strand of CANCCJ010000031.1, from coordinate 18,994 downwards.
CGTAAGCTGCTAGACGAATCAAGCAATGTTCTAGTAAATTGCACAGCGCAGCATGCATAGAACGCAGAGTTCAAGAGACCATGAAATCCCGGGATACCGAAATCCGTATACCCAATCTCAGGCCCGATACCAATTAAGCCGAACGCAGGCGTACCACCAAAATAAGCGATCTCGGCAGAAATACCCAAACCGAAAATTATCCAGACTATTTTTAGGCGCCGCCCGACACGAGCCGAACCAATAATCGCCCCCAGTACTTCCAGATTGAATTTCGAGGTCGCAAGCGGCGCATTCTGTGGCAAGGATTCGAGTACCCATCCAAGAATGAAAGCAAGCGAACTACCGACGACCAGCACGACGGTTGATGTCTGTAGCGGTTCGAGCAATTCGCTGAGCCCGAGCGAATACAGCACTAACACGAGCGTCCACGTAGTTGCATACATGAATGCTGGATTAAGCAGCAACATGCCCCGTCGCATCGGGACGCGATGCACTTCAGTATGGGCCGCAGCGGGTTGACTACCGGCAGAGCGAATGCTAGGAAATATCTTCATTTATCTCCACGCAATTTTCTTTAAAGCTCTAACAATCGCTACACCTTTTCTTGATGATCCAAAAGGTATAAACACGCGCAATAGAGATACCCCAGCAAGCGTAACCAACCCCCGGCGAGTAACTATTGCGGCATAGATCGCATCCCAACTGAACACTCCTTTCAACAAATCCTTTGCTTCAGAGATTCTTCCCAATCCAAATAGGTTAAAAGCACGCGCCACACGCTCGTGGCGCTCAAGCCATCCGTAATTTCGCAAGTCTCCTTTTGTTATGAAACTGAGAACTTCGGGTTTGGCTAAATAATAATCCATAACCAGAAAAAAATCTGCGCGCTCTATTCGGTTACGGTTCATGTGTGAAAACTGTGCACTGCTGATTCTGTAGCGCATCAACTTTTCATCAAGGACAGCGATTGATTGTTTGCTAGCAAGTCTTAGCCATGTATCAACGTCACCAGCGGACTTGAACAAACTACCACCCCACTCTTTGATTTCGTCTCTGTATATTTCGGTACGAACCATAACGCTAGGGCAAACCAAAAAGTTATGGTGCAACATCATGGTTTGTAAAAGTTCACGGAAACCTATACGAGTCACACCACCTCTACCGCCAGGCACGCCACCAATAACGCCAAATGGAACACCTTGCTCATCTATCGTAACAGCCTCGGTGAATACGGCACCAACATCTGAATTATTTTCCAGAAACATCATCTGCTTAGCTACCATCTCTGGCTCGTAAATATCGTCGGCATGAAATATTGCAGTGTATTTACCTTTTGCAAACTTGATGCAGCGGGTAAAATTTTCCTCGCCTCCGACATTCACTTCATGTCGATGAATGGTTACACGCGAGTCTGCAATGGACTCGATAGCTTTCAGAGTGTCATCGGTTGAGGCATTGTCCGAAATATAAACAACTATATTACTGTAGGTCTGCGCAAGAATTGATTCTAGCGTTTCTCGAATGGTTGCTTCTGCGTTGTATGTTGGAATACAAATACAAACTAGAGGCGAGTCATTAAATTCGATATTTATTTTATCAAGCATAGTAAACTCTTAAGCCTCGCAAATATGCTCCATAGAATTATAAAATTTCTTGGCTTCATCACTTTGCAAGAAATTCCGACCAGCTATTTTCATGGCCTTTATTTTCGCAGCGGGCATGATGGCTACCGTTTCCCACATTTCTTTCCATGTCGAATATTTTCGACAGTCGATAAAAACATCCTCCGGTATGTAATCCAAGATATCCGGTGCACCCATGTACAAAGGAATCGTGCCAGCATATAAACAATCAAATATTTTTTCTGTTATATATCCATCCATACTCATATTTTCAAAGCATAAGCAGAATTCGTAATTCTGAAGAACTTCAAATTTCGATGTGCACTCGCCTTTGTAGATTGACATCAGTGCACGAAAGTTTTTCCAATAAGGTAACCAGAAGGCGCTGCGCGACCACCACCTATTCCATCCCCTACCATACAAATCAACAACTCCTACTTTCGATAGTTCAGCCATTGCCTGAATTCGTAAACCGTACTGCTCCCGACTTCTTGCGTGAGGGTTATGACTACCATTAATAACAACTATGCGCTTCATTCTTTCGCTATTACTCCAATATAAATCCAGCACATCATCATAAGGAATAGGGTAATACATTTTATACAGCTTACTTGAATCTACACCATCTAACGAATATCCATCGCCTCTGGTGTTGTATAAGTAAACCCTATCGAATACTGCCGTAAGCCTTGGCAGGGCGGAATATAGATCCGGCGCAACGATAGGAGGCTCCATAATTACATATGCGGCCATTCGTGCGGACTCCTCGGCCAGAACTTTTTCAAAATTATCGACAATGCCCAACGAGTAGTAATCACTTGGATGTTTATCTTGATATTTATTTTTAACCAAATAATCGGCGGTACGAACACAAATACCCCTACTCATCATACTTTCGCGCAGCCGATGAAATGGCCTTAACTGTCCATCTCTATTTAAAACCGAATTGTTTAAATCGAATAATCCATCAGAATTAAAAGATTTATATGAAGGATCAATATATATTTGACGGTTCACTATTTTCTCTTTATCTTGTTTTAAAAATAATGGCGAAATTATTTTTACGCCTACTTTTTGCCTGCAATGTGCTGACGCAAAAATAAATATTGCCATCCTAAAAATGCAATACTGATAAGTGCCAATGAAGCAATGAATGGCACCCAACCGGATGTGCCTAATAAATTACGGACAAACAGTGTGGCGCCCCACAGCGTTGTGGCTGCGAGGCCTGCCATCACTATTGGTTGGATCGACATCCCACCGCCTACATGCTTTGACAGAAAAAAATGCATGGTCAACACTACAGCCATTCCCGACGCTGCCAATCCAATGCCCGCACCCATCGCCCCTAAACCAGGAATTAAAAATACACACAATGTGATTGCAATTATTGCTCCAAGGAAATTGGGAATAATCAACCAACGGGTTTGCATGTGCACGTGCGCAATTAAAGAATAGACTCCCACCAGTACGCGCGCAGCCTCTGCAAGTGCCCCCCAAATCACATAATCAGCAGCAGACTGGAAATTTTCCCCCAGAAATATTCGGGTCAGTTCTGGTGCCAATATTACGATAAGCACAACAGTCAATAACATTGACGGAATCACCGCAGTGGCGTAGCGCTGCCAGATCACCGCTTTCTCCGCTGGTTGCGCAGTGTTGACGTCGCGATAAAGGCGGGGTTGAAAATAAGTAGTTAGTATCGACTCAAAACCTGCGATCATGCCCGCGCTGATACCGTACCCTGCGACGAATATACCCAGCTGCGCTAAGCCAAGCTGCCCCTCGATCAGGTAGCGATAACCCTGCCCTTGCACCCAACCTAATCCGGCCGCGATGGCGACAGGCCATGCGAATTTAAAAAGCGTTTGCAACTGTTGCTTGACGATGGCTGGCGGTGTGTGAAAGTTTCCCTGTTTTTGCAATCGTGAAAAAAGAACCTTGGTTCCAATCACCCCCAGAAATGTTTGCCCCAGCAGCAAGCCGAGCAACCAGTAGTGCGCAGATGGCTGCACTATCTTTACAAGTAGATAAGCAAAGACAAAACTCGCTGCTATCGTAGCCAGCGACAACAATACGAACTGCCTACTATCTCCCAGCAGGTTCAGCGAAGGGATCGATGTCTGATTAATTGTGCTGAAGAGGAGCGACCCACTAACCAACAAGATCAGCCAACTAACAGATATCCCAAAGTTCACCAACCCACTGATGTAGAGTACAGGCAAAAATATTGCAGCAACAAGTGCCACGAATAATAGATAGCTCACATAGCGAATCAAATAGTGCCGAGCTGCACCACTTGCCTGCCAAGCATGCAGGCGGCGATTTATAAACATGCCAACGGGATTAATAAGGAATAATGCAAAGAAAGAAATGGTAGTTAGAACCAACGATACTTTACCCATTTCCACCGGTGACAATAGAGTCGTCGCAACGCGCAACATTGCGAGCGCCAGAAGAAATTGTGCAGCTCTGCCAAAGACGACAATAATCAACTGCTGCCCACTCGATGAGTTGTTTGTTGTTGCAGTATCGTGGTCGCCTCTTCCAATATGCCATCCAGTGAAGTCAAAGCAGGCTGATACCCAAAGTCAGCAGCACAGGTATTCAGTGAGTAGTAATGTTGCTTGCTACCCGTTGCATTGACGCAAGCAGGTGATTCAGTTGTCTCGTATTGGAGGCCGAATTTCTCTTGCATCGTGGTCAGCAGGGTGGACTTATTAATTGGCGCACGACTGTAGCAATCAACCGCCGTATTGGTCGCGGGAGCCATGAGCAGCACACTGACTAACTGATAAAAATCCGCCGGGTGCAGGAAATCACGTAAGATGTAGTCGGATGAGGTCTGCAACACCGTCTTGTCCCGAATCGCACGCACTATGTCAGTTATCAAAAAGCGGGCCTCCATATCTTGGGTATGGCTGAAGTAGTTAAACACCCGAATATCAAAAATTTGCAAATGGGCTAGCGCGCGGTGGCGGCATTCTGCATGTAGTTTGGCTACGCCATACCAGTCTTGAGGCTGCAGATGGTTGATGTCGAACACTGCCTTGGTGTTGACATCCGCCGGTGACTCAAAACTTGACCCATAAGCAGCGCCGCTACTAAGAAAAAGGTAATGACACTCAGGGTGTCGCCGCACGTAGTTCAGCGCTAGCTCGTCGTATTTCAACGTAACGTCAAAAATGGTGGCGCCCATGGCCGCAGCTTGGGCCGGGTTGCCCACGCCAACAAAGTTGAGGATGGCATCAAAGTGTTCGTCTGCACTAAAGGCGGCAAAATCCGCCACTGAGTAACGGCCAACCAAGCCGACGTTGAGCAGCCATTGCGATGCTGCGTCTGGGCGGCGGGCGTACAGCACTAGTTCGTGCTGGCCATGTGCGGCAAATGACTGCACCAAATCTTTGGCAATTTGGCTGGTGGCACCAAGGATGGCTAGGCGCATGTCAACTTGCCTTTGAGGAAGTCACCGATCCGCTGCGCGACACTCGCACGGTCTAAGCCGTGTTCTTTCAGCAAATACTCATAGGTTCCGCAGTAGTGCGAAAAGCGGTCTTGCACGCCCACCCGGAGGATGCGCACCGGCGCAAACTCGCTGGCAATCTCGGTGATGACGGAACCCAGACCACCTAGCACAGAATGCTCTTCCAGCACAACGACAGCACGGCTTTGTTCGCAGATAGCCGTCACTTGCTTCACATTGATCGGTTTAACGAAAGGTGCGCTCCACACAGCAGCGCCTGGGTAACACTCGGTGGCAATGTCCATCGACGTACGCACGAGTGACCCGGTGGCGATGAAAGCTATATCGCCAGTTTGTCCTGATTTGGCTTGCAACAAGTCACCAGCCACGACGTCAAGACCCGTCGCATGTACATCGCCACGGTCGGATTTACCCATGCGCAAATAGACGGGCGCTTTGGAGTGGTACGCCAGTTCCATACAAGCTGTAACCTCAAATCGGTCTGCTGGCGAGTAGACAGATAAATCAGGAATCGCCCGCGTGCAGGCGATGTCTTCGGTCGATTGGTGGCTGGTGCCTAAGTGACTATAGACAAACCCAGCACCGTCACCAATCAACACCACAGGGAGTTTGTCATGAGCAATGTCAAGTTTGATTTGCTCAACCACGCGCACCGGGATAAATGCGCTCAGACCGTAAACAAATGGTCTGAAGCCTGCTCGTGCCAGACCCGCAGCCATGCCGACCATATTCTGCTCGGCAATACCTGCGTTGATGTATTGCGTAGGGCATTCGCGGCGAAAGTCGTCAAACAAGGCGTAGCCATGATCTCCAGTCAGCAGCAGCACATTGGGGTCCGCCTTGGCCAAGCGAACTAGCGTGTCAGAGAAGGCGGCTCTCATGATGCACTCCAAGCCACCGCAGCCAAGGCTTGGGCATAGGTTTCAGGATCAAGCCGCGTGTAGTGCCACATATTGTTGTTTTCCATAAAGGGCACGCCCTTGCCTTTGACTGTTTTGGCGATGAGTGCTTTAGGCGCGGTCGACGTACTGGCCCAGAGCTTGGCAATCGCGCTGTCAATAGCAGCCTCATCATGACCATCGATAGTCAGGGCCTCAAAGCCAAAACTCTCAAACTTGGCTTGAATGGAGCCGAGTTTCAGTACCTCCTGTGTATGGCCCATAGCCTGAAAGCCGTTCTCATCCACGATCACCATGAAGTTTTTGAGCTCGTGATGAGCCGCAAACAAAGCGCCCTCCCAAATGGGGCCTTCGTTGATTTCGCCATCACCGACCAGTGCGTAAGTTTTCTGGTCAGTATTGCGTAGCTTCACACCCATCGCCATGCCGACGCCAACGGAGAAGCCATGCCCGAGAGATCCCGAGGTCACCTCTAGGCCGGCAACGCGTGAGTCAGACAAGCCTTTGAGATCGCTACCGTCGGCAAAGTAGCCAGAAAACGCTTCATCCTTGAGCCAACCTAACTCGCGCATGCAGGCGTATTGGGCCATCACGCCATGGCCTTTGCTCAGCACAAAATAATCACGGCCTTCACCTAACGGGTCGTTGCCGGGGAAGCGCAGATGACACCGGTACAAAACCGCCAGTAGTTCAATGATGGAGAAGGCACAGCCGATATGCACGGTAGAACCGGCATAAGCCATGTCGAGCACAGTCTTTCGGAGTGCGTTGGCGTTAAAGGTTGGGGTTGGGGCCGCCATGGCTCTGTAGTCCTAAAAATTCACACCCAAATAGGTCTCAATCTTCTGTGCCGCAAACTCAAGCATCTCCCGAGTCAACGCGGGTTGCACGCCAATCCAGAAGGTGTTGTTCATGACGTTGTCGGTGTTGGTCAGCTCACCGCTGATGCGATAGGTGGCACCAATCATGTAGGGCTGGCAGGTTAGGTTGCCAGCAAACAGCAGGCGGGTGCCGACTTTGTTTTGGTCTAGGTAGGTGAGCAGGTCCAAGCGTGTAACTGGGCAGTTGTCTTTGAGCGTGATGGGAAAGCCAAACCACGACGGGTCTGAATGCTCGGTGGGCTCGGGCAGGTGCAGAAATTCTTCACAATCTTTCAGGCGCGCTTTCAGAAAGGCAAAATTGTCTTTGCGGGCCTGAATGAAGGCTGGGGCTTTGTCCAACTGGGCTAGGCCGCAGGCGGCTTGCATGTCGGTAATTTTGAGGTTGTAGCCCAGGTGGCTGTAAATGTACTTGTGGTCGTAACCTTCAGGCAGCTTGCCCAGTTTTTGGCAAAAGCGTTTGCCGCAGGTGTTGTCTTTGCCGGGTGCGCAATAGCAGTCGCGACCCCAGTCCCTAAAGCTCTCAGCGATGGTTTTAAGTTCGTCGTTGTTAGTAAACACCGCACCGCCCTCTCCCATTGTGATGTGATGGGCCGGGTAGAAACTCAGCGTGCCAATGTCGCCAAAGGTGCCCACCATCTGGCCTCGGTAGGTGGTGCCCAGTGCGTCGCAGCAATCTTCTACCAGCCACAAGTTGTGCTTTTTGCACAGGGCTGTGACTACGTCCAGATTAAACGGGTTGCCTAGGCTGTGCGCAAGCATGATAGCTTTGGTTTTAGGGCCGATAGCGGCTTCAATTTTTGAGGCGTCGATGTTGTGGGTGAATGCGTCCACATCCACAAACACCGGCACTGCGCCAAACTGCAAGATCGGATTGACGGTGGTTGGGAAGCCAGCGGCCACTCCGATGACTTCATCACCCTTTTGAATTGCGCGCGCGCCCAGCTTGGGGGACGTAAGTGTGCTGAAGGCCACCAAGTTTGCAGACGAACCGGAGTTGACGGTGATGAGGTGTTTGATGCCGATGAAGGCGGCGAGTTTTTTCTCAAACTCGGCGTTGAAGCGGCCGGTGGTGAGCCAACCGTCTAGCGAGGCTTCTACCATGTTCTTGAGTTCTTCTGCACCAACGACTTTGCCCGATGGAGGCACGACTGTTAAGCCGGGCAGAAAGGGCTGCGGTGCCAAGGCGATGGCGGCGTATTCGTCAACGAGTTTGGCGATTTGCTCGCGCAGGGCTTGGCTTTTTGCGTTTTCCATATAGATGCTCAGTTTTATTAGGCGGATTCAAGCGCGAAGTGCGATAAAGAAGAAGTGGAATGAATGGTTATTTGCTCAGGGCTTGGTAGGCCTGAAGTTGGGCCAGCGTCAGCTGGCGCATATTGGCACCAGCTGCGCGCTGTTTTGACCAGTCGATGATCAGCGCCAAGGCGTCTTTGAGACGCAAGACGGGATGCCAGTCGAGGCTACTGCGGGCTTTGGAAATATCAAGTTTTAGGTAGTGGGCTTCATGAGGATGCTCTCCGGTATCTACCTGCCATTGCGCGTCAGCCCCCCACAGCGCAGCCATTTGCGCAACGATCCAACCGACAGGCTTGACGTCCTCGTCGTTGGGGCCAAAATTCCAACCTTCACCAAAGCTCGGGCCGTGCTCAAACAATTGCTCGGCCAGTATGAGGTAACCACGCAATGGCTCCATGACGTGCTGCCAGGGGCGGATGGCGTGCGGGTTGCGGATGTCAACCTTGAGGCCTTGCTCAAAGGCCGCCAAGACGTCCGGAATCAAACGGTCTTGTGCCCAGTCGCCGCCGCCAATAACATTGCCGGCACGCACGGTGGCGATAGCCACGCCGTGCTGGGCATAGTTGTCTGCATTGAAAAACGAGGAACGGTAGGCCGCGCTGACCAATTCGGCACAACCTTTGCTGTTGCTGTAAGGGTCAAAGCCGCCCATGGGCTCGTTCTCACGGTAGCCCCAGACCCACTCGCGGTTTTCGTAGCATTTGTCTGTAGTGATGTTGACCACGGCTTTGACGGCGGGGGTGTTGCGCACTGCTTCGAGCAAATGCACGGTGCCCATTACGTTGGTGGAGTAGGTCTCGACCGGGTGTTGGTAGGAGTAGCGCACCAGCGGCTGGGCGGCCATATGGATGACGATTTCGGGCTGATGCTCGGCAAAGACAACTTGCAACTTGGCTAGGTCTCGGATATCCCCGATGACACTGGTCATCCCTTGTGCAACTTCTGCGATATCAAAGAGACTAGGGTTGGTGGGTGGCGCTAAAGCGTAGCCGGTTACCTGTGCGCCCATGGACTGCAACCAGAGTGAGAGCCAGCTACCTTTGAAGCCGGTGTGGCCGGTCAGCAAGACGCGCTTACCTTGCCAGAAAGCGGGATTCATGACCAAACCTTCCAAGGTGCTTTGCCGGATTGCCAAAGTTCTTCAAGGTGAACTTTGTCGCGCAGCGTGTCCATGGGTTGCCAGAAACCGTGGTGTTGGTAGGCGGCCAAGTTGCCTTCTTGCGCCAAGCGCTCTAGTGGCTCGCGCTCCCAAGTGGTGTTGTCGCCTTCGATGTAGTCGATTACATCTGAGGAAAGCACAAAAAAGCCGCCGTTGATCATGGCGCCGTCGCCCTTGGGCTTTTCCATGAAGCTGTTGACCTTGCACCCGCTTAGGTCTAGGGCGCCGAAGCGACCCGGGGGAATGGTGCCCGTGAGAGTTGCTTTAACGTTTTGTGCTTTGTGGAAGGCGACCAGTTCGGTGATGTTGACATCTCCCACGCCGTCGCCATAGGTAAAACAAAAAGCCTCTTCGTCTTTAACGTAATCGGCTACGCGTTTTAAGCGGCCGCCTGTCATCGTGTCTTCGCCCGTGTCCACCAAGGTGACACGCCAAGGCTCGGCGTTGCGCTGGTGTACTTCCATGCTGTTTTTGCTCATGTCAAAAGTGACGTCAGACATGTGTAGAAAGTAGTTGGCGAAGTACTCTTTGATGACATAGCCCTTGTAGCCACAGCAGATGACAAAATCATTGATGCCGTGGTGGGAGTACGTCTTGAGTATGTGCCACAAGATTGGCTTGCCACCGATCTCGATCATCGGCTTGGGGCGTGTCGAGGTTTCTTCGGAGATGCGGGTGCCTAAGCCCCCCGCAAGAATGACTGCTTTCATCAATCGCGTCCTGCAAGTTTTGCCAATGCCGACAACGCCTCGGGTATCGGAAAGTGATGATTTCCAACAAACAAGCCGTTCTGGTCGATGTGCTCAGCATTCTTTAGCGTGCCGTGTACTTCTGAGTCGAAATATTTAACGACTTCGTTTTTAGCGAAATTACCCGCCACGATGGGGCGGCACTCAAAACCGAGCTCTTGCAGTTTCAACACCAAAGCTTTACGGGTCAGTTGGCTGCCAGGGCGGATCACCAAGCTAAAGCCAAACCAGCTACTCTCGCCAATTTCCTGCTGGATGATGATGTCTTGATGTTTACCAAGTGCAGCTTGTAACAAGACGCCATTTTTTCGACGCTCTTCAATTAGTGTAGGCAAGCGTTTGACCTGCTCGACTCCAAGCGCACCTTCCATTTCTAGCGGGCGCACGTTGTAGCCGGGCAGTACGAAGCGGAACGATTCTTCAAAAGGGTCATCGCTCTTGTCGCTGCACACATGGTTTTTTTTGGGCAGATTACGGGTCCAACCGTGCGCCCTGAGAGACAGCAGAATTTGATAAATTTCTTCGTCATCAGTCACTATCATTCCGCCTTCCATGGTGGATATATGGTGGCTAAAGAAGGTGCTGAAAGTGCCCATCACACCAAAGGTGCCGGCTTTCTTTCCCTTGAAGGTGGCTCCCAAAGATTCGCAGTTGTCTTCCATCAAAACGATGTCGCGCCCACCGATAATTTTTTGAATGCGTTCAAAATCATTTGGGTTGCCAAGCAGGTTAACTGCCATGATGGCACGGGTTTTGTCCGTGACGGCTTGTTCCAGCTGGTCCAAGTCATAGTTCAAGGTATGCAGGTCGATATCGACGAACTTAATCTTCAGACCGTATTGATACAGCGGGTAATAGGTGGTGCTCCAAGACACAGCAGGCACGATGATTTCATCGCCACGTTGCAGCTTCAATTTTGGGCTCTTGGTATAGAACAGAGCCGCCACCATCAGTAGATTAGCGGACGAACCAGAGTTAACCATCACGCAATGCTGGCTGCCAATGTAATTGGCGAAGTCACGCTCAAATGCTTGTACGTTGGCGCCCATGCTGTACATGCCCGATGCTATGACGCGCTGCATGGCGTCAAGCTCTTCCTGGCCCCAAGAGGCGGTAGCTAATGGAAACCTAACACTCATTGCTGACATTCCTTCAGATAGTAGTTGTATGTTTTTTCGATGCCATCACGCAGTTCGTGGCGTGCTGACCAACCCCAGTTTGTTTGAAGCTCTACGCTGACGAGCTTGCGAACCATGCCGACTGGCTTGCTTATGTCATGCTTAAAGCCACCGGCATAGCCCATCACCTCAGCCGCGGCTTGGTAGTAGTCATTGATAGTGTGGTCACGCCCCAAGCCAATGTTCATGTAGTTGGGCAAGGTGTCAAAGTTGCTAATGGCTCGCATGATCGCATCACACAAATCACTTGCATACATGAACTCACGCCGTGCCGTACCGTCGCCCCAAATCTCTACCATCTCTTGCCCGCTTTGCTTGGCTTGGTGAACTTTGTGGATGATGGCCGGTATCAAGTGCGAATGGACGGGGTCGAATTTATCGTAGCGACCATAGATGTTGCAGGGGATTAGCGTCTTGTACTGATAACTCGCGTCCTCACGCAAAATATATTCGCACAGTCGTGCGGTAACCACCTTGGCAAGAGCGTAGCCTTCGTTGGTTGGCTCCAACTCCCCCTTGAGCACCATTTCCTCTTTTAGTGGTTCAGAATGGTTTCGGGGGTACATGCAGGAGCTGCCCAAATTAATCAATCGCTTGATGCCTGCTTGCCGAGACGCCCAAACAATATTACGCCCCATGTCGAGGTTGGCCAACAAAAAATCAACCGGCTCTCGTATGTTGGCCTGAATACCACCCACCTTGCCTGCGGCATGAATCACCATGTCGGGCTTGTTAGCCTGCAAATAGACTTGTAAAGCTGCGAAATCGCAGAGATCAAGTTCGCTCCGGCGAGGAGCAAGAACATCAAACTCGCCGATAGATCTGTGCTCCAGTAGGTTACGCCCCACCATGCCGCCGCCGCCGGTTATCAGAATTCGTAATTTACTCATTTGATTGTTATGGTTTTATTCAGTGGCGTTAAAAAAAGAGTAACCGTGCTGCTTAAGCAAGGCATGTTGCTTTGCTTGAGCAAGGTCATGAGCCACCATCTCTTGACACATTTGCTGAACCGTGATTTCAGGCACCCAGCCCAGTTTTTGCTTAGCTTTGCTTGGGTCACCTAAAAGGGTTTCGACCTCCGCGGGGCGGAAGTAACGCGGGTCAACTTTGACGATGACGTCGCCCACCTTCAAGCCTGGGGCGTTGTCACCATCAATGGCTGCAACGGTGGCACTCTCGTCAGCTCCTTGACCTTCAAAGCGCAATGTGATGCCCAATTCTTGTGCAGACCACTGGATGAACTGGCGCACGCTGTATTGCACGCCAGTGGCAATTACGAAGTCTTCCGGCTGGTCTTGTTGCAACATCATCCATTGCATGCGCACGTAGTCTTTGGCGTGACCCCAGTCGCGCAGAGCGTCGATGTTGCCCATGTACATGCAATCTTCCAACCCTTGCGCCATGTTGGCTAAGCCGCGTGTGATCTTGCGTGTGACGAAAGTTTCGCCCCGGCGCGGACTCTCGTGGTTGAACAAGATACCATTGCAGGCGAACATGCCGTAGGCTTCGCGGTAGTTCACCGTGATCCAGTAGGCATAGAGCTTGGCTACAGCGTAGGGGCTGCGGGGATAGAAAGGTGTGGTTTCTTTTTGCGGTGTTTCTTGCACCAAGCCATAGAGCTCGGAGGTAGAGGCTTGGTAGAAACGAGTTTTCTTTTCAAGCCCGAGAATGCGAATGGCTTCCAGAATGCGCAAAGTGCCCATGCCGTCAACATCGGCGGTGTACTCCGGCGACTCAAAACTAACAGCCACGTGGCTTTGTGCACCCAAGTTATAAATTTCATCCGGCTGGGTTTGTTGAATGATGCGCGTCAAATTACTGCTGTCACTCAAGTCACCGTAGTGCAAGTTGAAGCTTGCATTTTCGATGTGTGGGTCCTGGAAGATGTGATCGACCCGCTGGGTATTAAACGAACTGGCGCGGCGTTTGATACCGTGCACGACGTAGCCTTTTTCTAGCAGTAATTCAGCGAGGTAGGAACCGTCTTGTCCTGTAATACCTGTAATGAGGGCAACTTTTTTTGACATGGTTAATTATTTCAATTCAGGAAATGGATTAATGCGTTTCGATCGCAAGATCGGGATTTGACAAACTTTAGACGACGGGGGCGCGCCCGTAGGTATCTTCAAATCGCACGATATCATCTTCACCCAAGTAACTCCCCGATTGCACCTCAATCAGTTCCAGATCGGTCTTACCGGGGTTTTCTAGTCGGTGTTTAACGCCCAAGGGAATATAAGTACTCTGGTTTTCTGTGAGCAATATTTCCTCTTCACCCTTGGTGACCAAGGCTGTGCCTTTGACCACGATCCAATGCTCGGCGCGGTGGTGGTGCATTTGCAAACTGAGTTTGGCGCCCGGGCGTACGGTGATTCGCTTGACTTGATGGCGCTCGCCCACATCCACACTGTCGTAGGCGCCCCACGGGCGGGCGACTTTGCGGTGCTGGACCGATTGAGACACATTCTCAGCCTCCAAGCGAGCCACCACTTGTTTGACTTGCTCCACGTGGCTGCTGGCCGCGACCAGCAAGGCATCAGGTGTGTCGATGATCAACAGATCTTGCGTGCCCAAGACCACCACCGGGCGGTGCGGCGCATGCACAAAGGTATTGTTGGCTTGTAGCGCAAAGCCTTGGCCATGCAGGCGGTTGCCTTGGGCGTCGGCTGGGGTCAGGTCTGCCACGGCGTTCCAGCTGCCCACATCGCTCCAAGCACTGGCAAAGGGGAGCACAGCCACATTGGCGTGGTGTTCCATGACGGCGTAGTCAATGCTCTCGGACCGACAGGCTTCAAATGCTTGCGCTTGCGGGCGCACAAAGCTGCCGTCGTGTGTGGCTGCGTGCATGGCCTGCTGGCAGGCTTGCAAAATGTCTGGTGCATGCTGCTCTAAAGCGCCAATGAGTGTTTGCGCCGAGCACAAAAAGATGCCCGCATTCCAAAGCGCACTGCCTGAGAGCAGCAAGGCCTGCGCTTTGTCGTGTGCGGGTTTTTCTGTAAACCCTTCGACATTGAATGCACCATCCGCCCTAGCGTCGCCTTGGCGAATATAGCCGTAGGCAGTGCTGGGAAAAGTGGGCGAAATGCCAAAGGTGACGATGGCGCCACCCGTGGCAGCTTCAACGCCTTCACTCACCACTTGGGCGAAGGCGGCCGCATTGGGAATGTGGTGGTCTGACGGGCAAAACAACAACAAGTCAGCCTGCTTGGCTGTCAATGCAGCAATGGCCATGGCTGCTGCTGTGTTTCGTGCGACAGGCTCAAGCAAGACACCGCCCTGAACTTGGGCGGCTTGCATAGCTTGCGCCACCAAGAAGCGGTGCTCATCCGCTGCCACGCAAATAACTTGGCGACTGAGCTGCTTGACGCGCTCCAGCGTGAGTTGCAGCAGACTCTTGTTGCCAATCAGTGGCACAAACTGCTTGGGAAAACTCTTGCGGCTGAGAGGCCAAAGCCGTGTGCCGGAGCCGCCGCAGAGGATGACCGAGGTGATGTTCGTCATGTGTTTTTAGATGTTGCGCTCTCGGTCAAGCTTAACTCTTCGCTCAAACCGTCAATTTCAGCCCTCAGCGCTTCGTATTCGGCTTGTTTGCGCTTGAGAAATCGACTGGCGAGCGTGATCTTTTCTGAGATTCCCTGAGGGGTCAATACATAAATATAGCCAAATCTGTTTTTTGATTGGCTGAAGTTCTGCACCTTGAGCCACCCTTTGTCGATCAAGGCTTTGAGGCAGTAATTCATACCACTGGCGCTAACCCCGAGGCGCTCTGCGATTTCGCGCTGCGTCATGTCGGGGTTTTCTTGCAGTAGGCGCAAGACCCTGAAGTAGGTGTCTTCTTGAAGCTGAGAGCGCCGACTGGTCATTGAAAGTGGATGTCTTCGGGGTTTTGGCACGCTACCGCCATGTTGTGTCACGATCAACAAGCGCGATAGGGAGCGATCCATGGTGGATCGTTTGTACGAATTCGTCTGATTATAGTTTTGCCAAGCAGATTTTTTACCTACCAACATAAAAATTCCCTAAATTATTGATATTTGATAAAATTTATGGAAAATAGGTTTGTTTGTTGGATAATCACAAATTCCTTTTCAACTCTCTAATTGGATCCATCATGAAAATCTCTGCACTCTTCTTGTCTATTGCGCTTGCCATTTCTCCTGCCGCGTTCGCGCAAACGGGTGCTGGTGAGTCTTCTGCCGCTTCTGGTGCTGCCGGCAGCGCAGGTGCTGGTGCAGCGGGTGCTGCCGGCGCTGCTGCTGCGGGCGTGACTGTTGGCGTTGTGGCTGCCGCTGCGGTCGCAGTTGCCGCAGTTGCTGCTGCAACTGCTAAAAAGGATGACCCTGTTTACACAACAACTGGCACCGGTACCAACACAAGCCGTGTTTGCATCGCTAACTGCTGATAGTGGTTGACTCCGAAAAACGCCCCAGCCGGGGCGTTTTTTTTGTCATTTTAAAAGCGTGGGGCAATGGTGTTGCAGCTAAATCTTTTGTTATTTGCGATGGGGCGCCGTGTTTGCATGCGCTTGTGTTTGTGTTTGTGCTTCGCACTGTTATCAGGCTGCGGCATACAAAACCCAGTGATCGATACCTTTTTGTATGCGCTGCCGGGTGGGCGTCAGTTTGCCACTTTGAACCAAGGCTATGACTATGTGGTGGTCGAGTTTGAAGGACAGGCGGCGGTGATGGCGCTAGGGTCTAGGCGTATCGAAGGGGTTACCCCGTTTGAAGATGTGTTTGAGTCTTGGTACAACGGCCAAGGCGAGATGCTGGTGCTGCGCAACGGACGTATTTATCAAGCCATCGGCATGGCGCAAGAGTTGCGCAGCCAAGAAGGCAAGCCGCCCCGTTGGCGTGAGGTGGCTGATTCCAGTTTTGACGTGGCTTGGGCCCGTCAGCTAGACCGCATGCCGGGCTACCGTTTTGCGGCCCAAGAGCAGATCAACACACGAAAAGCCCCAACGCCAAAGGGCAAGTTTGAGGGGGTGGGGCAAGACGCGCAATGGTTTGTCGATGAGGTGCAAAGCCAAACGCGCCAAGGCCGGCCTTGGCGTTTTACGCAGCGCTTTGCCGTGGTAAATGACCGCGTGGTGTACAGCGAGCAGTGTGTTTCAGAGTCGGTGTGCTTGAAATTGCGCCCCATCAACGCGGTGAAGGCGCAATCAAAATGATGAAATTCACAGAATGGCGATGGGTTGGCTGGCTGTTAGGCTCTGTCGCCGGTGTGGCGGGCGGTTTGGCGCAGGCGCAGCCACAACTACAAGCTCAGCAGCTACCAATAGAAAAGCAACAGCGGCTCAGTGCATGGCTGGCAGAACACCCTGCCGCTTCGTCAACGTACCCGCTTGGTTTGATGTGGCTGACGCCCGAAGAGTTCAAACGCCAAGAGGCGGACTACACAACTTTGCTGGACGACGCCAGCTTGCCCTCGGGCCTCAAGCGAAGCTTGGGACTGTTAAAGCCGACAGGGCGCGTACCTCAAGCCGCCGCCAATGCGAGTTGGCTAGAGGCTTACCCTAAAAAAGACCCGCTGTTAAAGCCGGGCGATGCCGTGCAGTTGCCCACCAAACCCAACAATTTGCGTGTGCTGCGAGAAGACGGCCTTGTGTGCGAAATACCCCACAAGCCAGGTGCGTTGGCCAATGATTACGTCAAAGCCTGCCGTCCAGACGCAGATGCGCCTTGGGCCTGGGTGGTGCAGGCTGACGGCCGCATACAAAAGGTGGGGCTGAAACTGTGGAACCCCTCTGTACAAAATGAGCCAGCGCCCGGCGCTTGGATATGGGCCCCCAATACCAGCGCAAAGCTGAATGACACCAGCAGCTGGCATGTGGCGAGATGGTTGGCCAACCAGGGCGTATCCAACCAAACTGATTTGCCGCTTTTTGCGGCCTTTGAGCGCCAAATACCACCAGTGGTCGAGGCCAGTGGGGCGCTTGACTTGAAGGGCCGCTATTTTGAACCTCAGCCCAGCTACAACGATTGGGGCGTTGTGGGGTTGATCCAAACGCCGACAGCCCGTACGCAGGAGGCGGGTAGTTTGGGTTTGACCGTGCACAACACCGCACCCTACCGGTGGTTTACGTTCATGTTTCAGCCCACCGATTGGATGGAGGCCGGGTTTAGATACACCAAAATTGAAAACCGCTTGTATTCAGAAAATGCGCCCGAGTGGAGCCACGGCCAAAGCTTCTTGGACAAAAGCTTGGACGTGAAAGCGCGTTTGTGGCGCGAGTCAGACTGGGTGCCGCAAGTGGCCGTGGGCATGCGCGATGTGGGCGGCACGGGGTTGTTCAGCTCTGAGTACGTTGTGGCGAGCAAACGCACAGGGCGAGTGGATTGGTCTGCAGGTATGGCTTGGGGCAATATGGGTGCTCGGGCTGATCTGAGCAACCCCGTGAGCCGACTTTTGGGGGCTAAATATGACCAGCGCTTGAACGATGTGGGTTTGGGCGGAAACTTCACGCCAAGCGCATGGTTCAGAGGGCGTGCAGCGATGTTCGGTGGTGTGGAGTACCAAACGCCTTGGAATTTTTCGATCAAGGCCGAGTACGACGGCAACAACTATCAAAACGAGCCGCTGGGCAATGTGTTTGCGCAATCAACCCCCATCAATTGGGCGCTGGTGTATCAGCCCTCACGTAACGTACAAATTCAAGCCGGTGTGGAGCGGGGGAACACGTGGTCTGTCGGGTTTACTTTGTACACCGACATGGCTAATTTGAATGTGCCTAAGGTCACGGCACCGCCCACGCCTGCAGTGACACCTGTGCGTCCAGCCCAATCGCCGAACTGGCAACAAACAGCCAATGACTTGGAAGCCCTGACGCTGTGGGATGTGAACCAAGTTTATGTGGCTGGCGATAAGTTGGTCGTGCAAGCGCGCAATACGATGAACCCTTACCCCGAGGACCGACTGAACAAGGCCTTGGCGGTGATTCACCGCGATGCACCCGCCGCCATTGAAACAATTGAGGTGCAGCACTACTCGGCTGGCGATGTGATTGCGGTTGAAAGCGTGAACCGCGCTGAATGGGTGACATCGCAAACCCAACCGGCAAGAACGCAAGCGGCCGTTGAACCCGTGGCTGTGGCGTACACCCCCACAGCCACGACGCCTTTGGCGCCGCAGTTAGAAGACAAGCCTGTTAGGCACCGGATTGAGCCTGGCTTGGACTTGGTGCAAACCACGGGCGGGCCCGACGGTTATTTGTATCAGTTTCAAGGCAATTTGAAGATGGGGCTGGAGCTGCCTTGGCAGATGAAGGCGTCGGCAACGGCCAGTGCACGCCTGTACGACAACTACGACAATTTCATTGACGAGGGCGCGTCAAACATGCCCCGGGTGAGAACATATACCAAGCAGTTTTTGACCACCTCGCGCTACACGCTGGCGGACATGACGCTGAGTAAAACCAATCGCTTGTCAGAAAACTGGTATGCAACGGGTTACGTCGGCTATTTTGAGACCATGTTCGGCGGAGCTGGGGGCGAAGTTCTTTACCGTCAACCGGGGGCCCGATGGGGCGTGGGTGCAGATTACAACAAAGTGCGCATGCGTGACTTTCACCAAAACTTGAACTTCCAATCGTTGCGCGCAACGACAGGACACGTTACTGGCTATTGGGAAACGCCCTTTGAGGGCATCGTGACCTCGCTGAGCGTCGGCCAGATCTAGCGGGTGACAAAGGTGAAACGTTGTCGTTAACCAAGATTTTTAACAATGG
>CANCCJ010000030.1 GCA_947374535.1 Comamonadaceae bacterium | reverse complement strand
GGCGTCAATCACAAACCACTCATGCACCACGTCAGCGGGTTTTGCGCTGAATGTAGACATAGTTAAATCCTAAAAGGAGAGTTGGTTTGTAGGGCCCTTTTCCACGGTCGGCGTTCTTCTGTTGAGAACCTCTTAGGTGGGATGTACTTTTTTCAAAGCCTCTGCCGCGGGACCACTCAAACGCTGCAGAGCCAGAGATTATAAACAAATTCAAGGCTGAACGGGTTACCATCCCGCCCTATGTTCAGTTATCGCCACGCCTTTCACGCCGGGAACCACGCCGACGTCCTCAAACACCTCACTTTGATCGCCACTTTGAAGCATTTGATGCACAAAGACGCAGGCATTCAGTTTGTAGACACCCACGCAGGCGCAGGCCTGTACCGCTTGGACGGCGATTACGCCGAAAAAAGCGGCGAAGCCGCAGAGGGGGTGCTCAAACTGCTGAACCTCAAAGGCCCCGCCGCCTTGAGCGACTACCTCGAAATGGTCGCTGGCTTCAACGCCAAAGGCAGCAGCAAGATTTACCCAGGCTCGCCGTTCATCATCCACAAGCTCTTGCGCCACGAAGCCCGCGACCGCCTGAAGCTGTTTGAACTGCACCCCACAGACCACAAGTCGCTCGTCGGTAACGTCCAGCAACTCGAAGCAGGCCGCACAGTCAGCGTGACGCGCGCCGATGGCTTTGAGTCACTCAAGGCGTTGTTGCCGCCGCCCGTGTCCAGCAGCGGCTCTCGCCGCACCTGCGTGCTAATTGACCCGAGTTACGAGATCAAGAGCGACTACTACCGTGTGCTCGATTGCATCCAAGACAGCTTGAAGCGGTTTGCCACGGGCACTTACATCGTTTGGTACCCCATCGTGCCTCGACCTGAAGCGCATGATTTGCCACGCAAGCTCAAAGGCTTGTGCAGCCAAGTGAAAAAGCCATGGCTACATGCCACCTTGGCGATTGGCCGCAAAACAGGCGGCAACGATACGGGGCTGAGTGCCAGCGGCATGTTCATTGTGAACCCGCCTTTCACGCTGAAACCTCTGCTCAATGAAGCCCTGCCCGTGGTGGAAGAAGCCTTGGCTCGCGGCCCAGGTCGAGGCTGGGTGGTGGAGTCTGGCGGCTAAGTTAATCTTCGCAGCTGCGCTTTAAAAGCGATAGCTCAACGTCAGTTTGGCTGTAGCGCTTTTCACATCGATGTGGAGGGCCCCCAGCTCGTCGATGGGCACGTTCGCGCGGAGCTGCCATGCTGCACACCCGCCGAAGCCACCATGTGTTGTTGTGCTGATAGCCACAACAATTAAACCTTCCTCATGGAACGGCCCTTGAAAACAAAGGGGGCTTAGGCGGTCAAACCCAGATTTTTACAGATCGCCAATGTGGCCGCGCTTTGGTTCATGCTGTAGAAGTGCAGTCCTGGCGAACCACCAGCGCGCAGCTGCTCACACAAATCAGTCACCACATCCAAGCCAAAAGCTTTGATCGACGCCATGTCATCGCCGAAGCCCTGCAAACGCAACCGAATCCAACGTGGAATTTCTGCGCCACACGCATCTGAGAAACGGAGCAATTGCGACGAGCTGGTGATGGGCATGATGCCGGGTACAACGGGAATATGGGCACCTAATTTTTCGGTTTCCTCCACGAAACGGAAATACGCATCGCTGTTGTAAAAGTATTGCGTAATGGCCGAGTCTGCACCCGCTTTTACTTTGGTGACGTAGGCCTGCAAGTCAGCCTCTGCCGATTTGGCTTGCGGGTGAATCTCCGGATAGGCCGCAACCTCAATGCCGAAGTCATGGCCCGTTTCTGCACGAATAAAAGCCACCAAATCGCTGGCGTACTGAAACTCGCCACCAGCGCCGTAACCACTAGGCAAGTCACCGCGCAAAGCCACCAAACGCTTCACGCCCATTGCCTTGAATTCGGCCAACTGCTGACGTACGCTGTCGCGCGTCGCACCGATGCACGAGAAGTGCGATGCGGCGGTCATGCCCTCGCCCAAAATCTCTTTCAGCGTCGACAAAGTACCCGCTTGCGTAGAGCCGCCTGCGCCGTAAGTGACCGAGCAGAACTGAGGTGCGAGTGGGTACAAGGCCTGACGCACGGCACGCAACTTCTCAGCACCCTCGGGGGTTTTAGGCGGGAAAAACTCAATGCTCAAGCTGTTGTTGACGGTCATCACAATCTCTCTTTATGGCGCGTCACGCACGACGCGCACCCATCCAAAATTCTTTGTTGCCATCGCCACCGGCAATGACGCTGGGCCAGTAGCCCAACACATTTAAATTCAATACTGCACAGGCCTCGCGCAAACGCGCCTCCACCTGCACATAGCTGGCTTCGTCCTTGACTAAACCACCTTTGCCAATGTCGCCGGGTTGTAATTCAAATTGCGGCTTCACTAACATCAGCAGCGCGCCGCCCTTCTTCAACAAAGGCAGCAACGCGGGTAAGACGAGGGTGAGCGAAATGAAAGACAAATCGCCCACGATCAAATCAAAACCAAGCGCTGCATCAGGCACACGCATATCGTCGGCTTGCAACTCGCGGGCGTTGATGCGCTCGACACACACCACACGGGTGTCTTCACGCAAGCGCGGATGCAACTGGCCATGGCCTACATCCAGCCCCACCACTTGCGCAGCGCCTTGCTGTAGCAAACAGTCGGTGAAGCCGCCAGTGCTCTGCCCCACATCGAGGCAACGCAAACCTTGGGCCGAAAGACCGCTGCTGTGCAGCGCACCCTCCAGCTTCAAACCACCGCGAGACACATAGCGCGCCTCGGCGTTGTCCAGCAAGCGCAGCTCACTCGGCAGAGGCAACTCGTCACCATTCTTGGAAACACGTTGCCACGGTTGAGTGCCTAACCGCCACTCCACGCCAGCGGTTATCAGCCGCTGCGCTTGAGAGCGCGAAGCGGCTAACCCACGTTCGAGAAGTAGCTGGTCAGCGCGCACCTTGCTTAGTAGCGGTAAGTGTTGGCTTTGTAAGGGCCGTTCTTAGACACGCCGATGTAAGCGGCTTGTTCGTCACTCAACTCGGTCAGCATGGCGCCAACTTTCTTGAGGTGCAAACGCGCCACTTTTTCGTCGAGGTGCTTAGGCAACACGTAGACCTTGCCAGCCTCGTATTCGTCTTGCTTGGTGAACAATTCAATCTGAGCGATCGTTTGATTCGCAAAGCTAGAGCTCATCACAAAGCTAGGGTGGCCCGTGGCGCAGCCCAAGTTCACCAAACGGCCTTTGGCCAACAAGGTGATCTTTTTGCCATCTGGGAAGATGACGTGGTCGACCTGGGGCTTGATCTCATCCCACTTGCACTTTTCCAACGACGCGACATCGATTTCATTGTCGAAGTGACCGATGTTGCACACGATGGCTTCGTCTTTCATGGCGGCCATGTGTTCGTAGCGGATCACGTTTTTGTTGCCGGTGGCCGACACAAAGATGTCGCACTTGTCGGCAGCGTATTCCATGGTCACCACTTTGTAGCCTTCCATCGCCGCTTGCAAAGCGTTGATCGGATCAATTTCGGTCACCCACACTTGGGCGCTTAAAGCGCGCAAGGCTTGTGCAGAACCTTTGCCCACGTCGCCGTAGCCAGCCACACATGCCACTTTGCCAGCGATCATCACGTCAGTCGCGCGCTTGATGGAGTCCACCAAGGATTCGCGGCAGCCATACAGATTGTCAAACTTGCTCTTGGTGACCGAGTCGTTCACGTTGATGGCGCGGAACATCAGGCTGCCTTTGGCGGCCATCTCGTTCAAGCGCAACACGCCAGTGGTGGTCTCTTCGGTCACGCCAATGATGTGCGCACCCTTGCGGCTGTACCAAGTGGAGTCCACCGCCAATTTGGCTTTGATGGCGTTGAACAAACACGTTTCTTCTTCGCTGGTGGGGTTGGCAATCAACGAGGCGTCGGTTTCTGCGCGCTTGCCCAAGTGCATGAGCAAAGTGGCATCGCCGCCGTCATCCAAGATCATGTTGGGGCCTTCGCCTTCAGCGCCTTTGGCGCCGAATTCAAAAATACGGTGGGTGTAGTCCCAGTATTCGGCCAAGGTTTCACCTTTGGTGGCGAACACGGGAATGCCAGCTTCTGCAATCGCAGCAGCAGCGTGGTCTTGTGTCGAGAAGATGTTGCAGGAAGCCCAACGCACGTCAGCGCCCAAAGACTTCAAGGTTTCAATCAACACGGCCGTTTGAATGGTCATGTGCAAAGAGCCGGTCACGCGAGCGCCTTTCAAAGGCTGCGCTTTGGCGAACTCTTCGCGGATGGCCATCAAACCGGGCATTTCGGTTTCGGCAATTTTGATTTCTTTGCGGCCCCAAGCGGCCAAAGACATATCGGCCACGATGTAATCGGCGGCGACGTTGGTTTTAAGAACAGCGTTCATGTGTGAGACTCCAAAAGTTGGCAAAGCCACTCGCGATGCGCGGTCAGCGTCTGGGAGTCTGAAGGATTCTTCGAGGAACTCACCGCACGTCGTCTAGTGGGTGAGCGCGGTTGGCAGTCCGAGCCTCACCTGTGAAGTGGCCCTTTGCGGGCCGACAGGCTGCAGCGCTCCTCGGATAGCTGAGATTTTAAACGAACTTCTAAAAGCCCCGCTTCGCCACAGCCCCAGCGCTATGATTCCCGCCTTGATTTGCCATTTTTTAGGCAGCCCCTTTTTATATAGACCCCATGAGCTCTTTCCTGAACGAAGTGCGCCGTCGCCGCACCTTTGCCATCATTTCGCACCCTGACGCAGGTAAAACCACGCTGACCGAAAAGCTACTGCTATTTTCGGGTGCGATTCAAATCGCGGGCGCAGTCAAAGGCCGCAAAGCCAGTCGCCACGCCACGTCGGACTGGATGGAAATTGAAAAGCAGCGCGGTATTTCGGTGGCCTCGTCGGTCATGCAAATGCTGTATCGCGATCACGTCATCAACCTGCTCGACACCCCCGGCCACAAAGACTTCTCGGAAGACACCTACCGCGTGCTAACCGCCGTGGACTCGGCACTCATGGTGATTGACGCCGCCAACGGCGTGGAAGCGCAAACCCGCCGCTTGATTGAGGTGTGCCGTCAACGTGACACGCCCATCATCACTTTCGTCAACAAGATGGACCGCGAAGTGCGCGACCCACTCGACATCCTCGACGAAGTGGAACGCGAACTCGGCATGCCCTGCGTGCCCATGACCTGGCCTGTGGGCCAAGGCAAACTGTTCGGCGGCATCATCAACTTGCGCACGCAAGCCATGACCGTGTTTGACTCTGGCTCAGAGCGTTTGCCCCAAGACTTTGAAACACACCCACTCACCGAGCAAGCGACGCTGGCTCATCGCTTCGGCGCAGAGTGGGCCACCGCCATGGAAAGCATGGAACTGGCCACTGGCGCATCGCCCAAGTTCGACCAAGAAGCCTTCTTGGCAGGCAAGCAAACGCCCGTGTTCTTTGGCTCGGGCGTGAACAACTTTGGTGTGATGGAAGTGCTCGACGCTTTGGTCGATCTCGCCCCGTCACCTCGCCCGCGGTTGAGTCACTTGGTGGTGAACAAACAAGCCATTGAAAAAACCATCCAACCTGAAGACGAAGGTTTTGCTGGCGTGGTGTTCAAGGTGCAAGCCAACATGGACGCCAACCACCGCGACCGCATCGCCTTTGTGCGCGTGGCCTCAGGCAAGTTCACGCCGGGCATGAAGCTCAAAGTACAACGCACCGCCAAAGAGCTGCGCCCCACCAGCGTGGTGACCTTCATGTCGCAGCGCCGCGAAGCGGTGGAAGAAGCCTACGCCGGCGACATCATCGGCTTCACCACCCACGGCGGTGTGCAACTGGGCGACACCATCACCGATGGCGCAGCGCTGCAATTCACGGGCTTGCCGTTCTTCGCGCCTGAGTTGTTCATGACGGTGATTTTGAAAAACCCATTGCGCACCAAACAACTGCAACAAGGCTTGGACCAGTTGGGTGAAGAAGGCGCCATTCAAGTCTTCAAACCCGAAGCCGGTGGCGCGATGCTGCTAGGCGCCGTGGGCCAGTTGCAGTTTGAAGTCGTGCAACACCGCTTGAAAGCCGAATACGACTGCGATGTGAAGCTAGAAAGTTGCCAGTACACCGGTGCGCGTTGGATCACCGCGGACACACCGGCTGAGCTACGCGAGTTCACCTATGCATATCCACAGCGCATGGCTTTGGATGCGGCCAACACCTTGGCGTATTTGTGCACATCACCTTATGACGTGCGACTGGCGCAAGAGCGGTTTCCGAAGATTCACTTTCATCCGTTGCGTGAACACGCTGGACTTGCGCTTTCTACTGCTGGGTGATTATTTCTTTCGTTGCTTTTGTAGTGAAGAGAGGCTCAGTGGCATTGCCTTGGCTCCTCTTCGCTGCGCTCAGAATGTCGCTGACGGGCAACGCCACTGAGCCTCTCTTCGCGTTGTACGCATCAGATTCGGGTACAAAGTCATCCGCACACAAACAAGTGTTGCGGGATAAGCCTTAGCGACATTCTGAGCGCAGCGAAGAGGAGCCTAGGCTTATCCCGCAGCACGCAGCACAAAACGGCACAACGAAGACGTCACTGCATCCGATCCCGACGTGCCAACGCTGGAAACAATTTCAGCCAAGAGGCAGCCACCAACACGGTCCCCACACCGCCGCTGATCACCGACACCACCGGCCCCCACAACGCCGCCACGGAGCCCGACTCAAATTCGCCCAACTGGTTAGATGCCCCAATAAAAATCGAATTCACAGCCGCCACGCGCCCGCGAATTTCGTCTGGAGTTTGAAGCTGCGTCAAAGTCAAACGGGTCACCACGCTGATGTTGTCTGCAGCCCCCGTCATGGCCAAGGCCAGCAAAGACAACCCAAAGTGATGCGACAAACCAAACACAATCGTTGCACCACCAAACACGGCGACGGCGCCTAAGAGGGTATAGCCGACATGACGATACAAGGGCCAACGCAGCAAGGCAAACGACATCAGCAACGCACCGGCCGCTGGAGCGGCTCGCAGCAAGCCCAAGCCCTCAGGCCCCGTGTGCAACACGTCGCGTGCATAGATGGGCAACAGCGCCGTAGCACCACCGAGTAAGACAGCAAATAAATCCAACGACGTGGCGCCCAACAAAATTTTGTTACGCCACACAAAGGTCACGCCCGCCATGGCAGATTGCCAAGACACGGCCTCGTGCGTGGCGTGATGAACGTAACGCACGGTCAACGTCAAGGCACTCGACATCAACATCATGACCACACACGCCACATAGACCGTCAACGCACCCTGCGCATAAAGCAAGCCCCCCATCGCAGGTCCTCCAATAGTGGCCGCTTGCAATGCACTAGAGCTCAAAGCAATCGCCCGCTGCAAAAAGTTGGAAGGTACCAGCATCGGTGTAAGTGCTTGTTGCGCGGGCATTTGGAAAGCACGCGTACCGCCCAACACCACCGACAGGGTCAAAATCAAGTCACGGCTGACAAACTCGCCCATCGTGGCCCAGACCAGCAGCATCGACACAGTGGCCTGAACCGCCACACACGCCGCAAACAAGCGACCGCGATGCAAACGATCAGCCACATGCCCAGCGGGCAGCGTCAGCAACAACGCGGGGACAAACTGAAAGAGACCGACCAAACCTAAATCCCAAGCGCTCCCCGTCAGGTCGTACATATGCCAAGCGACGGCCACCATCAACATTTGGTTTGCAGTCACCACCAAAAATCGAGCGCCCATGAAACGCACAAAGCTGCGATGCGTCAACAGATTTTTTAAAGTCGGCATCATTACACCCGCGCCAGCACAGGCTTCAACGCCACACCCGTGTGGGTACCGAGCGCCACCACAGCCTCAGGCGTATCGGCCGCCACGATCAAACCGCCGCCATTGCCGCCCTCAGGCCCAAGGTCAATGATCCAGTCGGCTTCGGCAATCACGTCGAGGTCATGTTCAATCACCACCACGCTGTGACCGCCATCTACCAAGCGGTGTAGCACGCGAATGAGCTTGTCCACATCGGCCATGTGCAAGCCCACCGTGGGCTCGTCCAACACATACAGCGTGTGCGGGGCTTTGTTGCCACGACGGGTCACGTCGTCGCGCACTTTGCTCAGTTCGGTCACCAGTTTGATGCGTTGCGCTTCGCCGCCACTCAAGGTGGGAGAAGGCTGCCCCAAGGTGAGGTAGCCCAAGCCCACGTCTTTCAGCAACTGCAACGGATGCGCGATGTTGGGCATGGTGGAGAAAAATTCCACCGCCTCATCGACTTCCATTTGTAGCACGTCACCAATGCTTTTGCCGCGCCAGCTCACGGCCAAAGTTTCGGGGTTGAAGCGAGCGCCGTGGCAGGTTTCACACGGCACTTTCACGTCGGGCAAAAAGCTCATCTCAATCGTGCGCAGGCCTTGGCCCTCGCAGGTGTGGCAACGCCCTTCGCCGGTGTTGAAGCTGAAACGTCCCGCGCCGTAGCCGCGTGCTTTGGCTTCGAGTGTTTCAGCAAACAGCTTGCGAATCGTGTCCCAAAAACCGATGTAGGTCGCAGGGCAGCTGCGCGGTGTTTTTCCAATCGGGGTTTGGTCCACTTCCAACACACGGTCAATCGTTTGATAACCCTCTAATCCCGTGCAGCCAGCCCACACAGGGTGTTTGCCGTCTTCGTCCAATTTGCGGCCCGCTTGTGTCGTGCGCTGCGCCACCGCAGCCGCCACGTTGTGCAGCAACACATCGCGCGCGAGCGTGGACTTGCCAGAACCCGAGACACCAGTGACTGCGACCAAACGCTTGAGCGGCACCTCCACGCTCACATCGTTCAGGTTATGCAACGAAGCTCCTTCAAGCGACAGCCACTGAAGCGCACCAACCACATCAGCTTCGACCAACGCAGCAACTGGCGCAGCCGCCTTGCGCTTACCCACCTTCGCGGAGGGTGAGGCGTTGCCGGGTGACGATGTTGGCTCGCCGCATGAGGACCCCGGCAATGCCTCGTCCTTCGCAGCAACCGCGGCAGCAGCCACAAAAGCGGCCAAAGCAGCTTGAGAAACGGGACGTCTCGCCTGCAAGGGATGACGCATGGCGTGCAACAAGTAACGGCCTGTTTGCGAATCCGCTTGGTCGGTGATGTCCTTCACCGAACCCTCACCCATCAAACGCCCACCGCGCTTGCCCGCGCTAGGGCCAATGTCAATGATGTGGTCGGCACGACGAATGGTGTCCTCGTCGTGCTCCACCACCACCAAGGTATTGCCTTTTTCGCTGAGCAAATGCAGCGCATTCAACAAAATTTGGTTGTCGCGCGCATGCAAGCCGATCGTGGGCTCGTCCAGCACATAGCAAACACCTTGCAAGTTACTGCCCAGTTGCGCAGCCAAGCGAATGCGTTGCGCCTCGCCGCCGCTGAGGGTGGGGGCGCCACGGTCAAGCGTGAGGTAGTTCAAACCCACTTGCTCGAGGAACTCCAAGCGGCTCTTGATTTCTGGCAACAGGTCGCGGGCAATGTCGGCATCGCGACCGGTCATTGCCAACGTCTCGACCCACTTGCGAATGTCAGTCACGCTCAGGCGGGCGATATCGGTGATGCCCACGCCTGCGAACTTCACCGCACGTGCGGTGGCATTCAGGCGTGTGCCTTGGCACGTGGGGCACGCGGCATCGACCAAGTCGTCCACATCAGGTTCGGCAAAGGTTTGCTCGCGGCCTTTGTCTTTGTCGTCGCGTACCGAGTCGTCCAGCACCTGACGTTGGTCTTTGTTCAACGCCACACCTGTTCCGACGCAATCGGGGCACCAGCCATGTTTGCTGTTGTACGAGAACAAGCGCGGATCCAGCTCGGCGTATGAGGTGTCGCACACGGGGCAAGCACGCTTGGTGGAGTACACATCCAAACGGCCAATGCTGTTGGTGTCTGTGCCGGCCTCCATGGCTTCACGCAAACCGTCGAGTTGACTCAACACATGTACAACGCCTTTGCCATGCTCTAGCGCCGTGTTCAAGGCGGCACGCAAGGCAACTTCGTTGGCGGCGGAAACCTCCAAGCTCGCAACAGGCAGCTCAATCGTGTGCTCTTTGAAACGGTCCAACCGTGGGAACCCATTGGTCGGCAGAAAGTGCCCATCGACGCGCAAGTGCGTGTAACCACGTGGGCGCGCCCAATCGGCCAGCTCGGTGTACACGCCTTTGCGGTTCATCACCAACGGACTCATCAGACCAATGTGTTGCCCTTTGAACTCGCGCAACAACTGCGCGGCAATGCGGTCTGGCGTTTGCGGCTGAACCGCCGCACCGTCGTGCGTGCAATGCTGCGTACCCAACTTGACGTAGAGCAAGCGCAAAAAGTGCCACACCTCGGTGGTCGTACCCACGGTGGACTTGCGGCCACCACGGCTCAAACGCTGCTCAATCGCCACGGTTGGGGGAATGCCGTACACCGCATCCACCTCGGGACGGCCTGCGGGTTGCACGATGCTGCGGGCATAGGCGTTGAGGCTTTCCAAATAACGGCGCTGACCTTCGTTGAACAAAATGTCAAATGCGAGCGTGGACTTGCCCGAGCCCGACACGCCCGTGATGACGTTGAACTTGCCGCGCGGAATGTCCACGCTCAAGTTTTTGAGGTTGTGTTCTTTGGCGTTGATGATTTGAATCGCCCCCTTGCTGGCGGCGGCATACGCGGCCGAATGCTCGGAGGCCACCAGCGCTTTAGACGCTTTGATGGCATCCACCGCATACACCGCGCCCATGGACTCGGCGTAGTCACGCAAGGCTTTGCCTGTATGAGATGTGGGGTGCAAACGCACCTCTTCGGGCGTACCTTCAGCGACCAACAAACCACCAGCATCACCGCCTTCAGGGCCGAGGTCAATCAGCCAATCACTGGCACGAATGACGTCGAGGTTGTGCTCGATCACGATGAGCGAATTACCGTCTTCCAGCAAGCGGCGCATGGCGCGCATGAGTTTGGCAATGTCGTCAAAGTGCAAGCCCGTGGTGGGCTCGTCAAACATGAAGAGCACGCCCTTTTTAGCAAGCGACTGTTTGCTCGATGATTTGGCTTTGGCTGCTTCTGCCAAAAAGCCAGCCAGCTTTAAACGTTGGGCTTCACCACCGCTCAAAGTTGGCACAGGTTGGCCCAGCTTCACGTAGTCCAACCCCACGTCAACGATGGGTTGCAGGGTGCGAACCACTTCGCGGTCGCCCGCAAAAATTTCTAACGCTTCGCCAACTGTTAGATCCAACACATCTGCTACGTTGAGGGTGATTCGTGTCGCGGCTGCGGGGACAACGTCTTGCTCCTCTTCGCTGCGCTCAGAATGTCGCTGCGCCGTCACCCCCACAGCCACGCCACGAATTTCGCGCTCGATGCGAATTTCTAAAATTTCTGGGCGATAGCGTTGACCATTGCAATCTTGGCAGCGCAAATACACGTCGCTCAAGAACTGCATTTCAACGTGTTCAAAGCCTGAGCCGCCACACGTGGGGCAACGGCCATCGCCGCTGTTGAAGCTGAACTTAGAGGCGGTGTAGCCACGCTGCTTGGACATGGGGGCGACAGCGAATATTTCACGCACAGCGTCCCACGCACCCACGTAGCTGGCGGGGTTGGAGCGTGCCGTTTTGCCAATGGGCGATTGGTCGACAAACACAACGTCGCTCAAATAGTCGGCGCCCAACAAACGGTCGTGTGTCCCGGGTGTTTCAGTGGCGCGGCCATAGTGGCGCAGCAAGGCCGGTGCGAGGACATCTTGAATCAACGTGGACTTGCCTGAGCCGCTGACGCCGGTGATGCACACCAAGCGTTGCAACGGAAACTCAATGCTCAAATTTTGCAAATTGTGCTCGCGTGCGCCTTCAAGAATCAAACGCGGCGTGTTGTCGGTAACCAAGCGCTTGAGCCCCAAGCCAATGGTTTTGCGTGCGCCCAAATACGCGCCGGTTAAGGTGTCGGCCGACTTCAAGGCTTCGGTCGTGCCATCAAACACAATTTGCCCGCCGCGCACGCCCGGGCCTGGGCCCATGTCGATGATGCGATCAGCACACATCATCACTGCGGGGTCGTGCTCCACCACTACCAGCGTGTTGCCTGCATTGCGTAAGCGCAGCATGGCTTCGTTGATGCGGTTCATGTCGCGTGGGTGCAAACCAATGCTGGGCTCGTCCAACACAAACAAGGTGTTCACCAACGAGGTACCCAGCGCAGTGGTGAGGTTGATGCGCTGCACCTCACCGCCGCTCAGCGTGCGGCTTTGGCGGTCAAGGGTGAGGTAGCCGATGCCCACGTCGCTGAGGTATTTCAAGCGCGTGCGAATTTCGTCCATCAACAAATGCAGCGCTTGCGCATCTGCACCCGCCACATCCACCTGTGTGCTGTTGAAGAACTGATGCAGCTTGTCGATGGGCAACAACATCAAATCATGCAGGCACAAACCGGGCATCGCTTCGAGTTGCGCGCGCGTCCATTGCACGCCCTGCGGCATGAATCGTTTAGCGGGCGGCAGCACCGCGTCTGCATGTGCCTTGGTGCCCATGCGCCACAGCAAGCTATCGGTCTTCAAACGTGCGCCCGCACACACGCCGCATGGCGTGTAGCTGCGGTACTTGGACAGCAACACGCGGATGTGCATCTTGTACGACTTGCTCTCCAAATATTCGAAAAACCGCTTGATGCCGTACCACTGGTGATTCCATTTGCCCTTCCACAACGGCGATCCGTGAATCACCCAATCTTTGTGCTCTTGGCTCAGCTTGTACCAAGGCATGTCGCGCGGAATGCCTTCCGCTTCGGCATGACGCATCAAGTCTTCTTGGGTTTCCACCCACGCAGGCGTTTGAATGGTTTTAATCGCCCCCGCACGCAGTGTGAGCTTGTCGTTTGGAATCACCAGCCCGTAATCCACACCAATCACACGGCCAAAACCACGGCAGGTTTCGCACGCACCCACGGCCGAGTTGAACGAAAACATCGAGGGGATCGGGTCGCTGTAACGCAGATCGCTGTCGGGGCAATGCAGCCCCGTAGAAAACCGCCAAAGTTCTGGCGTGGCCTCGGCGTCCAACGACCAATACACATTCAGGCGACCACCGCCGCGCTTGATGGCCAGCTCAATCGCTTCCACCACGCGAGCTTGTTCGGTATTGCCTAGCTTGAAACGGTCAGCCACCACATCCAATAATTTGCGCGGGCCGGTGGGCGTAGCCACTTCGCGCTCGGCATGGACGCGGGTGAAGCCACTGGCGCTCAACCACTGCTCGACTTCTTCCGATGTGGTGTTGGCGGGCAACTCCACAGGAAAGGTCATGATGAGGCGTGGGTCTTGCGGCTGCGCAGCGCAGCGGCGCTGCAACTCGGCATAAATGGATTGCGGCGTGTCGTGCTGCACGGGTTGCGCGGTTTGGCGGTCAAACAACTGGCCCGCACGCGCAAGCAACAACTTCAGGTGATCGTTCAGCTCGGTCATGGTGCCCACGGTGGAGCGCGAGCTTCGCACGGGGTTGGTCTGGTCAATCGCGATCGCAGGCGGCACACCCTCGACCTTGTCGACGGCTGGGCGGTCCATGCGGTCTAGGAATTGGCGAGCGTAGGCGCTGAAGGTCTCCACATAGCGGCGCTGTCCTTCTGCGTACAAGGTGTCAAACACCAAACTCGATTTGCCCGAACCGCTGGGGCCGGTGACCACCGTCAGCTCGCCGGTGCGAATGTCGAGGTCTAAGTTTTTGAGGTTGTGTTGGCGTGCGCCACGAATACGGATGGTGCCTGTCATGGCGGGGCCTTTGAGAGTGTGGCAAATATTCTAGAGATTCACGCTGCCCCAGCTTTGTGTCGGGGCATTACCAAACATAAGCATTCAATCGGCCTCCCACAACGAAAAACGCCACGGACCAGCCGTGGCGTTTTTGGCGCAGAGAGTGGCGTGGAATTACTTCGGCGCAGACATGTCAGAGGGCGCGCTTGAAATGGCTTCTGCGGGTGCGCTCATCGCATCATCCGCTCGCTTATCGCCACTCATATCCAAACTGCTCCCGCCTTTGATGATGACGAACAACGCCAGCGCCGCAAAGATCAAGAAGCCCACAAAAATTCTCAACATATCAAATCTCCGATATCGGGCTCAGTCGTTCGCATAGATGTCAACGTCTTTGGTTTCTTTCACGAAGATCATGCCAATGACAAATGTCATGCCCGCAATGATGATCGGATACCACAAGCCGTTGTACATATTTCCCGTTTGCGCCACGATGGCGAAGGCCGTGGTGGGTAGCAAACCACCAAACCAGCCGTTACCAATGTGATAGGGCAAAGACATGGACGTGTAACGGATGCGCGTGGGAAACATCTCCACCAGCATCGCCGCGATAGGGCCATACACCATGGTCACCAAAATCACCAAGTACGTGAGGATGATGGTGACTTTGACTTGGTCCACTTTCGCTGGGTCAGCTTTGGTGGGATAGCCTGCCTCCTTCAACGCATCAGCCACGGCTTTTTTGAACTCAGTCGATTTGGTTTTGCCTTCGTCAGCAGACAAACCTTTGGCGTCGTAGCTGACGATTTCAGTTTCACCAATCTTGATAGAAGCGGCTGCGCCTGCAGGACCAACTGCGTTTTCGTAGCTCACAGAAGCACCGGCCAACACTTGTTTGGCAATGTCGCAAGAGCTGGTGAACTTCACCGTGCCTGTGGGGTTGAACTGGAATGAGCATTCAGCAGCGTCTGCCGTCACGACGACTTTGTTCTTTTGTTGCGCTCCGTACAAGTCAGGGTTCGCAGCTTTGGTCAAGGCTTGGAACACAGGGAAGTAAGTCAACACAGCCAACAAGCAACCCAACATGATGATGGGTTTGCGACCAATCTTGTCAGACAGCGACCCGAAGACGATGAAGAACGGGGTACCGATCATCAAAGACACCGCCACCAAAATATTGGCCGTTGCGCCATCGACTTTCAACGCTTGCGTCAAGAAGAACAACGCGTAGAACTGGCCCGAGTACCACACGACGGCTTGGCCCGCGGTCAAACCGATCAGAGCCAAGATGACGATCTTCAGGTTTTTCCATTGACCGAATGATTCGGTCAGCGGCGCCTTGGATGTTTTGCCTTCGGATTTCATTTTCACGAAAGCAGGGGATTCGTTCATCGACAAACGAATGTAGACCGACACGGCCAACAACACGATCGACACGATGAACGGCACACGCCAGCCCCATTCAGCAAAAGCGGCTTCGCCGATGGCGGTACGCGTACCCAAAATCACCATCAACGACAGGAACAAGCCGAGCGTCGCGGTGGTTTGAATCCAAGAGGTGTACGCGCCGCGCTTGTCGTGCGGTGCGTGCTCAGCAACGTATGTCGCTGCGCCACCGTACTCACCGCCCAAAGCCAGACCTTGCAACAAACGCAAGCAGATCAGGATGACGGGAGCAGCCACGCCAATGCTGGCGTAGTTCGGCAAGATGCCCACGATGAAAGTGGACAAACCCATGATCAGGATGGTCACCAAGAAGGTGTATTTGCGCCCGATCATGTCCCCCAAGCGGCCAAAGAAAATGGCACCGAAGGGTCGAACGATGAAGCCTGCGGCAAATGCCAGCAGCGCAAAGATGAACGCAGAGCCTTCATCCAAACCGCTGAAAAACTGTTTGGCAATGATGGCTGCCAACGATCCGTATAGATAAAAGTCGTACCACTCAAAAACGGTACCTAAAGAGGACGCGAAGATGACCTTCTTTTCCTCGGCCGTCATAGGACGGTCGGCATCTAGTGTTGCCATTGTGTTGTGTCTCCTAAGACTTTGGATTGCAGCGACTGGGGCTGCGGTTGCAGGGGTGACTATCTGTTTACAAACTGACCAATTTCTGACGCATAAAAAGTACCAACCATTGATCAATAAAATTAATGAATTCGAGCGCCAGTAAAAACCCTTTGATGTTTTTTCTAGATGCGAAATACCGTTGCGAATTGGACCTCAAAACAAGGATTTATTCGACAAAAAACGTAGGGGTTTACACCGAGAAAATCTGTTTAATTTTTAAGCATTCTCCTCTGAAAAAGGTGGTTTTATTTTGTCACCGCGTAAGGACTTGGTCAGTCCCCGTTCACACAATGTCTAGGTCAATGAAGGAAGCATCCTTCTTGCGTTTTTTCATAACCCAAATAGGGAGATAACCATGAGTGATCCAGTGGTCGACAAGATCCAGAACCACCCGAAGTACAAAGAATTGCGCGCCAAGCGCAATGGTTTCGGTTGGCTACTCGCCGTGTTGATGTTGGTCGTGTACTACGGCTACATCGCATTGATTGCATTTAACAAACCTTTCCTCGCTCAACCGATAGGCGCAGGCGTCACAACCGTCGGTATCCCATTAGGCATGGGCGTCATCGTGTTCACCATCGTGATCACTGGCATCTACGTGAATCGTGCTAACAGCGAATTCGATGCGTTGACCAAAGAAATCTTGAAGGACGCAACCAAATGAAAAAGTTCTCTACTCTCTTGACCGCACTGCTGGCCTTCGCGGCTTGTGGCGCAGCCATGGCAGCCGGTGGCGATGTGGGCGAAACGGCCAAGCAGGCGACCAACTGGACAGCCATTGGCATGTTCGCAGCCTTCGTGGCCGGCACACTTTGGATCACCAAGTGGGCGGCTTCTAAAACCAAATCTGCGGCTGACTTCTACACCGCGGGTGGTGGCATCACAGGTTTTCAAAACGGCTTGGCGATTGCAGGCGACTACATGTCTGCCGCTTCGTTCCTCGGTATTTCCGCTGCGGTGATGGCATC
This sequence comes from Comamonadaceae bacterium, assembly GCA_947374535.1. Next base: position 10,883 of record CANCCJ010000030.1, on the reverse strand, counting down.
GGGCTATGACGGTTTGATCTACTCCATCGGCTTTTTGGTCGGCTGGCCTGTGATCACCTTCTTGATGGCCGAGCGTCTGCGCAACTTGGGCAAGTTCACCTTTGCTGACGTAGCAGGCTACCGCTTCAAACAAGCCCCAATCCGTGCCTTCGCTGCCTCTGGCACGTTGGTGGTGGTGGCGTTCTATCTGATTGCACAAATGGTTGGCGCGGGTCAACTCATCAAGTTGCTATTCGGTTTGGAATACTGGATGGCTGTGGTCATCGTGGGCGCGTTGATGATGGTGTACGTGTTGTTCGGCGGCATGACTGCCACAACATGGGTGCAGATCATCAAGGCGTGCATGCTGCTCGCTGGCGTGACCTTCATGGCCGTCATGGTCTTGGCTCAGTTCGGTTTCAGCCCCGAAGCTTTGTTTGCCAAAGGCGTGGTCGTGAAAGCCATGATCGCCGCTAACGCAAAAGAAGCGGCCATGGCTGCTGCCGCTGCCTCTGCCGCATTGGCCACGACACCTGAAGCACAAGCGGCTGCCTCCGCCGCATTGGCCACGGCAACCGCGATCGATCCAGACAAAGCTGGTTTGTCCATCATGGGCCCAGGCGGCTTCATCAAGGACCCAATCTCTGCCATCTCTTTCGGTATGGCTTTGATGTTCGGCACAGCGGGCTTGCCACACATCTTGATGCGCTTCTTCACGGTGCCTGATGCCAAAGAAGCACGTAAATCTGTGTTGTGGGCTACCACTTGGATTGGCTACTTCTACGTGTTGATCTTCATCATCGGTTTTGGGGCGATCACTTTGGTCTTGACCAACCCCGAAATGGCTGATGTAGCCAAAGGCGTTATCAAAGGTGGCGCAGGTACAGCCAACATGGCTGCTGTGCTGGTCGCGAAGACCGTGGGCGGCGACGTGTTCTACGGCTTTATCTCTGCTGTGGCTTTCGCCACCATCTTGGCTGTGGTGGCTGGCTTGACCTTGTCTGGCGCATCCGCTGTGTCACACGACTTGTACGCCACGGTGTTCAAGAAGGGCAATGCCGACAGCGCTGCTGAATTGCGTGTCTCTCGCATCACGACCATCGCACTCGGCATCATTGCTGTGGTGTTGGGTATTGCGTTTGAAAAGCAAAACATTGCCTTCATGGTGGCCTTGGCTTTCGCGATTGCTGCGTCGGCTAACTTCCCCGTGTTGTTCATGTCTGTGCTTTGGAAAGACTGCACCACCAAGGGCGCCGTGATTGGTGGCTTCTTGGGCTTGATCTCTTCAGTCGCCTTGACTGTGGTGTCGCCTTCTGTGTGGGAAGCCACACTGGGCAACCCCAAAGGTTCAGCTTGGTTCCCATACGCTTCACCTGCTTTGTTCTCGATGACCATCGGTTTCGTGGGCATCTGGTTGTTCTCGATGCTTGACCGCAGCCAAGACGCCACCAACGAGCGTGCTGCTTTTGCTGCACAGCAAGTGCGTTCAGAGACAGGCTTCGGCGCTTCGGGCGCTTCAGGTCACTGATCTGCCAATCGCTAGAGCGCCTTGTGCGCTCTGCGAAAAAACCGGGCAGCCTTTGCGGGCTGTCCGGTTTTTTTATGTTGACGTTTAAGAAAGATGAAACGGGTTGGGGTAGGCACATGCGGCGCCATTCGTCGCGAAGCGATGTCAGCCGTGTCTGCCTACCCCAACCCGCTTCTTCTTGCTGTTATTCGCCACGTAAGCGACGCAACTTGATAAAGGCCATGGCGGCCATGACGGCGTCATTCAAGGCGTCATGCGCCTCAAGCACGGGCAAATTGAGATCAGCCATCAACGTGGCAAAACGCAGATCGATGTCGGGATTGGTCTGCTGCTCATAGGGCATCATTTGGCGAAACTTGTAGTCGTAATACAACGCCGAGACTTCGATCTTAGGCTGTGGCAAACCTTGCCCAAGAATCGGCCAGATGGCCTTGTGCAACATCGCCACATCAAACTCTAAAAAGTAACCCACCAAAGGGCGGCTACCAATGAAGTGCATGAGTTGCTTCATCGCTTCGTCAATCGGCAGGCCTTGCGCCACATCCTGCTCACGCAACCGGTGAATGCGCACGCTGTCCGCAGACACGCCGCGCTCAGGCCGAACCAGCAACTCCAAGCGTTCGCTGGTCATGATGGTGTTGCCCACGATGCGCACGGCACCGATGGAAATAATTTCGTCTGTCCCGACGTTCAAGCCCGTAGTTTCACAATCCAACGAAACCCACTCATTCGGAGGCGGCTCATCGAACATGAATCGAAATTCGGGCAAGCCCAAGTGATAAATGAGCCACTCGCGCTTGAGCGAACGCCACCAACGAGAAGGAAAAATCAGCGACCGCATCAGAGAACGTCGAGCTTGAAGCGGTTACGCAACAAGGCCTTGAAGTGTTTAACGACACCGAGCGCATCTTTGAGCAAGTCACGGTCTAAGGTCGAAAGCTTGCCCACGTTCACCAAACCAGAGACGGGGCGTTGTGTTTCCAGCTCCGTCAGGCCTGCCTTGAGCTTCATGTCCATCAAGAAATGCAGACTCTGCGTGAGGTCGGCGCCCAATGCGGGTGTGAGGATGTTCTTGCTCACCAAAACATCGATACGCGCCGTGGTACCCGTCTCTTGCAAGTGCTCGGCCAGCGCCAAACTTCGCACACCGTGTACCAGAGGGAAGATGCCCTCTTTCTTGAGGTGCAAGCCCTGTTGATCATCCAGGCCCAATAAGCGGTTCCACCAACCTTGGCTGTTGCCAAACGCATCGATGGCGGCGGCAAAACGCGCCAGCATGGCATCGTTGTCGGTGGCCAAACGCATCAGGGCTTGCTGGGCTTGCTGCAACAAATGCGCATCACCACACACGGCATGGGCATCCAAGAAGATGGCCAAATTCATCAAACTGTCTGCATCGGGCATGAGCAACCATTGCTGCACCATTTGGCCAAAATCGTAAGCCGTCTTACGCCACATGGGGTTGTTCACCATGATGTGGCCCGGGCACTCGGGGTACCCAAAGGCGGACAGGGCTTGCGAAAACTCTTGGCAAATCGCTTCTAAGTTGTCAGGGGGCGTGTAGCCATCGCGCAGGATGAGGCCGTTGTCTTGATCGGTCTTGAGCAATTGTTCGCCACGCCCTTCGCTGCCCATCACAAACAAGCAGCTGTTCGCCACCAAGTCAGGCGGCGCGATGAGCTGCCAGGCGCGCTCAAACAAGCGTGCGTTCAAGTCTTGCACCAAACGCGCAATCAAACTCACTCGCGTGCCGCTGCGGTGCAAGGTAATGACCATGCGGGTGATCTGCACTGCGGCTTGGGCCAAACCGTCAATATCTGTCGCCGCTTCCACTTGCACAGTGATGAGGTGCGAGTGGTTCGACAAAAAGCTAAACAAATCGAGTGCTTCAAGCACCCCCAGCACATGCGCACCGTCCATCACCACCAAGCGATGCACGCGGTGACGTTGCAGCAAGGCCAGGGCATCGCCGACTTGGTCCGACGGTTGAATGGTGATGAGCTCGAAGTTCGAAAGCGGCCCCACCTGTTGCTGCTCGAGTGGGATCCCCGTCAAAATCGCGCGCTGCAAAGTTTTGGCAGTGAAGATGCCAAAGCGCTCGGGCGTGGTCGCACGGTCACGCACCAACACACTGGCGGTGCGCTGCGCCTGCATCACCTTGACGACCGACAACACATCGGTGTCCATCTCAACGAAATGTGGGGGGCGAACAAAGGCCTCGTCCACACGCGACAAGGTGAGTGATTGCAACTCATGCTGGCTTTGGCGCTGCGACAACGCGGTGAGCTTGTTGCTCAAGTCGGAGAACAACAAGGCACCAAACGTGGCGTTGCTGGCAATCAAGTCGGTCACGGTTTGACGTGCCAGTTGGTAGGCCACCACTTCTTCTTGCGCCACGAACTTGCTGCTGGTTTTTCCTGCCACCAAACCGCGCCCGTCAAAGGTGTCGTCAGGTCCGTAGGTGGTGATCACTTCGTCCCCGTCGTACTGGGTCACAAAGCCTTTGATGATCACAAACAAGTGCGTGGGCGCTGTGCCGACATCGAGGATGGCCTCGCCCTCGGGGTAATACGCCACATCCACGCTGTCGCGCACCAAGCGCTGTTCGTCGGGCGTTAAGCAGTCAAAGGGGGAGGCTGAAAAGTTAAAAGCGTTGGGCATAAGGCATTGTCATAGCAAGGCCTTGATTCAACGCTTCACGCCTTGCTGAATGCTTGCGGCAGCGTCCCACGCAGCGTCAAACCATTGATCTCCATCAAGGTAGGCACGCATCATGGGCAAAGCGTCTAAACCCCAGAAGAGCTTGTCGTCCACACAGAACGTGGGCACGCCAAACACGCCAAGCGCGATGGCTTCTTCGGTGTTGCTTTTGAGTTGGTCTTTCACCTCTTGTGCATCCACCAAACGCTGAGGCACAAGATGCTGCGCCAAGACTTGCGTGCGTGCGTCATCATCTGCCGCGGCACCTCCTTGCCACACATGGTTGAAGATGGTTTCGCACACATAGCGGTTGGGCTCTCCGTCGGCACTGCACGCCACCGCCAAACGCAACAGCGCCAGCGGGTTGAACGGATGCGCCTGCGGCATGTCCAACGTCACACCAAGTTGCTTGGCTTGCCACAACACTTGCCGATACGTCCACTCGCGCTTGCCTGCAATTTCGGCGGGGCCCAGTTGGCCGTGGTGTTTAAGCATGGCGGCAAACAACACCGGCTTGTAAACCATGCGATGGCTCACACCCATCAAGCTTTGAGGCAGGGCCTCAAACGCCAGATAGGCATACGGCGAAATGAAGTCGAAGTAGCAGGTGATGGTTTTCATAGCAAACATCCTAGAGCAAGGACCGACGTCAAACGCCCCTGCGCAAAGCCTTACGCGGCCACCGCATGCGCGGCCAAGCGCTCTCGAATCAAAGCCCACACGGCACGTTTGTCAGATGGGGCGCGTTGCCCCCATCCACCAATTTCATCCAGTGTGCGCCAGCAACCTTCGCAATACGTGGTGTCGTCTGACATTCGGCATACAGAGATGCAGGGCGATGGCGGCTCATCGGCGCTTTTCAAGACACGCGCTGCCTGCGCCTGCAAACGCAAGTCGGCAGGCGTCAATCCTTGAGGTTTGGGGGTAAGTTCGCTTCCACACATAGGATGCATTTTCAGGGAACGTCGCTCACTCAAGCCGCGCGCTTGTTCAAGACCGCTCTTGCCACCAGGGAATTGGGTTGACGACCTAGGGCCCTGCTGATGAACACACCGGCGTCAATCAACAGATCGAGGTCAATGCCCGTGTCAATGCCCATGCCGTGCATCAGGTAGACCACATCTTCGGTCGCCACATTGCCGGTCGCGCCTTTGGCATAGGGGCAACCGCCCAAGCCGGCCACTGAGGACTGGAAGTTCCACACGCCCATCTGCAAAGCCGCCAAGGTGTTGACCAAGGCTTGGCCATAGGTGTCATGAAAATGACCCGACACATCGTTGAGCGCGTAATGCTTGAGCGTGGCCTCCATGGCCGCTTGCACTTTGCGCGGCGTGCCCACACCAATGGTGTCAGCCACATCCACACGCTGGATGCCAATGCCCTTCATCAAGCCTGCGAGGTATCCGACACGTTCGGGTGCAATGTCGCCTTCATACGGGCAACCCACCGTGCAGCTCATCGCGCCGCGCACAGCAATGCCCGCATCGCGTGCGGCTTGCACCACAGGCGCAAAACGCTCAATGCTTTCGGCAATGGAGCAATTGATGTTCTTTTGACTGAAGGCCTCGCTTGCAGCCGCAAAGACGACGATCTCGTCTGGCTTAGATTTCAGCGCGGCTTCAAAGCCTTGCAAATTGGGCGTGAGCACCGAGTAACGCACACCGGTTTGACGGTGAATGCCCGCCATCACCTCGGCGTTGTCTGCCATTTGCGGCACCCACTTCGGGCTCACAAAACTGGTGACTTCAATTTCTTTCAAGCCCGCCGCTTGCAGGCGGTGCACCAGCTCGACCTTGACTGCAGCAGGCACAGGTTGTTTTTCGTTTTGCAAGCCGTCGCGGGGGCCGACATCAATCAGCTTGACACGACGAGGCAGATTCATAGCCATGGTCACACTTTCAATTTCAAGAGTTCTTCGCCTTCGGCCACTTGGTCGCCGGGCGCATAGAGCAGTTCCAACACTTCACCATCCGCAGGCGCGGCAATGGTGTGCTCCATTTTCATCGCTTCCATCACCGCCAGCGGCTGACCCGCCTTCACTTTGTCACCTGCGGCAACCGAAAACGACACCACTTTACCTGGCATGGGCGCAGTCAAGCGGCCACCGCTCTCTTGCACTTCGCCGGCATGGGCCAAGGCATCGACCAACGTGATGCGTGTCGCGCCTTGCGGTGCAAACACATGGGCCACATCTTCATGGCCTTGTGTTTCATGAAACACCTGAACACGGGCTTCGTAGCCGGCAAAGCTGATGTGCAGCGCATCGCCGTCTTCACGGTAGGCCAAGGTGCCAGACACATCGCCATCCGCATCGGCCACACACAACTGCAAACTGCCGTCATGTGCGTAGGTCAACACGGTGGTGTAGGACGCGCCATGGAACACAAACCCAAAGTTGCGCGTGGCCACGCCATAAGCGCGCCAGCCATCGCGGCTGCTGAACGGGTCGTTGCCTTTCAACGCCTGTTCAAGGTGCAAGGTGTTGGCCACCACTGAGGCCGCGGTGAGCGCGAGACCCAAAGGCTCTTGTGCGAACACAGATTTTTCTTCACGTTGAATCAACGCGGTGTCGAGCTTGGCTGTGGCGAATGAATCGGTGCGGATGATGTGGCGCAAGAACTGCACATTGGTCGTCAGGCCCACGATACGAGTTTGCGACAGCGCTTCGTCCAAACGCGCCAGCGCTTGCGCGCGTGTATCGCCATGCACGATGAGCTTGGCCACCATCGAGTCATAAAACGGGCTGATGCTGTCGCCTTCGCGCACGCCGTCATCGATGCGAACCGCGACGCCTGTGTCGCTCATGTTCGGAATTTCAAAACTGCTGCACGCAGGCTTGCGGTACACCTGCAAAGTGCCCGTCGCGGGTAAAAAGTTGTTGTCTGGGTTTTCTGCGCAAATGCGCGCTTCAATCGCGTGACCGTGAATGCGCAAGTCGCTTTGCTGCAAAGGCAACGGCTCACCACTGGCGACGCGCAATTGCCACTCCACCAAGTCCAGCCCCGTGATGGCCTCCGTCACCGGATGCTCCACCTGCAAGCGGGTGTTCATCTCCATGAAGAAAAACTTCATCGACTCAGGTTGGTCGTAGCCCGTTTGTTCCACGATGAATTCCACCGTGCCTGCGCCCACATAATTCACGGCCTTGGCAGCAGCCACTGCGGCCTCACCCATTTGCTTTCGCAAGGCTTCGGTCATGCCAGGGGCGGGCGCTTCTTCCAACACTTTTTGGTGGCGGCGCTGCACCGAACAATCTCGCTCGAACAAGTACACGCAGTTGCCGTGGGTGTCACCAAACACTTGGATTTCGATGTGGCGTGGGCGTTGCACGTATTTCTCGATCAACACCGCATCGTCCCCAAAGCTGTTGATGGCTTCGCGTTTGCAACTGGCCAATGCATCGGCAAATTCACCGCTGCTGTTGACCACGCGCATGCCTTTGCCGCCGCCACCCGCGCTGGCTTTGATGAGCGCGGGGTAGCCAATGCGGTCGGCTTCGCGCTGCAGCAAAGCGGGGTCTTGATCGGCCGCGTGGTAGCCGGGCACCAAAGGCACGCCTGCATTTTCCATCAGCTGCTTCGATTCGGCTTTCAAGCCCATCGCCAATATGGCAGAGGCGGGCGGGCCAATGAACACAAGGCCCGCAGTCTCACACGCTTTGGCGAAATCTTCGTTTTCGCTCAAAAAGCCGTAGCCTGGGTGCACCGCTTGCGCACCGGTGTCTTTGGCCGCTTGCAAGATGCGCTCCCAGCGCAAGTAGCTGTCTTTGGGGGCGCTGCCACCGATGTGCACGGCTTCGTCACACACCTGCACATGCTTGGCCTGGGCGTCGGCATCCGAATACACAGCCACCGTTTTGATGCCCATGCGCTTTGCTGTCGCGGCGACTCGGCAGGCGATTTCGCCACGGTTGGCGATGAGGATTTTTTGAAACATAAGGGGTTGTCTTTCTGAGTTCAAGGCAAGGCGTCGGGGCGGGTCAAAGCAACCAATTGGGTTTGCGTTTTTGCAAGAACGACTGCACGCCTTCTTTGCCTTCGTTACTCGAACGAATGTCAGCAATACCCGCCATGGTGTCTGCCACCAAGGCGTCGTCTATCTCGCGCTCGGCTACCTCTTGCACCAAACGTTTGCACGCACGCACGGCGTTGGGGCTGGCACTGACCAACGTTTGCGTCAGCTCTGCCACCTTCGCATCTAGCGCGTCAGCTGCCACGACCTCGTGGACCAAGCCAATGCGATGTGCCTCTGCGGCACTGAAACGCTCCGCCGTTAAAAAGTAGCGGTGCGACGCGCGTGCGCCCATCGCGCGTATCACATAGGGGCTGATGGTGGCGGGGATAAGACCCAGCTTCACCTCGCTCAAGCAGTAGGTGGCAGTGTCCACACTCACCGCGATGTCGCATGCGGCAACCAAGCCAACGCCGCCAGCAAACACATCACCTTGCACGCGGGCGAGGGTGGGTTTGGGACATGCGTAAATCGCACGCAGCATGGCAGCGAGTTCGCCAGCATCGGCCAAGTTTTCGTCGCGTGTGTAGTCGGCCATGCGGCGCATCCAATTCAGGTCTGCGCCGGCACAAAATGCAGGACCTTCTGCAGCCAACACCACGCAGCGCACTTCGGCGGCTTGGCCTGCTTCTGTAAACGCCGTTTTCAACTCGGCAATCACTTCGTCGTTGAAGGCATTGCGCACGTCGGGACGGCTGAGGGTGAGGGTACGAATCGCACCTTGGTTGGTGATGGTGAGTGCGGGTTTTGAAGGTGTGGTCATCTCAGCGCCCCATCACATCCGGAACAAACCAAACTTGGTCTCAGGAATAGGCGCATTCAACGACGCGCTCAAACCCAAAGCCAATACGCGGCGCGTGTCAGCGGGGTCAATCACGCCGTCGTCCCACAGGCGTGCGGTGGCGAAATACGGATGGCCTTGGTGTTCGTACTGTTGGCGAATCGGGTCTTTGAACGCTTGCTCTTCTTCCGCACTCCACTGCCCGCCTTTGGCTTCGATGCCATCGCGCTTGACGGTGGCCAACACGCTGGCCGCTTGCTCGCCGCCCATGACCGAGATGCGCGCATTCGGCCACATCCATAAAAAGCGTGGGCTGAACGCTCGACCACACATGCCGTAGTTACCCGCCCCAAAACTGCCACCAATGATGACAGTGAATTTAGGCACTGCGGCGGTGGCCACAGCCGTGACCATCTTTGCGCCGTTGCGTGCAATGCCTTCGTTTTCGTACTTGCGGCCCACCATGAAGCCCGTGATGTTTTGTAAAAACACCAGCGGAATTTTGCGTTGACAGCACAGCTCAATGAAGTGCGCGCCTTTCAAGGCAGACTCGCTGAACAAGATGCCGTTGTTGGCAATTAGCCCAACGGGCATGCCTTCGATGCGCGCAAAGCCGCACACCAGCGTGGTGCCGAAGCGGGCTTTGAATTCGTCAAACTCTGACGCATCCACGATTCGCGCAATGATCTCGCGCACATCAAACGGCTTGCGTGTGTCGGTGGGAATGACGCCATACAACTCTTGCGCGTCGTACTTGGGAGCCACTGGGGTTTGGGTAGCCATGTTGGGCTGCTTTTGTGCGTTGAGGCTTTTCACACATTGACGCGCCAGCGCTAGCGCATGCAAATCGTTTTGCGCCAAGTGGTCGGCCACGCCTGAGAGCCGCGTGTGGACATCACCACCACCAAGATCTTCTGCCGTCACCACTTCGCCCGTGGCCGCTTTCACCAAGGGCGGGCCGCCCAAGAAGATGGTGCCTTGGTTTTTAACGATGATGGTTTCGTCGCTCATGGCAGGCACATACGCGCCGCCTGCGGTGCAGCTACCCATCACCACCGCGATTTGTGCCAAGCCTTGGGCACTCATGTTCGCTTGGTTAAAAAAGATGCGGCCAAAGTGGTCGCGGTCGGGAAACACCTCGTCTTGGTTGGGCAAGTTGGCACCGCCCGAGTCCACCAAGTAGATGCAAGGCAAGTTGTTTTGCTGCGCAATTTCTTGCGCACGCAAATGCTTCTTCACCGTGAGCGGATAGTAGGTGCCGCCCTTCACGGTGGCGTCGTTGCACACGATCATGCAGTCGACACCGCTGACTCGGCCAATGCCAACAATCAGGCCCGCGCACGGTGCGTCGTTGTTGTACATGTTGAGCGCAGCCAGTGGTGCCACTTCTAAAAACGGCGTGCCGGGGTCGAGCAACATTTGCACGCGATCGCGGGGCAAGAGCTTGCCGCGTGCGGTGTGTTTGGCACGTGCAGCTTCACCGCCACCCACGGCAATTTTTTCAAGATGGGCTTTGAGGTCATCCACCACGGTGCGCATGGCGGCAGCGTGGGCAGTGAAATCGGCAGCGCGTGGGTTGAGCTGCGAATGCAAAACAGTCATCGTGTTTTCCTTGAACGGCGTGACCGCCTAGCTTAGGCCGTTTGGTCCCACGCGATGCGTCAAATGGGTTGCAAATCCTGCCACAATGAAGCCTCTTATGGTTAGCCCTAGCCCCACACCGGAAGCCCCCGCTGCACAAGGCCGCGCCGAGACACCGATTGCTTTTATTCAAGCGATCGCCGCGGCTTACGCCCAACGCGGCCTGCGCGTGGACGACGCGTTGAAGAAGGCACAAATCGAGCCAAAACTCCTCAAGAAAAGCAACACCCGGATCACCGCCAT
>CANCCJ010000029.1 GCA_947374535.1 Comamonadaceae bacterium | reverse complement strand
GGCTACACGGTGTGGTTGCGTCCGCAAGACATGCATTTGGGCAAAGGCGTGGCGGCCAGCGGCCCACTCGCCACCCGTTTGGGTTTGAGCGGCGTGCCTGTGGCGGCCGAGACCATTGCCTTGCACACCATCTTCGCCCTCATGCGCAGCACCAAGGCACGCGTGCACTTGTGCCGCATCTCCAGCGCCGAAGGCGTTGCGTTGGTGCGTGCCGCGAAGCAAGAAGGCTTAGACCTCACGGCTGACGTGAGCATCAATTCACTGCACCTGAGTGACCACGACATTGGCTACTTTGACAGTCGTGCGCGTGTCACGCCTGTGCTGCGCCAACAACGTGACCGCGATGCTTTGCGCGCCGCATTGGCCGACGGAACGCTGGACGCTTTGGTGTCAGACCACACGCCCATCGACAACGATGGCAAGGCCTTGCCATTTGCCGAAGCTGAGTCGGGTGCCACGGGCATAGAGCTGTTGCTCAGCCTCTCGCTCAAGTGGGCCAACGACAGCAAGGTGGGCTTGCTGCGTGCTTTGGAAGTGCTGACCTCGCAACCCGCCAAAGTGCTGGGCAAGATCGAAGGTCAAAGCGAGAGCATGGGCCAGTTGCATGTAGGCGGTGTCGCGGACATCGTGGTGTTTGACCCAGCGGCCGAGTGGCATGTCACACCCGACGCACTTCACAGCCAAGGCAAGCACACGCCGTTTGCGTTTGACATGACAGGCATGTCTTTGCCTGCGCGCGTCAAGGCCACCCTGGTGGCAGGCCGCGTGGCCTACCAAGCGGCTTGATGCGCAGCTTGCGCGCCATCGCCAAGTTTGCACGCGTCATCGCGTGGGTGTTGCGTGGCTACTGGCATGTGCGCACGGTGTTCCCCAAACTCAATGACGCGCAACAAGCCCGTGCGGTGGAGGTGTGGGCACGCGGCATGTTGGCCATCATTGGCATTGAGGTACGCGTCAAAGGCCATCCTGCACAAGGGCCAGTGTTGATGGCGGCCAACCATATTTCGTGGCTCGATATCTTGGTGATGCATGCCGCTTGCCATTGCCGCTTTGTGGCTAAGTCAGAAATTCGCAGCTGGCCTTTGGTGGGTGTGCTCACCACGGGGGGGGGCTCGCTCTACATCGAGCGAGGCTCGCGCAATGACGCCATGCGCGTGGTGCATCAAATGGCATCGGCTTTGCAGCAAGGCCAAGTGCTGGCAGTCTTCCCGGAAGGGGTCACGGGCGATGGCATCACGCTGCTGCCGTTCCATGCCAATTTGTTGCAAGCCGCCATTGCAGCGGACGCGCCCATTCAGCCCATTGCCTTGCAGTTCATCGATGCGCAAACCCAAGACATCAGCCTAGCGCCCTGTTACCGGGATGACGACACTTTGATCAGCTCGCTCTGGCGCACGCTGTGTGCGCCGCCACTGCTGGCGCAAGTGCGCTATGGCGACAAACAACACGCCGATGGCCGCAACCGTCGCGAATGGGCGCAAGATCTGCAAGCCACCGTCGCACACATGTGTCAGTGATATCGTCTGCGAACCATGGCAACTCAAACAACCAAAAAATCTGCGAAAGCCAAAGCCAAAGCGTCAACCCAACCTGTGGCAACTAAAAAGCCTGCGACCAAGGTGATGAAGAAAGCGGCGTCTCAAGCTGAAAATTTAGACGCGATGTTTGAGTTAGCAGCTGAAACTTTCCGTGTCATGTCGGCACCCATGCGTTTAAAAATCATCAACTGCTTGTCTGACGAAGAAAAAAACGTCGGTCAGTTGTTGGAAGAGATTGACACCACACAGCCCAATATGTCACAGCACTTGAACACCTTGTTCAAGGCCCATATTTTGGGTCGTCGTCGCGAAGGCGTGCAAATTTACTACCGCATCATCAATCAACGCGTGGTGACTTTATGCCGCGCTGTTTGCACACAGATTGCAAAGGATGGCAATTTGAAGCACTGAACACGTCGAAGTGAGATTCAAAAAAGGGCCGCAAATTTTGCGGCCCTTTGCTTTGGCGGAACCAATCAGCCCAAGGTATCAGCCCAAATGTTTTGCGCCCAGTTCCAAGCGTAGATGCCTTCGAGCTCATTGGGTGCGGTAGAGACACCGCCAGAGCCTGCGACTGTTTTATAGGTCTTCTCTTGCGCGTTGTATTGGTGAACCGAGGCCACATGTACCACCAGCTTGTCGCTCACAAAGCTGTAGCACGTGTTGGTGAGCAACGGGTCTGGGTTCACTGGCAAGTCAGACAGTTGCGCCACGATGGCGGCCGCTGTGACCTTGCCTTGTGAGTTGGCCATATGCCCCGACTTGGGCATGCCGGGTGCCAACAAAATTGAGTCACCAATCACGTGCACGTCTTTGGCTTGCGTGGATTCAAAGGTTTGGTAGTTCACACCGCACCAGCGTGCGTTGGCATTGGCCAAACCACTTTGCACGGCAATCGTGCCTGCTCGCATGGTGGGCAACACATTGAGCACATCGGCTTTCACATCGCCTTGCACTTCAAACTTGAGTGTGTTGGTTTTGACATCCACCGCCACGGTTTTATGTTGGCCTCGGTATTCCAAGATGCCTTTGTAGTTGTCAGCCCAGAACTTTTTAAACAACGGGCCTTTGGAGGTGACGTCTGGGTTGGCATCCAAGATCAACACTTTTGACTTGGGCTTGTGTTGTTTGAAGTAGTGCGCTACTTGGCTCGCACGTTCGTACGGGCCGGGCGGGCAGCGGTAGGGCGCCTCGGGGATGGTGATGGCAAACACGCCGCCATCGTCCATGGCTTCGAGCTGCTTGCGCAAGGCCAAAGTCTCTGGGCCTGCTTTCCATGCATGCAAGATTTGGCCGGATGCATTGGCTGCTTGCAAACCTTCGACGCTGGTGAGCATCAAGTCAATGCCGGGCGAGAGCACCAGCTTGTCGTAGCGAATGCTGGGGCCGCTGGCTAAGGTGACTGTTTTCTTAGCTGCATCTAGGCTGGCCACATAGTCGCGCACCACATTCACGCCGTGGTTGCCTGATAGCTTGTCATACGGCGTGGTGATGTCGGCCAGGGTCTTGCTGCCGCCAATGACCAAGTTAGAAATCGGGCAAGACACAAAGGCTGAATTAGGTTCAATCAGTGTCACATCGATCTTGTAGTTCGACAGCATGCGAATGTATTTGGCAGCAGTTGCGCCACCATAACCACCACCCACCACGACCACGCGTGCTTTTTCAGGGATACGACCTGTGGATGCGCAACCTACTAAAGCGCCCAACGAACCAACTGCCAATGAGGCTTGTACAAAACTACGGCGTTTCATGATGTGTCCTTTCAGCGTTTGAGGCTGGCGTAATACGAGGCGACGCTGTCGACTTGTGCATCGGTCAGACCTTTGGTGATTTGATGCATCACCGTGGCAGGGCGTGTGCCTTCTTTGAAAGCTTTCATTTGCAAGACCATGTATTCCTTGGGCATGCCAGCCAATGCAGGAATGGCCGAGCCTTCGGTGGTGCGGCCTTCAGTGCCGTGGCAGTTGGCGCATGTGGCTGCTGTGACGCGTTGGTACAAAGTGTCGGCAGATGATTGCGCCTGTGCGTTAGAAAAGAAGCAGGCAGACACGGCGGCAGCCAAGGCCCAGCGGTGTCGCACAGAAAAGCGTTGTGTCATGGTGAACTCCAGCTCGTCAATCAATGAACAAAAATTTGTGCCTGAGTCTAAGCGGACTTGCTCAGGCAAAATGCACTTTTTTCGAGAGAAATCCCATGTTGAACCGACGTCAAACCCTTCAAAGCAGTTGGGCTGTGGCCAGCTTGCTGGGTGCAGCTGGCTTGTTGCCGTTCAAAGCCATGGCCTATGAGAAAGCAGCATTCGAAGCCAAGTCTGTCGCCGCGGCGATCAAAGCTTTGGGTGCATCCGCGCCCGTGGCGAGCGCCGATGTGTCGATCACAGGGCCAGAGATTGCGGACAACGGCGCCAGTGTCATGCTGGCTTTTGGTACCACCTTGCCCAATGTCAAACGCATGCTGTTGTTGGTCGAAAAAAATCCTTCCGCCTTGGTGGCTAATTTTCAGATCAGCCCCGCCGTGGACAGCCAGTTTTCGTTGCGTATCAAGATGAACCAATCGTCCGATGTGTACGCTGTAGCGCTGACGCAAGACGGCAAAGCCTATTTCGCGAAGCGCGACATCAAGGTCACCCTCGGTGGCTGTGGCGAATAACGAGAGGAACACACCCCATGTCTGAAGCCTCTCGTATTCGTATCGTTCCCGCTGGCAGCAATGCCACTGTGCGCGTATTGATGAACCATGAAATGGAATCTGGCCAGCGCAAAGATGGCGGTGGAAAACTCATTCCAGCTTGGCACATCCAAGACGTCACGGTCTTGCTCAATGGCAAATCGGTGATGACCGCAGAGTGGGGAACCGCCGTGTCCAAAAACCCGTTTTGGCAGTTCACCTTGAAAGGCACCAAGGCGGGTGACAAGGTGGCCATTCAATGGAAAGACAACCATGGCGACAGCCGAAGTGATGAGGCCACCGTCGGGTCTATTTAATTAGCCTTAGATGTTTTGGTTATTAACAACCAAAAACTCTGTCGTTCCCTTTTAGTGCGTCTGCGCTAAGAATCCATCCATTGCAAATATTGCTGGATTTAAAAGGGAACCAAATGATTCAACGTAAAGACTTTCTTAAGACACTCGCAGCCAGCGCTTTGTTGGCCGTGACAGGTTTTGCAGCCGCACAGCCTGCGCCCGTGACCCTGCTCAATGTGTCGTATGACCCCACCCGTGAGTTGTATGTCGAGTTCAACCAAGCCTTTGCCAAATATTGGAAAGGCAAGACAGGCCAAGACGTGACCATCAAGCAATCGCACGGTGGCTCTGGCAAAAAAGCCCGCTCCATCATCGATGGCTTGGATGCCGATGTGGCCACCTTGGCTTTGGGTGGCGACACCGATGCGTTGCACGAACATGGCGCGCTTATTCCTAAAGATTGGCAAAAGCGTTTGCCACACAACAGCTCACCCTACACCTCCACCATCATCTTGGTGGTGCGCGAAGGCAACCCCAAAGGCATCAAAGACTGGGACGACTTGGTTAAGCCCGGTATCAGTGTCATCACACCCAACCCCAAAACATCCGGTGGCGCACGTTGGAACTACTTGGCAGCTTGGGAATTCGCCAAACGCAAATACGGTAGCCCCAAAGGTGATGAGAGCAAAGCCAAAGACTTTGTGAAAAAACTCTACGAGAACGTGCCCGTGCTCGACACCGGTGCGCGTGGCTCGACCATCACGTTTGCACAGCGTAACCAAGGTGATGTATTGATCGCTTGGGAAAACGAAGCCTACTTGCTCGAAAAAGAATTCGGTGCCAAGTTTGATGTGATCGTGCCTTCCATCTCTATCCTCGCGGAACCTGCGGTGACCGTGGTCGACAAAAACGTGGACAAGAAGGGCACACGTGCCGTGTCGCAAGCGTATTTGGAATACCTCTACAGCGACGAAGGCCAAGACATTGCAGGCAAAAACTTCTACCGCCCCACATCGCCCAAAGCCCAAGCGAAATACGCCAAGCAGTTTCCTAAGCTGAACTTGGTGACCATCGACAAGTCGTTTGGCGGCTGGACCAAAGCCACCAAAGATCACTTTGCTGACGGTGCGAGTTTCGACCAAATCTATTTGAAGAAGTAACCAGTCATGTCTGTTCTCTTGATTGCTGGCAGCCCCTCTGAGCGTTCGCGCACCGCCGCGTTGCTCAGTGCAGCGGGACAGCGCTTGGTGTTTCGTGGCGCGCAAGTTCAGACCCTGCGTGTGCGTGACTTGCCTCCCCAAGCGCTGCTGCTGGCAGACTTTGGCAACCCCGCGGTGATTCGCGCCACCGCCCAAGTGGCTGCGGCTGACATCGTGGTGGTCGCCACACCGGTTTACAAAGCGGCTTACAGCGGTGTGTTGAAAGTGTTTTTGGATTTGCTGCCGCAAACCGCACTCAAAGGCAAAACCGTATTGCCCTTGGCCACGGGTGGCAGCCCACACCACATGCTGGCTTTGGACTACGCACTGCGGCCTGTGCTGCAGTCGCTGGGTGCGAAGAACATCTTGCCCGGCATCTACGCCACGGATGCACAAGTGGTGGTCAATCCCGAAGGCGGCTACCACGTCACGCAAGACATTGGGGACCGTTTGGATGAAGCGGTGAACACCTTGATCACCGAACACATCGCCCCCACGCTCACCAACGCGGGACGCTTCTCGAATGTGAACTTCTCGCAAGTGCGATGTAGTGTCTAACCACACCCCCGTGTTGACCTCAAGCGCTGGCTTGATGCAAACGTCTCTCTAACTCTCCTCAGTTTTTTTTCGAAACCGCTGTGAACGCGGTCTGGGCGAAGCCTTGGCCATTCACATCTGAACCTTGACCGCTCATTGCATTGAATAGGACCTTGTATGACATTCGCCTCTGATATTTCTCGTCGCCGTTTCTTAGCCACTGCTGCCGCTGCATCCACTGCGATTGGCACTGTCGGCGCAAGCTTTCCCGCCTTCGCACAAAAAGCCACACGCACCTTGCGCATTGGCCATCAAAAAGGTTGGCTCTCGATCCTCAAAGCGCGTGGCAGTTTGGAGAAACGCTTGGCCCCTCTGGGTGTGAACGTCACATGGACCGAATTCAACGCAGGCCCTGTGCAGCTGGAAGCCTTGAATGTGGGCGCGATTGACTTTGGTGATGTGGGCGAAGCGCCCCCCATCTTTGCCCAAGCTGCGGGCGCACCGCTGGTGTACGCAGGTGCCACCGTGCCGCGCCCCCGCTTGGAAGCCATCATCGTGCCCAAGGGCTCGCCCATCAAAACCGTGGCCGATCTCAAAGGCAAACGTGTGGCCTACAACAAAGGCTCCAACGTGCAGTACTTCTTGGTGAAACTGCTAGAGAAAAACGGCCTCAACTACAGCGATGTGCAGTCGGTTCACCTGCCGCCTCCTGACGCACGCGCTGCGTTTGAAAAAGGTGCGGTAGACGCATGGATCATCTGGGACCCGTTCTTGGCTTCTGCACAAAAAACACTCGATGCGCAGCTGCTGGTCGATGCAACAGGTATTGCCAAAAACCGTGGCTACTACTTCACTTCACGTGAATTCGCCACACATAACACCGATGTGTTGAAGATCGCCATTGAAGAAGTCAACAGCATTGACACATGGATTTCCAAGAACAAACCAGCCGCAGCCGTGGAGCTGTCGCACGTGTTGGGGTTAGACAAGAGCATCACAGAAACCTTTGTGGCACGCGCTGCATATGGCACAGCCCCTGTGACGCAAAGCATTTTGGAAGAGCAGCAAAGCATTGCAGACACCTTCTTTGAACTCAAGCTGATTCCAAAGAAGCTCAACCTCTTGCACGCTGCACCCGTGAACTTGAGCTAAGCACAAAGCCTAAGGAGTTGTCATGACGCATGAACTGTTCAAACGAGAGCCCAAAGCTTTGACACAAGCCAACAACCGTCGTGAACTGTTGCGCATGTTGGCCTTGTCAGCGGGGGCGTGGGGGTTGACCGCGCCATTCACGACGCCAAGTGCTTTTGCACAAACCAAAGCCACAGCCTCAGCAAGCGCTAAGCCACTGGAGCAGCTGCGCATTGGCTACCAAAAATCAGCCGTGAACTTAGTGGTCTTGAAGCAGCAAGGCGTGCTGGAAAAACGCTTCCCCACCACCAAGGTGTCGTGGATTGAATTTCCCGCAGGCCCCCAGTTGCTAGAGGCTTTGTCGGTCGGTGCTTTGGAGTTTGGCCTGACGGGTGACGCACCGCCTGTGTTCGCTCAAGCCGCAGGCAAAGACTTGTACTACGTCGGTGCCGAGCCTGCCAAGCCCGAGAGCTCGGCTGTTTTGGTGTTGCAAGACTCGCCCATCAAAACCTTGCCTGACTTGAAAGGCAAAAAAATCGCTTTGCAAAAAGGCTCTAGCGCGCATTACCTGTTGGTGCGTGCCGTCGAGAAGGCGGGCTTGCAGTGGACTGACATCCAGCCCATCTACCTCACACCCGCCGATGCGCGTGCCGCGTTTGAACGCAAGAGCGTGGATGCGTGGGCGATTTGGGACCCGTTCTATGCCGCCACTGAATTGGCCTTGCCCACACGCGTCATCACCACGGGCGTGGGCTTGTCTGGCAATAACTCGTTTTATTTGTCGTCCACCGCATTGGCCAACCAATACCCAGACGTTTTGCTTGCGCTGTTTGAAGAACTCACACGCGCCGACCGCTTTGTGCAAGAGCACCGCCCCGAAGCCATCAAGCTGATTGCCAACTTCAGTGGTTTGGATGCTGGGGTGGTCAGCCTTTTTTTGAAGCGCCGCCCCCGCTCGCCCGTTGGTTTGCTCAATGCAGAGGCCGCTGCCAGTCAGCAGCAAGTGGCTGATGCGTTTGCGCGTTTGGCTCTCATTCCCAAACACGTGCGCGTGTCCGACATCGTTTGGCGCTTCGCTCGTTAATTCATTCACCTTCAGCAAAGAGAACACCTCATGAATATTTTTTGGTTTATTCCTCTCCACGGCGATGGCCGTTACCTCGGCACCTCACAAGGCGCGCGCGCTGTGGACCACGCCTACATGAAGCAAATCGCACAAGCGGCAGACAAGCTCGGCTACGGCGGCGTGTTGTTGCCCACGGGGCGCTCTTGCGAAGACCCGTGGATTGCCGCCGCGAGTTTGATTTCCGTCACACAACGCTTGAAGTTCTTGGTGGCCTTGCGCCCTAGCATCATGTCGCCCACCGTAGCCGCACGCCAAACCGCCACGTTTGACCGTTTGAGCGAAGGCCGCTTGTTGGTCAACATCGTGGCAGGTGGCGACAGCAGCGACTTAGAAGCGGATGGCACTTTCTTGAGCCACGACGAACGCTATGAACACGCCCGTGAATTTTTGGATGTGTATACCCGTGTGCTCTCAGGCGAGACGGTGGACTTTGACGGCAAACACGTCAAGGTCAAAGGCGCACGTCAGTTGTTCCCACCCGTGCAACGTCCCTACCCACCGCTGTACTTTGGTGGCTCGTCAGATGCAGCGCACGACTTGGCTGCCGAGAAGGTCGAGCTCTACCTCACCTGGGGCGAGCCACCCGAAGAAGTGGCTAAGAAATTTGACGACATTCGCCAACGCGCTACCAAGCTTGGGCGCAAAGTCAAGTTTGGTGTGCGCTTGCACGTCATCCCACGCGAAACCAACGAGGCAGCATGGGCCGCAGCAGACGACCTCATCAAACACTTAGATGATGAAACCATTGCCAAAGCACAAGCAGGCTTGGCCAGCATGGACTCTGAAGGCCAACGCCGCATGCGCGAGCTGCATGGTGGCAACCGCAACAAGCTAGAGATCAGCCCCAACTTGTGGGCCGGTGTGGGCTTGGTGCGCGGTGGTGCAGGCACGGCCTTGGTGGGCGATGGCCAAACCATTGCCAAGCGCCTCAAAGAGTATCAAGAGATTGGCGCAGACACCTTTGTGCTATCGGGTTACCCGCACTTGGAAGAGACCTACCGCTTCGCCGAGTTGGTGTTTCCACACATTGGTGTAACACCTCAAACCACCGCCGCCAATGTGAACTTGGTCAGCCCCTTTGGCGAAGTCATGGCCAACAACTTGGTGCCCGTTGAAAAACGTGTGTCGCAAAGCTGAGTGAGTGCGTATGTCACGAACCTCTGATCAACAACTGGCTGCATTGACTGCGATGGAGTCGGGTGTGTTGCAAGCCACTTGGTACCAAGACGCGCAAGAGGCTTGGTTTCCATGTGACAAGCTGCGCAGCTTGGCACACGCAGTGTTTCAGCGCCTTTTGCCTTGGCTGGTGCCGCTGCTCTTGGTGAGCGTGTGGCAAATCTCATCCGTGCAGGGGTGGATCTCGGTGCGCGTGTTGCCTGCACCCCTTTCAGTGGTCGATGCCGCATGGGCTTTGGCCGAAACGGGTGAGCTGTGGAAGCACGTGCAAATCAGCGCAGGCCGCGCATTGCTCGGCTTGGCCGTGGGTGGCGGTTTGGGCTTGGGCTTAGGGCTGCTCACCGGCTCCATCCGCTGGGCTGAAACCTTGCTCGACTCCACCATTCAAATGGTGCGCAACATTCCCGCCTTGGCTTTGATTCCCTTAGTCATCCTCTGGTTTGGCATTGATGAAACCGCCAAGTTGTTTTTGATTTCGGTCGCTGTGTTCTTTCCGATTTACATCAACACCTTTCATGGCATTCGCAATGTCGATGTGGGCTTGATTGAAATGGGCCGCACCTATGGCCTGTCGCAATGGGGCTTGTATCGCCAAATCATCTTGCCCGGTGCTTTGTCTTCGATCTTGGTGGGTTTGCGTTTTTCGCTGGGGCTGATGTGGGTCATTCTCATCGTGGCCGAAACCATTTCCGCGCAAGCGGGCATTGGCTACCTCACCATGAATGCGCGTGAGTTTTTACAAACCGATGTGGTGCTGGTGGGCATCTTGCTCTACGCCATTCTTGGCAAATTGGCCGATGTGTTTGCCAAGGGCTTAGAGCGCTATTGGTTGCGCTGGCACCCAGGCTACCAATGATGGAAAGACAGACATGACACACACAACGTCCACCACACCCGCAGGTGCTTTTTCGGGCGGGGTTCGCCTTGACATTCAAAACGTGGGCAAAGCCTATGGCCAACGCCAAGTGCTGCACAACACCGTTCTCACCATTGAGCCGGGCGAGTTTGTGGCCATCGTCGGTCGCAGTGGTTGTGGCAAAAGTACGCTGCTGCGTCTGGTGGCGGGCCTTGAAGCGCCCACACAGGGCAAGCTGCAAATCAACGGTCAAGACGTGACGGGCTTGCGCACTGACACACGCATCATGTTTCAAGAAGCACGCTTGCTGCCTTGGCAACGTGTGGCCGACAACGTGGCTTTGGGCTTGCCCGAATCACACCATGAGGATGCTGTGAAGGTGTTGAATCAAGTAGGTTTGGGTGACCGTTTGAATGAATGGCCAGCCAAGCTTTCGGGAGGCCAGCGCCAACGCGTGGCTTTGGCCCGTGCCTTGGTACACAACCCACGCTTGCTGTTGCTAGACGAACCTTTGGGCGCTTTGGATGCGCTGACCCGCATTGAGATGCATGCCCTCATTGAACAACTCTGGTGCGACAACGGTTTTACCGGGCTGCTCGTGACCCACGATGTGCAAGAGGCCGTGGCCTTGGCCGATCGCGTCATCTTGATTGAAGACGGCACAGTGGCCTTGGACGAACGCATTGATTTGCCACGCCCTCGCTCACGTGGCGATGCACGCTTTGCCGCTTTGGAAAAACGCATCTTGGACCGCGTGCTGCAACACCCAGACGAAGAAACCACACCCGCCAACGACGACGCATGGCCAGGCTTGCCCGCGCATGGTTTGCGCTGGGCGATTTAAAAAACGACGCATACCTTTTTCATCACGGACTTTTTAAGGAGAACCCCATGTCCATTCAAGCCATCAACGTACGCAATCAGTTCAAAGGCAAAGTGCGCGAAATCATTCGCGGCGATGTCGTCTCAGAGATTGATGTCGAAACCCCCTGGGGCATCGTCACCTCGGTCATCACCACACGATCAGTAGACGACTTGGCATTGGTCGTTGGCTCAGAAGTCGTGGCTTTGGTCAAGTCAACGGAAGTGTCGATTGCGAAGCTGTAAATCGGACACAGATGTTTTGGCAATAAACAAACAAATAAACAGTCGTTTGGTTTTTTGAGGGGCGGCTATAGAGTTCATTCCACTGTCTCAAGACGGCATTAGGTGCCAAGAGACGATGAACTTTGAAAGCACACACACCATGACCATAGATTTAGAAATTTCTCCGCAACTGGCTTCTCTAGAAGCCTTGCAAGTTCAAGCAAAAGCGGATGGATTGCCCTATGCGGGGCGCGTGTCACCGCAGCTGGCGTGGGAGCTTTTCTCGCGCGACGAAGCGCAGTTGGTCGATGTGCGTACCGCTGAGGAACGCAAGTTTGTAGGCCATGTGCCAGGCACGGTACATGTGGCGTGGGCCACGGGTACTGCGCTGACGCGCAACCCTCGCTTTGCAAGAGAGCTTGAAACCAAGGTGAAGAAAGACCAAGTGGTGTTGCTGTTGTGCCGCAGTGGCAAGCGCTCTGCACTGGCTGCCGAGGTAGCCGCTAAAGCAGGCTTCGAACGCGTGTTCAACGTGCTCGAAGGTTTTGAAGGTGAGATCGATGCCAGTCAGCACCGTGGTGGTGGCGACGGTTGGCGCTTTCATGGTTTGCCTTGGGTGCAGGACTGATTGACGTTTGAAAGAGAGAGAAATATATGTCACACGTTTTTGCAGATAACTCCTTATCCATTGGCCGCACACCGTTGGTCAAACTCAACCGCATCACCGATGGCGCAGGCGCGACCGTTTTAGCCAAAATCGAAGGCCGAAATCCCGCTTACTCAGTCAAGTGCCGCATTGGTGCTGCGTTGATTTGGGATGCTGAAAAGCGCGGGGTGTTGGGCGCAGGTAAAGAAATTGTCGAGCCGACCAGCGGCAATACTGGCATTGCATTGGCGTTTGTGGCGGCTGCGCGTGGCATTCCCATCACGCTCACCATGCCTGACACGATGAGCATTGAGCGTCGTAAATTGCTCTTGGCCTATGGTGCCAAGTTGGTGTTGACCGAAGGTGCTAAAGGCATGAAGGGTGCGATTGCCAAGGCTGAAGAAATTGCCGCCAGCGACCCCAAATATGTGTTGCTGCAACAGTTCAAGAATCCAGCCAATCCCGCGATTCACGAAAGCACCACGGGCCCTGGAATTTGGCAAGACACCGAGGGCGCGATTGACATCTTGGTCTCGGGTGTGGGCACAGGCGGCACCATCACGGGTGTGTCGCGCTACATCAAAAAGACGCAAGGCAAGTCCATCCTCTCGGTGGCGGTTGAGCCCACAGCCAGCCCGGTGCTGACGCAAACGCGTGCGGGTGAAGAAGTCAAACCTGGCCCGCACAAGATTCAAGGCATTGGCGCAGGCTTTGTGCCCGATGTGTTGGACTTGTCGCTCATCGATGCCGTTGAACAAGTGAGCAATGAAGAGGCTGTGGACTACGCCCGTCGTCTCGCACGCGAAGAAGGCATCTTGGCCGGCATCTCTTGCGGCGCAGCCACGGCAGCAGCGGTGCGCTGGGCCAAGAAGCCAGAGAACGCAGGCAAAACCATTGTGGTGGTGCTGCCTGATTCGGGCGAGCGCTACCTGAGTTCGGTCTTGTTTGAAGGCGTGTTCAACGAGGCAGGTTTGGCAGCATGAGTGAGTTGACGCTAGACCCACGCGCTGCATCGTTTGATTTGCAGCAGGTGGTTTCTGAATTGGCAGCGGTGCGTCAACGTTGGCGTGAAGCGCAGCAGCGCTCCACCGAGCCCGGTGGACGCGAGTTGCCTTCGCGTGAGGCCCTGTCAGCCATCGTCAATGGTTTGCGCGGCGCTTTGTTTCCTATGCGCTTAGGGCCATCGGACTTGCGACAAGAGAGCGAAGACTTTTATGTGGGCCACACGCTGGACTCGGTGCTGCATGGTTTGTTGCACCAAGTGCGCTTAGAGCTGCGTTATGCAGCGCGTCACGATGCTGGGCAAACTGAAGCTTCGATAGACGCACATGCATTGCACATCGTGCGCGAATTTGGCCATGCATTGCCACACATTCGAGAGCTGCTCGACAGCGACGTGACTGCTGCCTTTGAAGGCGACCCCGCTGCACGTAGTGTGGACGAGGTGCTGCTGTGCTACCCCGGCATCGAAGCCATGATTCACCACCGCTTGGCGCATCGTTTGTATGCGCTGGGTGTGCCTCTGTTGGCGCGTTTGGTGGCCGAGTTGGCGCATGCACAAACAGGCATAGACATTCACCCAGGTGCCACGATTGGTGCTGGCTTTTTCATCGACCACGGCACAGGCGTGGTGATTGGCGAAACCGCTGTGATTGGTCAGCGCGTGCGTGTGTATCAAGCCGTCACCTTGGGGGCCAAGAGTTTCCCCACCGATGCCGAGGGTCATCCCGTCAAAGGCTTGCCACGCCACCCGCACGTCGAAGACGATGTGGTGATTTACGCGGGGGCCACGGTGTTGGGCCGCGTGACGATTGGCAAAGGCGCATCCATTGGTGGCAATGTGTGGGTGACACACGATGTGGCGGCTGGTGCGCAAGTGACGCAAGCACGCTCACAGCGTGATGAGTCTGTGGCTTTGCTATGAGTCAACTGCCGAATCATTTAGGACTGGCTTTGCGCCAATTGCGCGAGCGGCAAGGTTGGTCGCAAGAGGCCTTGGCCGAATATGCCAATCTGAACCGTTCGTATGTAGGCGAGCTTGAGCGTGGCCAAGCCATTGCCTCGTTGCTCACCATCGAAAAACTTGCCTTCGCATTTGGTGTGAGTGTGACCACCTTGGTCTCGCATGCTGAGCGAATTTCTTCTTCCCAAACCCTCAAAGGCATTGAATTGACGGCTATAGCATGTTGATCGGTGGCTCTGAACGTTTGACACTTCTTGACCCTTTTTTCTAACTCTCTCGGAGCTTTCCCATGTCGGAACACACCTCTGCTCAGCTTGCGCTGAGCGACAACGCCGCCCGCCAGCTGGCCAACGCGACCAAAACCGTTCCCATTCTGTCGACCATCAGCCCACGTTGGTTGACGCACTTGCTGCAATGGTCACCAGTGGAAGCCGGCATCTATCGCCTGAACAAAGTGAAGAACCCAGAAGATGTGTTGGTGGCCTGCGCCAAGCGCGATGAGTCTGAACTGCCACAAACTTTTGTGGACTACGAAGACCAACCGCGTGAGTACTTCCTCAACGCCGTGTCCACCGTGCTTGATGTGCATACTCGTGTGAGCGACTTGTACAGCAGCCCACACGACCAGATCAAAGAGCAACTGCGCTTGACGATTGAGACCATCAAAGAAAAACAAGAAAGCGAACTCATCAACAACCCCGACTACGGTTTGTTGGCCAGCGTTGCGCCTGAGCAAGTGATTTACCCACTCACTGGCGCACCTACGCCTGACGACTTGGACGAGTTGTTGACGAAGGTGTGGAAAGAGCCTGCTTTCTTCTTGACCCACCCCTTGGCCATTGCCGCCTTTGGCCGCGAGTGCACACGCCGTGGCGTGCCACCACCGACTGTGAGCTTGTTTGGTTCACAGTTCCTCACATGGCGCGGCATTCCGCTGATTCCTAGTGACAAAGTGCCAGTGGCTGACGGCAAAACCAAAATCTTGCTGCTGCGCGTGGGTGAAAAACGCCAAGGCGTGGTGGGTGTGTATCAGCCAGGTTTGGCGGGCGAACAAAGCCCAGGTTTGTCGGTGCGTTTCATGGGCATCAACCGCAGCGCGATTGCGTCCTACTTGATCAGCTTGTATTGCTCGCTGGTGGTGCAGTCCGACGATGCGTTGGCTGTGTTGGAAGATGTTGAGATTGGCAAGTTCCATGAGTACCCAGACACCTACAAGTGAGGCACACAGCCCGCTCGACGTTGGCGCTTTGGCCAAGCTCGCGGGGGAGTTCTTCGCTGCTTTGCCAGGTGAGCGTGCGGAGCCACAAGCGGCTTTGAATGTGGCGCCTTCGGCGACTGCCTTGGGCGGTGTACCTGCGCCTGTGAACGTGCTGCCCGCTGGCTCGTCGTTTGGCCCTTTAGGTAACGGCCCACAGCTGCCGGGCACGGTGGCGCCTGGTGCCAATGCCGCGCCGCAGTCGCCACAAAGCGTGCTGAACCTCGGTGCGTCTTCCCCATCGTTGGTGCCTCACTCTGCTGCGCCCAACGGTGTACCCGACCATGCTTCTATCGTGCCGCCTGCGGTGGATGGCCGTGTGGGCAGTGGGTCACTCGGCGTGCCACAGGCCTACGCGCCTTCGCTGCCCGCCGTGGGCGGTGCATCGCCTGAACGTGCTGAAGCTATTGGTCCTGCGCATCAACGCTCGCCTGCGCCTTCGACGCCTTACTACTTCTTGGGTGAGTCTGCGGGCTACCCTACCACTGTGAAAAACTTTGAGGTGCCGCGTGAAGACCGTGTGTCTGCACAGTCTTTTGGCTTGCCCGGTGCGGATGACTTGCGTGCTTTGTTGGGTGAAAACCCACGCCACCAAGCGCAACCTGTGTCTAGCCACGCGCCTACAACCGCCACTGAGCAACCCACCTCACCGTACTACTTTGCGCAACCTACGCGACAAGCCCACGGTTTTTCAGAGCGTGTGCCACAGGCCGACGAGGCCCGTCATCCGGGGTTTGACGTGCATGCGGTGCGCCGTGATTTCCCCGTGTTGCAAGAGCGCGTGAACGGCAAACAGTTGGTGTGGTTTGACAACGCGGCCACCACGCACAAGCCGCAATCGGTGATTGATCGCATTGCCTACTTTTATGCCCACGAAAATTCCAACATTCACCGTGCGGCACATGAGCTAGCTGCGCGCGCCACCGACGCGTATGAGGGGGCTCGCGAAAAAGTGCGTGCATTCTTAGGCGCTGGTTCGGTGGAAGAAATCATCTTTGTGCGCGGTGCCACCGAGGCCATCAACTTGGTGGCCAAGACATGGGGTTGGCAAAACGTGGGCGAGGGCGACGAGATCATCGTTTCTAACCTTGAACACCACGCCAACATCGTGCCGTGGCAACAGTTGGCAGCAGCCAAGGGTGCCAAACTCAAAGTCATTCCTGTGGACGACAGTGGCCAAGTGCTGTTGGACGAATACAAGAAGCTCTTGAGCGACCGCACCAAGATTGTGTCTGTCACGCAAGTCTCGAACGCTTTAGGCACTGTGGTGCCTGTGAAAGAGATCGTTGACTTGGCCCATCGCGCAGGCGCTGTGGCTTTGGTGGATGGCGCGCAATCGGTGAGCCACATGCGCGTGAACGTGCAAGAGATGGGCGCTGACTTCTTTGTGTTCTCTGGACATAAAGTGTTTGGCCCCACTGGCATTGGCGTGGTCTATGGCCGCCGCGAGTTGCTGGATGACATGCCGCCCTGGCAGGGGGGCGGCAACATGATTGCCGACGTGACTTTTGAGCGCACGGTGTTCCAACCACCGCCCAATAAGTTTGAGGCAGGCACAGGCAACATTGCCGACGCTGTGGGCTTAGGCGCTGCGATTGACTATGTGCAACGCATTGGCATGGAAAACATCGCACGCTATGAGCACGACTTGTTGGCCTATGCCACACACCACTTGAAGCCGATTACTGGCGTTCGCTTGGTGGGCACGGCTAGAGACAAGGCCAGTGTGTTGTCGTTTGTGTTGCAAGGCTACACCACCGAAGAAGTGGGCAAAGCCATGAACGCAGAGGGCATTGCGGTGCGCACCGGTCACCATTGCGCGCAGCCCATTCTGCGTCGCTTGGGTTTAGAAACTACCGTGCGTCCTTCGCTGGCGTTCTACAACACCTGCGAAGAGGTGGATCGCATGATTGCGGTGGTGCGACAATTGAGCAACGCCAAACGCTGAGTGCTTCTGTTGGAAGAGGCTCAGTCCTCTTCCAACTTTTTGCCGATGCCCGATACGCCCTCTCGTTTACTCGTTGCATGTTTTTGCGCTGCTTGGTGCCGCACCTGCGATGACTACGTCCAGGTCATGGACTCACTCAAGGCTCGGTATACCGCGCAAGCTGATTTCGTGTGGGTCGATATCGAAGATCAGGCCGAGCTTTTAGATCAGGTGGATGTCGACAACTTTCCCACGGTGTTGATTTCCGATACGACTCAGGTTTACTTTTGGGGCACCTTGCTGCCTCATGCGGCAACAGCATCGCAGTTGATTGAGCGTGTGTTGTCTGGGGATATACGCCCCCATGATTCAGTGGACATTGCGCAGCTTGATGGGCGTCTGAGAGCCACGCTTGACGCAACGCATCCCTCTGAAAGACCGCATGAGCGCTGAGTTTTTCTTTATAGACAGATGCGTTATTAACTAACAAATAAACAGTCGTTTGAATTTCAGACCAGACCGCCCACAATCGCGGCCATGTCTCAAACACCCACCATCCTCATCGTGCCCGGTTGGCGCGACTCTGGCCCCGGCCACTGGCAAAGCCTCTGGGCCGAGTCCATCGTGGGTGCGGTGCGCGTGAGCCAAGACAATTGGATTTCACCCACTCGCAGTGCGTGGGTCGGTCGCATTGCCGAGACTGTGCTTGCACAAGACGGCCCCGTGGTGTTGGTGGCGCACAGCCTAGGCTGCATTGCTTCTACCCATTTGCCTCCCGAAGCGGTGGCCCGCATTCAGGGAGCCTTGCTGGTCGCACCGGCTGACCCTGAGCGTCGTGCGCCTTTGGTGGACTTTGCGCCTGTGCCTTACCATACCCTGCCTTATCGCAGTGTGGTGGTGGCCAGTAGCAACGATCCTTATTGCCCTGTGCGCACTGCTGGTGCGTATGCCAGGTCGTGGGGCAGCGAGTTTGTGCGACTGCAAAACGCAGGACATATCAACATCGATTCTGGTTTTGGTGCGTGGCCTTTGGGGCTCGCACTGTTGCAATCATTGGTTGAAACACCTTTGGTTTTCAAGACGACGACATCTGCGACGCCTCATCATTCTTTGGAGCTTCAAACGGTATGAAAAAATTTCTACACACCACCTTGGCTGTGGCCCTCTTGGCTGTCAGCTCATTGGCTTCTTCGCAAACTTTGCTGAATGCGTCTTATGACGTGGCCCGCGAGTTTTACAAAGATTACAACGCGGCCTTTGTGGCGCACTACAAAAAAACCACCGGCAAAGACGTCAAGGTCGACCAAGCCCACGGTGGCTCTAGCGCCCAAGCCCGTGCGGTGAACGACGGCTTGGAAGCCGATGTGGTGAGCATGAACACCACAACAGATATTGAATTCTTGGCAAGCACAGGCGTGGTAGCCAAAGACTGGGCGAAAAAGTTCCCTAACAACGCATCGCCCACCACATCGACCATGTTGTTTCTCACACGCAATGGCAACCCTAAGGGCATCAAGGACTGGGATGACCTGACCAAGCCCGGGGTGCAAGTCATCATCGTCAACCCCAAAACCGGTGGCAATG
Source organism: Comamonadaceae bacterium (assembly GCA_947374535.1). The sequence goes on along the minus strand of CANCCJ010000029.1, from coordinate 9,593 downwards.
GCCGCATGGCTTATTTGGCGGCATGGGCCTATGCACGTAAAAAAGGCATGAACGATGCAGGGGCGGCTGAGTTTGTGGGCAAGATTTTCAAAAACGTGCCCGTGCTCGCCAAAGGCGGCCGCGACGCCACCACCATCTTCTTGCAACGCAACATTGGCGATGTGCTGGTGACGTTTGAATCTGAAGTGGTGTCGGTGGACCGTGAGTTTGGTGAAGGCAAGGTGGATGCTGTTCACCCATCGGTCAGCATCATTGCGGAGAACCCAGTGGCCGTGGTGGAACGCACCGTGAACAAAAAAGGCACTGGCGAATTGGCCAAGGCTTATTTGAACTATCTGTACTCTGACGAAGCTCAAGAGATTGCGGCTAAGCACGCCTTGCGTCCACGTTCACCTGCTTTGTTGAAGAAATATGCGTCTACCTTCAAGCCCATTCAGTTGGTGCCTGTGAGCGAGTATTTCGGCTCACTCAGCGAAGCGCAAAAAGTCCACTTCAACGATGGTGGCCAGTTCGACAAGATTTACACGGTGAAGTAATTTTTCATGGCATTGTTTTCTCTGGCGCGCCGTCATAAGGCGGCGCGTGTTCTTCCCGGCTTTAATATCACGCTAGGTTTCACGCTCACGTACCTGAGCTTGATTGTGTTGATTCCGCTCTCTGCTTTGGTGTTCAAAACTTTCACGCTCACGTGGGACCAATTTGTCGAGGCCGTCACAGGCCCGCGTGTGATGGCGTCTTATCGACTCACGTTTGGTGCATCCCTCATTGCCGCCTTAGTGAACGTGGTGTTTGGTCTGCTCGTGGCATGGGTGCTGGTGCGTTACAACTTCTTTGGCAAGAAGGTGGTTGATGCATTGGTGGACTTGCCATTTGCACTGCCGACTGCGGTGGCTGGTATTTCGCTGACAGCCTTGTTGGCGGGGAATGGTTGGGTGGGGCAGTACCTAGAGCCTTTGGGGATTCAACTCGCTTTCACCCCGAATGGTGTGGTGATTGCACTCATCTTCATTGGTTTGCCCTTTGTCGTGCGCACGGTGCAGCCAGTGCTGGAAGATGCAGAGAAAGAACTTGAGGAAGCGGCCACGTGTTTGGGCGCGACACGTTGGCAAACTTTCACGCGAGTCATTTTTCCAAGCATTGCACCTGCCTTGCTGACGGGTTTTGCCATGGCGTTTGCACGTGCGATTGGTGAATATGGCTCGGTTATTTTCATTGCGGGCAACATGCCCATGGTGTCTGAAATCACACCGCTCATCATCATTGGCAAGCTTGAACAATATGACTACGCCGGTGCTACCGCGGTAGCTGTGGTGATGTTGGTCATTTCGTTTATTTTGTTGTTGGTCATCAATGCCCTGCAAGCTTGGCAGCGTCGCCACACAGGAGCCCCAGCATGAGTACCGCCGCAATCAATCCTTCCGCGCGTAGGGCTCAAGCCGGCACGACTGAACCCGCATGGGTGCGTTACAGCCTGATTGGCGTGGCGCTGACGTTTATGTTTTTCTTCTTGGTCTTGCCGTTGGCTGCGGTGTTCACCGAAGCCTTGCGCAAAGGGTTTGAAGCGTATTGGGTGGCGTTGCAAGAGCCTGATGCTTGGTCTGCCATTCGTTTGACTTTCATCACAGCGCTCATTGCCGTGCCGTTGAACTTGGTGTTTGGCATTGCCGCCGCATGGGCCATTGCCAAGTACGAGTTCACAGGCAAAGCGTTTTTGACCACCTTGGTGGACTTGCCGTTCTCGGTGTCACCCGTGGTGGCTGGTTTGATTTATGTATTGATGTTTGGTGCGCAAGGTTGGTTTGGTCCTTGGCTGCAAGCGCACGACATCAAAATCATCTTTGCTGTACCCGGCATTGTGTTGGCCACAGTGTTTGTCACGTTCCCGTTCATCGCACGTGAGTTGATTCCACTCATGCAAGCGCAGGGCAATGACGAAGAGCAAGCTGCCATTGTGTTGGGCGCCACAGGCTGGCAAACCTTTTGGTATGTCACGCTGCCCAACATCAAGTGGGGTTTGATTTACGGCGTCATCTTGTGTAACGCCCGTGCGATGGGCGAGTTTGGCGCGGTGTCGGTGGTGTCGGGGCATATCCGCGGGCAAACCAACACCATGCCGTTGCATGTGGAAATTTTGTACAACGAATACCAATCGGTGGCGGCATTTGCGGTCGCTTCACTCTTGGCCTTGTTGGCTTTGGTGACCTTGGTGTTGAAGTCTTTTGTGGAATGGCGTCATGCGCGTGAGATCAATGCTACGGCTGATCTACCGCCAGAACGACCACACGCATAAATACGAGTAAAAGAATCATGAGCATCGAAATCAGAAACATCCACAAACAGTTTGGCGACTTCCAAGCGCTGGGCGATGTGAGCCTCGACATTCACTCTGGCGAGTTGATTGCTTTGTTAGGCCCATCGGGCTGCGGCAAAACGACTTTGCTGCGCATCATCGCGGGTTTAGAAACTGCCGACGCTGGCACGATTTTGTTCAGCGGTGAAGACACCACCCATGTGCATGTGCGCGAGCGTCAAGTGGGTTTTGTGTTCCAACACTACGCTTTGTTCCGCCACATGACTGTGTTTGAAAACGTGGCTTTTGGCTTGCGTGTGAAGCCACGCAACGAGCGCCCCAGCGAAGAACAAATCAAAAAGAAGGTGCACGACTTGCTGAGCCTCGTGCAACTCGATTGGTTGGCCGACCGCTATCCATCACAGCTCTCAGGTGGCCAACGCCAACGCATTGCCTTGGCTCGCGCTTTGGCTGTCGAGCCCAAAGTGTTGTTGTTGGACGAGCCCTTCGGTGCCTTGGACGCCAAGGTGCGCAAAGAGCTGCGCCGCTGGTTACGCCGCTTGCACGACGACTTGAACGTGACCACCATTTTTGTGACGCACGACCAAGAAGAAGCCCTCGAAGTGGCTGACCGTGTGGTGGTGATGAACAAAGGCAATGTCGAGCAGGTGGGCAGCCCGCAAGAAGTGTGGGAACACCCAGCCAGCCCGTTTGTGTATGGCTTCTTAGGCGATGTGAACTTGTTTCATGGTCGTGCCCACGAAGGCGAAATGCACATTGGTGTGGAAGATCAAACTGTGCGCCTGGCCAGCCCCGAGCACCACGCCGCACAAGATGCCAAAGCCTTTGCCTATGTGCGTCCACACGATTTGGATGTGCGTCGGTACACCTCAGGCAGAGACGACGAAGGTGGCATCGTGGCGCAACTCACGCGCGCCATCGTGGTCGGACCGATTGCCCGCTTAGAGCTGGTGGCTGCTGAGGGCGATGGCCCATCAGATCAGCAGATCATTGAAGCGCAAATCCCTGCATCGCAGTTCTACGAGCAGGGATTTACAGAGGGTGAGACCTTGGTGCTCACACCGCGCAAAGCGCGGGTGTTTGTGGCCTAAACGTTTTCTTTTAGACGTATTGCTTGAGCCAAGCGATGGCACGGTTCCAACCATCCGCCGCAGGGGCAGCGCGGTAGCTGGGGCGGTAGTCTGCGTGGAAGGCGTGCGGTGCATCTGGGTACAACACAAACTCTGAGGCCTTGGCCGCTTTGTTGCCTTTGACGGCAGCTTGCGCCAAGGCTTCTTTCATGTTGTTGATGGATGTGACGGGAATGCCTGTGTCGGCACCGCCATACAAGCCCAACACTGGCGCTTTCAATGACGCGGCCAACTCGATGGGGTGTTTGGGGTTGTTGGTATTGGTTTGGCCTTCCATGCGACCGTACCAAGCCACACCAGCTTTGACCTTCGGGTTGTGCTCGGCATAGAGCCACGTGATGCGACCGCCCCAGCAAAAGCCAGTGATGGCCACTTTGTTGGCGTTACCACCGTTTTGCGCAGCCCATTTGACGGTGGCATCTAAGTCAGCCATCACTTGGGCGTCTGGCACTTTGGCAATTAACTCAGTCATGAGCTTCGCCAGTTCGTTGTATGCCTTGGGGTCACCTTGACGCACAAACAGTTCGGGCGCGATGGCCAAGTAGCCTTCTTTCGCCAAGCGGCGTGTGACGTCGGCAATGTATTCATGCACACCAAAAATTTCAGAAATCACCAAGACCACGGGCAAGTTGGTTTTGCCAGCAGGCGCAGATCGGAAGGCGGGAACTTTGAATCCATTCACATCAATTTCAATGCGACCGCTGATCAAACCTTCGGCAGAGGTTTGAATGGCGGTTTGCGCCATCAGCGGAGCAGCTGCAGCGGCATAGCCCAGCCCTAACGCGGTTTGCAAAGCCAAGCGACGTGTGGGTGTGTGTGAAGCGTCGGTGCTGTTGAGCAGTGCGTGTGTGTCGGCGATGTGGTTGTGGTTCATTGTGTTGCTTTGTGTTGTTTGGGTGAATGAACGAAGCTTTGTGCTACTTCATACGCAATCATCCCAAAAATCATAGCCAATACAAACACAAGGGCTTTGTCTTGACCCGCCGCCATGCTGACGAGCGCAGGGCCTGGACAGAAACCAGCTAACCCCCAGCCTGCGCCAAAAACTAAGCTACCGATCACCAAGCGTCGGTCTATGTGGTTTGACTTCGGCAGATGCAAGGCGCCACCCAAAAAGTTGGTGGTGCGTTTCTTGGCTAATGCAAATGCAAAAAATCCCACAGCAATCGCACCACCCATGACAAATCCCAAGGAGGGGTCCCACTCACCAAAAAGATCAAGAAACCCAACCACCTTGCTTGGGTCGGTCATGCCCGAGAGCATCAAGCCCAAACCAAACAACAAACCGACGACGAATTCACTGATGCGTTGCATGATGGCTCCTTAAAGGATGTGCTTGAGCACATACACAGTGGCAAATCCAGCTGCCATGAACAAGCCCGTGGCAGCCATCGAGCGGGGTGATAAGCGAGACAAGCCGCACACACCATGACCACTGGTGCAGCCTGAGCCATACCGTGTGCCCAACCCCACCATGAGGCCCGCCACAACAACCATGATCATGTTGGCGTCAATGCGAGGAGCGTGCAAAAACTCGGCTGGCACCAATGCCCTCATCACAAGCGGCGACACAAACAGGCCCAGCAAGAAAGTGATGCGCCACGACGTGTCACCCGTCTTGGCAGGCAGCAAACCACCCACGATGCCACTGATGCCCAAGATGCGGCCATTCAACAAAATGAACAGGGCAGAAGCGACGCCTAATAGCACGCCGCCGCTCAAAGATGCCCAAGGCGTGAAGTGAGTCCAATCAATGTTCATGCTTGCCTCCTTAACCGTTGCAATAAGTTTTGTACAAAACCTGCATGACCGCCAAAGCTTCGGGGCTGCTGATTTGGTAATAAATGTTTTTACCTTCGCGACGCGTGGTCACCAGATCTTCGTTGCGCAACACAGTCAGTTGCTGTGACAGCGTAGGTTGCACGATGCCCAGTATTTCTTCTAGTTCGCTCACGCATTTCTCACCCTGAGCCAGCTCGCACAAGAGCATGAGGCGGTCGGAGTTGGCCAGCACCTTCATCAAGCGGCAGGCTTGATCGGCGGCTTTGTGCATATCAGCAAGGTCGATGTTTTTGTTTTTCATGGCTATTCTTAAGCATGGATACGATTTATATAGTATATTAAAAAATAGATAGTTATTTCATAGATTGAAAAAATGACAAAAACCACTTTCAAACCCATGGTGCATGGCATCTTTGATCCAGCCACATGGACAGTGACGTATGTGGTGTACCAACGTGAGGGCGGGGCTTGTGCCATCATCGATTCAGTACTGGACTACGACGCTAAGTCGGGTCGAACCAGCCATGGCACAGCTGACAAGGTGGTTCACTTTGTGCGCGAGCACAACTTGCAAGTGAAGTGGATTCTCGAAACTCATGCCCATGCAGACCACCTCACCGCTGCACCCTATTTGAAACAAGTGTTAGGCGGTCAAATTGGCATTGGCGCGCAGATTGGCGCTGTGCAGCAAGTGTTCAAGCAGGTGTTCAACCTAGAGCCTGAATTCAAAACAGATGGTTCGCAGTTTGATGTGTTGCTAGCTGTAGGGCAGCACATTGTTTTGGATGATGCAGCGGGTGAAATCTTGGATGTGCCGGGGCACACACCTGCGTGCGTGGCTTACCAATTCGGTGATGCGGTGTTTGTGGGTGACACCTTGTTCATGCCCGATGTGGGCACTGCGCGTTGTGACTTTCCAGGTGGAAGCGCCAAGAGTCTTTTTGCTTCTGTTCAAAAACTCTTGAGCTTGCCCCATGACACACGCTTGTTCATGTGTCATGACTATCCGCCGAACGACAGGCCCGTGGCTTTTGAATCCACCGTGGCAGAGCAGCGCGCTAAGAACATCCATGTGCACGATGGCGTGACCGAGACTGATTTTGTGGCTATGCGCACCCAACGTGATGCAACGCTAGAAATGCCTGTGTTGATCTTGCCCTCTGTTCAAGTGAACATCCGTGCAGGTGAGCTCCCACCCGCTGAAGCTAACGGCACGCGCTATCTGAAGATTCCTTTGAACACCCTTTGATTTTTTGTAATACGCCATGACCACCGACAACCACGAACCCAAAAAAGTCATCCCCATTCAAGCTGTGCCAGCGGACGACAGCGAAGAAATGGTGTCGCTCTATGCGGCGGCTAAAAAAATCTACCCACGCTCGGTCGAAGGCATCTTTGCCTACTGGCGTTGGATCACGGTGGCCATCACGCAAATTGTGTTTTATGGTTTGCCATGGATGGAGTGGGGCACACGCCAAGCGGTGTTGTTTGATTTAGAAGCTCGCCGCTTTTATATCTTTGGCTTGGTGTTGTACCCGCAAGACTTCATTTATTTAACGGGCTTGTTGGTTATCTCAGCGTTGTCGCTGTTCTTGTTCACCGCGGTGGCTGGTCGTCTATGGTGCGGCTATGCATGTCCGCAAACGGTGTACAGCGAAATATTCTTGTGGATAGAACGAAAAATTGAAGGTGACCGCTCAGCGCGTATGCGTTTGGATGACGCAGAATTTTCTGTGAAAAAACTGAGCAAGAAGGTCTACAAACACACAGCTTGGATTGTGTTGTCTTTGTGGACAGGCTTTACCTTTGTCGGTTACTTCACGCCCATTCAAGAATTGTTGGCAACGGCGATTGCTTGGAGCTTTGGCCCTTGGCAAGCCTTCTGGGTGTTCTTTTACGCATTTGCTACCTACGGCAATGTAGGCTTCATGCGCGAACAAGTGTGCAAGTACATGTGTCCGTATGCACGTTTCCAAAGCGCCATGTTTGACCACGACACTCTCATCGTGACGTATGACGTAGAGCGCGGTGAGCCACGCGGTGCACGTTCTAAAAAGACAGACTTGGCACAAGCCAACCTGGGCGCGTGTGTGGATTGCACCTTGTGCGTTCAGGTGTGCCCTACTGGTATTGATATTCGCAACGGCTTGCAGTACGAATGCATTGGCTGTGGTGCTTGTGCTGACGTGTGCGACACGGTAATGGACAAGATGGGCTATGCCAAAGGCTTGGTGCGTTACACCACGCAAAACGCCATGGAGAACAAATGGACCACAAAGCAAACGCTGATGCGTGTGCTGCGTCCTCGCGTGTTGATTTACACGTCTATCTTGATGGCGCTCATCATTGCTGTGGGCGTGTCTTTGGCCATGCGTACACCATTCAAGGTGGACGTGGTGCGTGACCGTGCGACCTTGGCGCGCATCACTGAAAACGGTGAAATTGAAAACATCTACCGCTTGCAAGTGATGAACGCTTCCGAGGTCGATAAGACTTACCAAGTGTCAGTGGCCGGCATGAAAGACATTGCCATCATCACCGACGCACAAGTGAAGGTGGCTGCAGGCCAAGCCCATTGGGTGGTGTTGAGTGTGAGCATTCCTTATGGTTCGGCTGATGCAGGCTCACACAAAATAAACTTTGACATCAAAGACACCTCTGGCAGCGATGTGATTCACGAGAATTCCGTCTTCTTGGTGCCGCGTTAAAACGGTTGGCTGTTGAAGCAGGGCCTGATGGCCCTGTTTCTTTTTGACATTTCTATTGCTCATGACATCTCCATCCTCGACTGTTTTGCCTTGGCGCACACTGGTGCAAATGACACGCCCTGGCTTTTTGGTCATCACGGCCGTGGCGTGTGTATTGGGCACTGTGGTGGCTGCAGCATGTGGGCACGGCCCCAACATGTGGACCGCGCTGGCCACCTTGGTGTTGGCCGTGTTGATGCACGCCGCCGCCAATGTGATCAACGATTACCACGATGCCCTCAACGGCGCGGATGATGCCAACACGCAAGGCCTGTTTCCCTTCACCGGTGGTGCACGTCTGATTCAAAACGGCCATGTCAGCGTGCAAGACACGCACGACTTGGCTAAGGCTCTGTTTGTGTTTCTGATTCCTTGCGGGGCTTTGCTGGCGGTGAAGACGGGCGGAGGTTTGGTGGTGTTGGGGTTGGCAGGCATGTTGCTGGGATGGGGCTACTCAGCGCCACCGCTTGCTTTGATGAAGCGTGGTTTGGGCGAGGCCACGGTGGCGTTGACGTGGGGGTTGGTGGTGGTGGGCGCTGACTTTGTGCAACGTGGCCAGTTCTTTGTGATTCCTGTAGCCCTGGCGCTGAGCTTTGCGCTGTTGGTGGGCAACATCTTGGTCATTAATGGTTTTCCAGATGCGGTGGCAGATGCGCAAGTGAGCAAGCGCACGCTGGTGGTGCGTTTGGGTACACGCCGCGTCGCTTGGCTGTATTTGCTTGTTGCCTTGCTTGCGCATGCGTGGCTGGTGGCAGGTGTGTGGCTGTTTATTCACCCCGAGCCTGCGTTGTGGGGTTTGGTGTCGATGCCCTTATCGGTTTGGGCTTTTGTGCTTTTGTTTAAAAATGCAAACCAACCTACACGTCTGGCGCCTGCCATTGTGCTGACCATCGCTGCCGCTGTTGTGCATGGTTTGGCGATGTCGGCTGGATTGCTCACTTTAATTTTCTAGGTCGCTATGAACCGTCATCTTGTTTTGCTGTCTATCGCGCAGGGTTTGTTCCTGACCAACAACGTCACCTTCATTGCCATCAATGGCTTGGTGGGGTTGAGCTTGGCGCCTGTTGCTTGGATGGCCACTTTGCCCGTGATGGGCTATGTGGTGGGTGGCGCACTCAGCACCGGCTTGGTGGCCAAATCGCAGCAGCGTTTTGGGCGCAAGGGCTCGTTTCAGTTAGGACTGTTAGTGGCTTTATTGTCCGCAGCTTTGGGCGCCTTTGCCGTGCTGTCGCAATCCTTCTGGTTGTTGGTCATGGCAACCGTGGTAGCGGGTTACTACAGCGCCAACGGCCAGTTGTATCGCTTTGCGGCGGCTGAGCTGTGCACGCCCGACTACCGCGAAAAGGCGGTGTCGTTGGTAATGGCCGGCGGTTTGATTGGCGCGATCATTGGCCCTAATTTGGCGATTTACACCAAAGGCTTGCTTGGCACACCTTTCGCCGGGGCTTATGTGGCATTGGCCGTGGTGGCCCTCGTGTCGATGACGGTGATGGCGTTCATTCACTTCCCGCCTGCGCCAGTGGTTCAGGCCAATGATGACGAGGGGCGCCCGTTGGGCGTCATCCTGCGTCAGCCCATGTTTGTGGTGGCTGCGATGGCCGCCGCGTTGGGCTATGGCGTGAT
>CANCCJ010000028.1 GCA_947374535.1 Comamonadaceae bacterium | reverse complement strand
CAAACGCGCGTTTACGTGCCTCAGTCTCTTCTGCATGAGAGGTGACGATATTTTTTGGATTTTTGGCGTTGCCAGTGTGTTCGGAAACCGATACGTGGTGGCCAGTGCCACTTCTGACTATGTTGGAAAAGTCGTCGTCATTCATATGCTTGATGGCGCGCTATCTAGTCAGGACGGTAAGGAATTACCGATGGTGCCCGGGGCCGGAATCGAACCGGCACGCCTCGCGGCGGGGGATTTTGAGTCCCCTGCGTCTACCAATTTCACCACCCGGGCACGGGAGAGAAGAGCGATATTATGGCACAGATTTTTGGGCACTACCTTCCGCTTTGAAAAAACTTGCCGATTGCTTCACATAGCGAGAGATTCATTTATTGTTTTAGTCATAAAAATGATTGATCGAATTCGTAAAACATGCCAATGGGCGTCGATAAGCGCGATGGCTCTTCTATGTACAGGCGTTGAGGCTGCACCATTTGAAGTAAAAATTCATGATGAGCTGATTGCCCCACATTTGGAAACGACGTTTGAAGCTGAGGTCAAGCTTTACCGTCCGCCAGTAGGCAGCACTTTGCCATCGAATGTTGTTCAGTCGCGATTTGAAGTCGCTTATGGGCTTTCGCAAGGTAGTGAAGTGTCATTTAACTTGTTCACCAGCCACTTTGATGAGAAGACGCAAGTCAATGGTGGAAAAGTCGCGCACATTTACATTCCCGAGCATGATGAAAGTGGCTGGTTTCACTACGGCGTTAAAAATGAGGTTAATTCGGTCAACGGTCTGAATGAGCCGCATGCTGTTTTTTATGAGTTGACTCCCATCGTGGGATTTCATGTCGACCGTTGGCGTTTGACGCTGAATCCGTCGCTAGATTTTTACTTCAACGGAAATAGAAAAACTGTTTTTGCGCCGGCTGGTAAGTTGACATATGCCGTCACAGAACATCACTCCGTAGGGGTTGAGTACTACAGCGAAATGGGACCTCTGCACCAACCAACGCCGTTTGCACAAAGACCTGATGCGGCCTATTTGGTGTGGGATACGAGCACGCCGCAATCCAATTACAGCATCGGCGTTGGCAAGGGCGTCAATGCCGTGGGTGATAAATGGATTTTGAAATTGATTGGCAGTGTCCCGATTAATTTCTAGCTTGCATCTATCTACAAGCTATGAAAATTCCTCAGCATTTCGACCACAGAAGGGCCTTGGATCTGCAGCGCATGGCATAAGACTTATGGCACAGTAGCGGGCTATGAGTTCACACATGATTTATCCCACGATTGAAGACGCGATTGGTAAGACGCCTTTGGTCGCCTTGCAGCGCATTGGTGCTGCTGACAACGCCAAGCGTGGCAACGTGATCTTGGGCAAGCTTGAAGGCAACAACCCCGCCGGTTCTGTGAAAGATCGCCCCGCTTTGTCGATGATTCAGCGCGCCCAAGAGCGTGGCGACATCAAACCTGGTGACACATTGATTGAAGCCACGTCTGGCAACACCGGCATCGCGTTGGCCATGGCGGCTGCCATCAAGGGCTATCGCATGGTGTTGATCATGCCGGAGGACTTGTCGATTGAACGTGCGCAAACCATGAAGGCCTTTGGGGCTGAGCTGATCTTGACACCCAAGAGCGGCGGTATGGAATACGCCCGCGACTTGGCGGAGCGCATGGAGAAAGAAGGCAAGGGGCGCATGCTGGACCAATTTGCCAACGAAGACAACCCACGCATCCACTTTGAGACCACAGGCCCTGAGTTGTGGGAGCAGACGCAGGGCCGTATCACGCATTTCGTGAGCGCCATGGGCACGACAGGCACCATCACGGGCGTGTCGCGCTTCTTGAAAGAAAAGAACCCAGCCATTCGCATCATTGGTGCGCAGCCTTCAGAGGGCTCACGCATTCCAGGCATTCGGAAATGGCCACAAGCGTATTTGCCCAAAATTTACGACCCCAGCAATGTGGACGAATTGGTCTATGTCAGCCAAGACGATGCCGAGGAAATGTGCCGCCGTTTGGCACGTGAAGAAGGTATCTTTGCGGGCATCTCAGCTGCGGGCGCGTGCTGGGTCGCTTTGCAAATCGCACAACAGGTGGAGAACGCAACGATTGCCTTCATCGTCTGCGACCGCGGTGACCGTTACTTGTCTACAGGTGTATTCCCAGCATGAACATCGATGTCGAACTGGACACGCGCGGTTTGAACTGTCCGCTGCCTATTTTGAAAGCCAAGAAAGCATTGACTGCGATGGTGAGCGGTCAGGTGCTCAAAGTGGTGTCAACCGACACAGGCTCATTGCGGGACTTCGCGGCGTTTGCCAAGCAAACTGGCAATGAGCTGCTGTCTCAATCCACCGAGGGCAGTGACTTCATTCACATCCTCAAGCGACGTTGAGTTGCTTGAGGTAGTCCCTGAATTCAGCACCCACTTCGGCATGCTCTAGCGCTAGCTCGACGCTGGCTTGCAAAAAACCCACTTTGCTGCCGCAGTCGTAGCGTTTACCTTCGTAGGCGTAGGCCAACACTTTTTCTGTGGCCAACAAACCGGCAATGCCATCGGTGAGTTGAATCTCACCTTGCACGCCGCGGCCGCCTGCACGAATACGCTCGAACACGGCAGGGGTCAAGATGTAGCGGCCCGCCACGGTGGTGCGCGATGGGGCTACCTCAGCCTTGGGTTTTTCGACCATCTTTTGGATGTCGACCAAACCATTGCCAATGTCTGTACCTGCCACCACGCCATAGCGGTGCACGTGCTCAAGCGGCACTTCTTGCACGGCCAACACGGATGATTGGGTGCGTGCAAACACATCGGCCATTTGTTTCAACACGCCGGGGCCGCCATTTTTTCCGCGCATTAAATCGTCGGCTAGCAAGACAGCGAAAGGCTCATCTCCCACCAAGTGCTCTGCGCACAACACCGCATGGCCCAAGCCCAATGCGCGCGCTTGGCGCACGTACACGCACTGCATGTCGTCAGGTTGCACGCTGCGCACGATGTCGAGGAGGGCGTGCTTGCCAGCCGCTTCCAGTTCGGTTTCGAGCTCATAGGCCATGTCAAAGTGGTCTTCGATGGCGCGCTTGCTGCGGCCCGTGACGAAGATCATTTCACGAATGCCCGCCTCATAAGCCTCTTCCACTGCATATTGAATCAGCGGCTTGTCGACCACAGTCAGCATTTCTTTGGGGCTGGCTTTGGTGGCTGGCAAGAAACGTGTGCCCATGCCGGCAACAGGGAAAACGGCTTTGGTGAGTGCTTTGGTCATAGATGTGAAATTAATACTTCTGCCAAGTTTAACGAGCCTTTATTTCTGCAGCTTGACAAGCTGTTCTTGCACCTTATTCAAGGTGGCGGTGAACTCAGCGACGCGCTTCTTCGCTTCTTCAATCACAGCGGGAGGTGCTTTGGCCACGAAGGCTTCGTTGCTCAGTTTGGCGCCCGCTTTGGCGATTTCGTTTTGCAGGCGTTCGACTTCTTTGCCCAAGCGAATTTTTTCGGCCGCCACGTCCACCTCGATGAACAAGCACACACGCAACTCGCCAATCACAGCCACAGGCGCGGCTTGTGCGGCGGCAGACCATGCGGCTTCGTTGTCAAACACCTTGACTTCGCTGAGCTTGGCGAGTGCCTGCAACACAGGGGCCACGCTTTGCATGAAGGCGTGTTCTTCTGCGTTGGCAGCGAGTGCAAACAAAGGCATGCGGGTGGCGGGCGACACGCTCATCTCGCCGCGCAAGTTGCGGCAGGCGTCGACCAATGACTTCACCCGCGCCACATAAGCCTCGGCTTGTTCGTCAATGCGTTCAGGCTGGCTCACGGGGTAGGCGGAGATGCTGATGGAGGCGGCTTTGTCGTCAGCCTTGATGCGACCAGCGACCACCGCCACGGTTTGCCACAGCGCTTCGGTGATGAACGGTGTGATGGGGTGAGCCAAACGCAGAATAGTTTCCAGTGTGCGAATCAAGGTGCGGCGCGTGGCCCGTTTTTGTGCGTCGTCGCCGGTGTTAATTTGCACCTTGGCGATTTCCAAATACCAATCGCAGAACTCGTTCCACACGAAGTCATAAATCGTGTTGGCCACGTTGTCCAAGCGGTATTCGGCAAAGCCTTTGGCCACTTCGGCTTCCACGCGTTGCAGCTTGGACACGATCCAGCGGTCGGCTTGGCTGAAGTTCAGGTAGCCGTGGGCAGCGCCGCCGACGGCGCATTCGTCTTTGGTGTGTTCTTTTAAGCCGCAGTCTTGGCCTTCGCAGTTCATCAGTACAAAGCGTGAGGCGTTCCATACTTTGTTGCAGAAGTTGCGATAGCCCTCGCAGCGCTTGCTGTCAAAGTTGATGCTGCGACCCAATGACGCGAGTGCTGCAAACGTAAAACGCAATGCGTCGGCACCGTAGGCTGGAATACCGTCAGGGAATTCTTTTTCAGTTTGTTTGCGCACTTTGGGCGCGGTTTCTGGTTTGCGCAAACCTTGTGTGCGTTTGTCGAGCAGGGGCTCCAGCGTGATGCCGTCGATCAAGTCCACAGGATCCAACACGTTGCCTTCGGATTTGCTCATCTTCTTGCCTTGCGCGTCTAGCACCAGGCCGTGGATGTACACATGCTTGAAGGGCACTTTGCCGGTGAAGTGCGTGGTCATCATGATCATGCGGGCGACCCAGAAGAAGATGATGTCGTAGCCGGTGACGAGCACGCTCGAAGGCAAATACAAGTCGTAGTCGTCTTGGTGGCTTTGACTGGCTCCGATGTCGTGGTCAGTGGAGATGGTCTTGCTCCTCTTCGCTTCGCTCAGAATGTCGCTGCGCCCATCCCCAGTGCCCGCGCCCTCGGAGCCAGCGGTCCAGCCCAGCGTGGAGAAGGGGACCAGTGCGCTGGAGTACCAAGTGTCCAACACGTCTTCATCACGTTTTAAAGTTTTGCCCGGTGCTTTGGCTTGCGCTTCAGCTTCGTCACGCGCCACGTACACCTGGCCGTCTTCGTCGTACCAGGCTGGAATTTGGTGGCCCCACCACAGTTGGCGCGAGATGCACCAGTCCTGGATGTTGTTCATCCATTGGTTGTAGGTGTTCACCCAGTTCTCGGGCACGAAGCTGACTTGACCTGACTGCACCGCGTCAATGGCTTTTTGCGCAATGCTTTTTCCCGTGGCATCGCCTTTGCCGACTTGGTTCATCGCGACGAACCATTGGTCCGTCAGCATGGGCTCGATCACTTGACCGGTGCGGGCGCAGCGCGGCACCATGAGTTTGTGTTTCTTCACCTCGACCAAATAGCCTGCGGCTTCGAGGTCTGCTACCACGGCCTTACGCGCCACGAAGCGGTCGAGGCCCCGGTACTTTTCAGGCGCGTTGTGGTTGATGGTGGCGTCAAGGTTGAGCACGCAAATCATGTCCAGCTTGTGGCGCTGGCCCACGGCATAGTCGTTGGTGTCGTGCGCGGGCGTGACCTTGACCACACCGGTGCCGAATTCTTTATCCACGTAGTCATCCGCGATCACGGGGATGGTGCGGTCGCACAGAGGCAGGTTGACCTGCTTGCCGATGAGATGTTTGTAACGCTCGTCTTCGGGGTGGACCATCACGGCCACGTCGCCCAACAAGGTTTCCGGGCGGGTAGTGGCTACCGTGAGGCTGCCGGAACCATCGGCCAAGTCATAGCGGATGTGCCACATCGAGCCGTCTTCTTCCTCGCTCTCGACTTCGAGGTCGGACACCGCGCTCATCAGCACCGGGTCCCAGTTGACCAAGCGCTTGCCACGGTAGATCAGGCCTTGCTCATACAGCTGCACAAAGGTTTCGGTCACGGTTTTGGACAGCTTGGGGTCCATCGTGAAGTATTCGCGGCTCCAGTCCACGCTGTCGCCCATGCGGCGCATTTGGCTGGTGATGGTGCTGCCTGATTCCTCTTTCCATTCCCAGACCTTGCTCACAAAGTTTTTGCGGGCTTCGGCAGGATTGGTGCCCATGTCATGGCGGCTGATGCCCTTGGCTTGCAACTGGCGCTCCACCACGATCTGGGTGGCGATGCCCGCATGGTCGGTGCCGGGAATCCAAGCCGTGTTGAAACCCGACATGCGGTGGTAGCGCGTCAACGAGTCCATGATGGTTTGGTTGAACGCGTGGCCCATGTGCAGCGTACCCGTCACGTTGGGCGGCGGCAGTTGAATGGCAAAGGCAGGTGCCTCAGCCGTTGGCGCGCCTGAGCCTCGGTAACCGGCCACGCCGTAGCCGCGCTTTTCCCATTCGGGGCCCCAATGGGCTTCAAGGGCGGCGGGCTCGAACGATTTGGACAAGCTGTTCAAGCCGGGTTGTTCGAGAGGAAGGGCTGACGTGTTGCTCATGGAGTGCTTTTGACAAAAAGAAAACGGCGTGCAAATCGCAGCCGTTGGGCCTGAGGGCGGAAAGGCACATTTTACCTAGGCGGTGGCGCCGCCCCGCCTTCATAATTCAGGCTTCCTTGTGAAGCCTTTTTTGTGCCCTATGCTGTTCTTGCTCTCACCCGCCAAAGCCCTTGATTACGACACCCCCGCGGGTGACGTGCCGCACACGCAACCCCTGTTTGTGAAGCAATCGAGCGAGCTCATCGACATTCTCAAAACCAAATCGCCGCAAGACATTGCCAGCTTGATGCATTTGAGCGACGCCCTGTCCAGCCTGAACGTGGCGCGCTACCAAGCGTGGCGCCCAAAGTTCACCGCTAAAAACGCCAAGCAAGCCGTGCTCGCTTTCAACGGCGATGTGTACGAAGGCTTGGACGCTAAAACCTTAAAACCCAAAGATTTGGAATGGGCGCAAGAACACGTGGCTATCTTGAGTGGCCTCTATGGCGTGTTGCGTCCGCTCGATTGGATGCAGCCCTACCGCTTAGAGATGGGCACGTCGCTGGCGAACGACAGAGGCAACAACCTCTACAAGTTTTGGGGCACGCAGATTGCTGACTATTTGAATGAGCGCTTGAGCGCAGGTTTGAGCGGTGTGGGCGAGCCCATCATCGTGAACTTGGCCTCGCAAGAGTATTTCAAATCAGTGGATCGCAAGGCCCTCAAAGCGCGCGTGATCGAGTGTGTGTTTGAAGACTTCAAAGGCGGCAAGTACAAAATCATCAGCTTCAACGCCAAGCGTGCGCGTGGCTTGATGACGCGCTACGCCATCACCCACCACATCAAAACGCCCAAGGGCTTAGAAGGATTCAACCTTGAGGGCTACGCGTTTGACGCCGCCGTCTCTGAGCTCGACCGCCTCGTGTTTCGTCGCAAACTGGATTGACCGCATTTATGAATACCCCTGAACAATCGCAACTCGGCAAGTCGTCCTCGTATGTGGACCAGTACGACGCATCTTTGCTGTTCCCCATCCCGCGTCAAGCCAAGCGTGACGAAATTGGCGTGCCCGCACAGCCCCCCTTTTTTGGCGCTGATTTGTGGACAGCCTATGAGCTGAGCTGGCTCAACACGCGTGGCAAGCCGCAAGTGGCGTTGGCGCGCATCACGGTGCCCGCTGAGTCCACGCACATCATCGAGAGCAAGTCGTTCAAGCTGTACTTGAACAGCTTCAACAACACGCGTCTCGACGACATCGCTGAATTGCAAACACGTTTGCGCAACGACCTGAGCGCAGCCATTTGGCATGGCGAGTCCGTCAAAGCCAGTGTGGGAGTGCAGCTGGTATTGCCTGAAAGCTTTGACCGCGAACCCATTCACGAACTCGATGGCCTGAGCATCGACCGCTTGGATTTGGAGTGCGATCAATACCAACCCAACCCCGACTTGTTGACCGCCAAATTCAACGAAGCGCCGACCACTGAAACGCTGACCAGCAATTTACTTAAAAGCAATTGCTTGGTCACAGGCCAGCCCGATTGGGGCAGCGTGCGCATCAGCTACACCGGACCGCAAATTGACCAAGCAGGCTTGTTGCGTTACATCGTGAGTTTCAGAAACCACAACGAGTTTCACGAGCAATGCGTGGAGCGCATCTTCATGGACATCACGCGTCGCTGCAAACCGCTGCGCCTAGAGGTGTATGCGCGCTACACGCGTCGTGGCGGTTTGGATATCAACCCTTGGCGTACCAGCCATCCACAAGCCATGCCGCCAAACGTGCGCACTGCACGTCAGTGACAGCACGGGTGGGACTTTGGTTAGCCGCGTAAGGCTTTCACAAACAAGTCCGTCATCTCGGGGCAAAACAACTTGCCCTTGTTGCTGATCACCACGCGCAGGGCATCTGCGGGGCTGCTCTCCGCTTTGGCGTACTCACCAGACTGCAACTCTTCGTAGGCTTCCACGATGGCGACGATACGTGCCCCAATGGGAATGTCTTTGCCAGACAATGCATCTGGAAATCCCGTGCCGTTGAAATATTCATGGTGCGAGCGAATGATGGCGGCCACCCCTTGCATGTCCTCTAGTGTGTTCAGTGTTGTCTCGCCCATCGCGCTGTGGTTGCGATAGTCTTTGGCGTCGGCCAGCGGTAACTCAATGAACTTGGTGTTCAACACGCGGTCACTCAAGCCCACCTTGCCAATGTCGTGCAACAAGCCGGCGATGAACACGGATTGGCACTCGTCGTCTGACAAGCCGGCGAGTTTGGCCATCTTCATCGACAGGCTGGCCACACGCCGCGAGTGCGGTAGCAAGTCGGGCCGACGCAGTTCCAAAATGTTGGAAAACGCTTTGATAGATGCCACATAAGCAGCACGCAAATCTTTGGTCCGCTCCTTCACACGCGACTCCAGCGTGTCCACCATCTCGTTGAGCGATTCTTTTTGTGCATCGGTTAGTGCGGTTAATCGGTCGTGTTCGTTGGCAAGGGTGGCAAAGGCAATGGCAGACTTGATGGTGCCCAATAGCTCCTCGTCGTTCCATGGTTTTGCGGTGTAACGGTAAATCGCCCCTTCGTTAATGGCTTGAATGGCGCCTGAGATATCTGACGCACCGGTGAGCATGAGGCGCATGGTGTGCGGCCATTGTTGGCGTACTTTTTCAAGCAATTCAGTGCCGTTCATCTGCGGCATTTGCATGTCGGAGATGATGACGTGGATCTGCCCTTTGGCGAGTATTTCTAAGGCTTGTGCGCCGCTTTCGGCTGTGACGACTTCAAATCCCTCAAGCGACAACATGCGGCGCAAGGCAGACAAGATGTTGGGCTCATCGTCCACACACAACACTTTGTATTGGCTGGCATCAAATGATTCGGGTGTCGCGCTCATGGTGATCCTTGTGCCGGTGGGCGTTTGATGGGCAGTGTGATTTTGAATGTGGTGCCCACGCCCACGGTACTGGTAACAGCAAGCGTGCCGCCGTGCTGTTGAATGATGTTTTGCGACACGGACAAACCCAAACCCGTGCCTGTCCCCGGGTCTTTGGTGGTGAAAAACGGGTCAAAGATTTTTTCAAGAATCACAGCGGGTATGCCAGGGCCGTTGTCTTGCACTTCGATCCACACCAGTTTGTCGTTGCAGTCGGTGCGTATTTCAATCCATCCCATCTTGCCGTCGGGCATCGCTTGCGCGGCATTGACGATGAGGTTCAAAAGCACTTGATCGATTTGCGAAGGAGCGCAGTCGATCAAAGGCAAGTTGCCCAGCTTCAAACGAATATCTGCGCGATTTTTAAGTTGATGGCGTGCGATGTTGAGCGTGGACTTCAAGCCAATTTGGATGTCTGCCGCCACATAGTGCGCCGAGGCGTTGGTGCGCGCGTAGTCTTTCAAGCCTTGGATGATGGTTTTCACGCGACCGACGCCTTCTTGTGTTTCGCGCATCAAGTTTTGCACGTCATCGCGGATAAAGAAGTAGTTGAGTTTTTTCTTCAAGGCAGCCATGTCCGTGGTGCTGCTCGTTTCTGGCGCGTCCAACACTTTTTCGTAAACCGCCAAGTACTTTTGTAGTGTGGTCATGTTCGAGGACACGTAGCCTATAGGGTTGTTGATTTCGTGGGCGACGCCTGCGGCCAATTCGCCGAGTGAGGCTAGTTTTTCAGATTGCACCAAGCGCTTGGTGGCTTCATCGAGTTTGACTTCAAACATTCGCCCACGCTTCACCACGGTGAAATACGCACGCCATAAAAACACGCCCAAGATGATGATGCCCGAGACAACCGATAGCGCCGAGAGCATCAGTGTTTGTTGACGCAGGCTGCCCAAGTCCGCGCTGTCGAGTTCGTTGTAAGTTTGCAGCCGAACCCAACCGAGGTCCGACCCCAGACTCACTTTGGCCCAGCTGGTGATGAAGGCATCGTCACGCGATTGCAGCAGCGCTTGGTTTGTCTCGGGTATTTGCATCCAATTGGGCTCGAACATCAAATGCGGCTCTTGCCCCTGCTGACGCTTGAGGGCAGACAGCACTTTGCCCGTGGTGTCGGTCAACACGACCGATGCCACTTCGACGTTAGACATGGTTTGCAGAATGCGCGATTCAACCGAGGCGTAGTCTTTCAGCACCATTTGGTCGGCCACCGCGACGACCAAGCCCTGCGTTAAATTTTGTGAGGTTTGAAACTTACCGTCCCACAGCAAACTCTTCGATTGGTAGTACGCCGCCAATCCAGAACCGATTTGCAACAGCGCCAAAGCCAGCCCGATCAAGAGTGCAGGCTTGATGCTTTTCCATTCAGAAGCTGTTAAACGTTGCATGGGGTCACTGTCCAGTCAAGACCAAGAACTTTTCTAGTTGCAACAATTCCAAGGGTTTGTAGTGCTTGGCGTAGGTCACGGCTTGGGGTTTTTGCAGATTGATGCCATCGAGCAACTTTCGGCCTTCGTCATCGTGCGTGAGTTTGAGCATGGCTGTTAAAAACCGTTCACGCACAGTTGCTGGCACCGAGGGGTGTGTGACGATGGGGTGCGGAGTGTGGGGGCTTGTTTCAAAGAGCACGCGCAACTGTTGACGGACTTCGGGTGCTTCGTTGTCCAGTGTGTTGTTCACGCCACCCCCCGCCACCGCGTCTTTGCCAATGACAGAGCGGTACACATTGCTGTGTGTTTTGACGAACACAGGGTTGATGTCAATTTTCTTTTTGGCCAATTCAGCGCGAATCAGCAGGGATGCAGCAAATGAGTTGGGAGCGGGGAACGTGACGTTCTTGCCTTTCAATTCATCCAAACTTTTGATCGGGCTATCAGCGCGCACGACCAAGATGCCAGTTAGCAAATCTTCGCTGTCGGCCAGCAAGGGTTGGTATTTTTTCTTTTGATACGCCAGTACCGCGTGATACGGATTGAGGAACACAAACTCGGGCTCACCCTTGAGGAGTTTTTGTTCGAACTCAGGAATCGTGGGCGACACGCGCAGCTCAAAACATAATCCGGCTTCTTGGCCCACGCGCTGGAGCAAGGGCGCCCATGTGGTGTAAATCTTGACTGCTGTGAGTTGTGGCACCACATCGAAGGTGTAGACCTTCGTCGCGTTTTGATCCCCTAAGCAGGCGGCTTGGGCCGGGCTACTCCAAAGCAGCAAGCTGGCGAAAAGCGCAAAGAGTGATTGGGTCAAAGCGCGCATTGTGGGAAATCCAGATTGATTGATTTTGTTATTTTCGCTTGGCTTTAACTTTTATCAATTTTGTGAAGGGTGGTCCCCAAACAAGGACTCGGTATAAGGCTGCATCGTTGACTCTTCGGCGCGTACACCTTGCGCTTGCCAGTCTTCTAACTTCATGAGTGAGCCTACGCGCACACCCAGCAAGCGTATGCGGCGCTTGAGGTCGACGCGTTTGAGGCATTGGCCTGCAGCTTGTCGAATGTCTGGTGCTTGGTGCACATAGCCATCGAGTGTTTGGTCGCGTGTGACGCTTTGAAAGTTGTCGTAGCGCAGCTTGATGCCAATGGTTTTACCGACATAGCCTTTGCGTGCGAGGTCGGCAGACAGGTGTTCGCAGAGTCGGGTGAAGATGGCGCTCAGGGCCTCACGGTCACGTACCGCGTGCAGGTCGCGCTCGAAAGTGGTTTCGCGGCTGATGCTCACGGGCTCACTGGTCATTTCCACGGCTCGATCATCTTTGCCGTGGGCGGCATCGTGCAGCCATGCGCCATAGCTTTTGCCAAAGGTCTCCATCAGCCACAAGCGTTCGCGCTGCGCCAATTCACCAATGGTGTGGATGCCGTGTTGGGCCAGCTTGGCCTCGGCTTTAGGACCGATGCCATTCACCTTGCGACAGGGCAGGGGCCAGATCATGTCCACCAAGTCGCCTTCGGTGACGATGGAAATCCCATTAGGTTTGTTGAACTCACTCGCCATTTTGGCCAGTAGTTTGTTGGGCGCCACGCCGACTGAGCAAGTGAGGCCAGTGTCGTCAAAGATGGCTTTTTGAATCAGCCTTGCCAGCACGCGCCCGCCTTCGCGTTGGCCACCCGGCACGTCGGTGAAGTCGATGTACACCTCATCGACGCCACGGTTTTCCATGACTGGCGCGATGTCGCTGGTGATGGCTTTGAAGCGTTGCGAGTAGTGACGGTATTGGTCAAAGTCGACAGGCAGCAAGATGGCATCTGGGCAGAGTTTGGCCGCCTTCATCACGCCCATGGCCGAGCCCACACCAAATTTGCGCGCCGCATAGGTGGCGGTGGTGATGACGCCTCGGCCCGTGTAGCCAGAAAGACGCGGAAAAACATCGATTGGAATTTCGTCCAGCCTGTCTTCGGACCATGCGTAATCGGGGTGTGCTTTGCGCAAACGCGCCAGCATGTCATCTTCGCGGCGACGCCCGCCACCAATCACCACAGGCAAGCCCTTGAGTTGTGGGTAACGCAGCAACTCGACGGAGGCGTAAAAAGCATCCATGTCAAGGTGCGCAATGCGGCGCATGGTTGAGGTTTTAGGTTCAGGCGGGGTCACAGGCAGCAAGCATAATCGCAGCCACTTTTAACCCGCAGGACAACCCATGCCTACTATTCGCGTTGAATTGCTCGAAGGTCGTACACCCGAGCAAAAGAAAGAATTGGCCAAAGCCTTGACCGAAGCCACTTGTAAAACTTTAGGCAGCAGCCCTGCCGCAGTCGACGTTTTGTTTTTTGACATCAAGAAGCACGACTG
The DNA here is from genome assembly GCA_947374535.1 of Comamonadaceae bacterium. The sequence continues at coordinate 15,802 of CANCCJ010000028.1, read as the reverse complement.
GGCTTCAGGCGGCGTGCCATGGAGCGAAAAGCTTTAAATTGCTTTTTGCACCAACCAGCCTTTGAACAACCAAGGCTGTTGGGGTTTGCCTTGGTAGGGCCCGCGGTCTTTGTTTTCAACGCTCACGCCTAGAGCGCGTGCGCCTTCAAGGGCCTGAGCGGGCACATCGAGTTGCTGGGTTTTGTACTTATCGGTCAGCACGCCCAGCAAGCGAGGCGTGTCGTCATCGGTCATGGCCCACACATGCAGACTTTGTTCGCGGCCTTCCTTGACGTCGTTGAGGCGTTGCACTTGTAGTTTTTGGCTTTTAGGTTCGTAGCTCAACAACATGGCGGGCTGTTGCGCATCGTCCAACAACACGGACACCTCGCGCACTTGAGGGATTTCCACCAGCTTGGCTTCTAAGTGGTGAATTTGTGCCTTGAACTGCTCATACATGCTGGCGCTGAAGGCCCAGCCGATCAACACCACAAGGGCCAGAAAAATACTCAGGGCACGCCACCAAGCGCTGACGCCGGTGGATGGTTTAGGGGATGTGTCTTGGCTCATGCGGGAAGTGTGCCTCAGTTCAGCCGCAGATTAAGCCGTTGGAAACGTACCCGGCAGCAAGATGCGTTTGTCCACGTTCTGAATATTGGTGTGGCCACAAAACGCCATCGTCACATCCAGTTCCTTGTGGATGATTTGTAGCGCTTTGCTCACGCCTTCTTCGCCCATCGCACCTAGGCCGTACACCATGGCCCGACCAATCAGCACGCCGCGTGCGCCCAAGGCCCAAGCCTTGAGCACGTCTTGGCCAGAGCGAATGCCGCCGTCCATCCACACCTCAATGTCAGAGCCCACGGCGGCCACGATGGCGGGCAGGGCTTCGATGCTGGATTGTGCGCCGTCCAATTGGCGACCGCCGTGGTTGCTGACCACGATGGCATCCGCGCCACTTTGCACGGCCAACTTGGCGTCTTCCACGTCTTGAATGCCCTTGAGAATGAGCTTGCCGCCCCATTGGGCTTTGACCCAAGCTACGTCTTCCCACGAGAGGCGCGGGTCAAACTGTTCGTTGGTCCAAGAAGACAGTGACTTCATGTTGCTGACGCCTTTGACGTGGCCGACCAAATTGCCAAAGGTGTGGCGGCGTGTGCCAGCCATACCAAGGCACCAGCGAGGCTTGGTCATCAGGTTGATGATGTTGGCAATGGTGGGGCTGGGCGGTGCGGTCAGCCCGTTCTTTAAATCTTTGTGGCGCTGGCCAATCACTTGCAAATCAAGCGTCAACACCAAAGCGCTGCACTTGACTTTGCGGGCACGCTCAATCATGTTGGACATGGCTTCGCGGTCGCGCATCATGTAGAGCTGGTAGATGAAAGGCGCGGTTGTGGCAGCCGCCACGTCTTCCATAGAGCAAATGCTCATGGTGGACAAGATAAAGGGAATGCCAAATTTTTCAGCAGCGCGAGCGGCTTTGATTTCGCCATCCGCGCTTTGCATGCCGGTCAGGCCAACGGGCGCAATGGCCACGGGCATCTTCACATCGAGGCCCACCATCTTGGTGGCGGTGCTGCGGTTTTCCATGTTCACCGCGACACGCTGGCGCAGTTTGATTTTTTGGAAGTCCGCTTCGTTGGCGCGGTAAGTGCCCTCAGTCCAGCTGCCGGAGTCGGCGTAGTCGTAGAACATTCGTGGCACACGCTTCTCAGCCAAAACGCGCAAGTCTTCAATGTTGGTAATCACGGGCATGGGGGTCTCCTAAATTTGAGACACATGGTAGCCCGAGGTGTGGGCACTGCTTTGTGAAGCCTGCGACAGCGAGGCTGAAAAAAATTAAAACGAAAGGGCCTCGACTACCACCTGCGGCAGCAGATAGTGCACATCCGACGCTTGACTGAGCGGTGTGCCGGGTGCCAACAGCGCCGCCGCCCCAGAAGCCATCCCATACTGAAACGCTTTGAGCAGCGAGTCCTCTCGCCCTAGCGACCACACCATACCGCCCACAAAGCTGTCTCCCGCGCCAATGGTGGTTTGCACATCGACTTTGATGCTGCGCGCTTGCCATTGCTGTGTGGCGCTGATGACCATGGCGCCTTCCTCACCCCGCGATACCGCCACCACCTCGGCTTGCCCACTTCGAATGAGTTGCTGCGCAGCCGCCACTTGCGCGGCTTCGTCGGGCAGATCTTGGCCCGTCAACTCGCGCAGCTCACGCAAACTGGGTTTGAACAAATAGACCCCCACCTTCAACGCTTCGCCTAGTGCAGGGCCGTTGGCATCCAACACCACGCGCACACCTTGGGTTTTGGCTAAACGCGCCAATCGGGCATAAAAGTCAACGGGCATGCCCGGCGCCAAACCGCCGCTGATGACCAAAAACTGTTTGGGAAGGTGCTGTGCCACGTAGTCAAAACATGCATCGTATTCAGTGGGCGTGACCGTCGGGCCCGGCAGCACAAAACGAAAATCGCGTCCGCTCGATGTTTCGTGCACCGAAAAGCTCTCGCGCGTTTCTTGGGCAATCGGCACCACATGGCAGCGCACTTTTTCAGCGCTCATCAGTTTGTGGTGGCGCTCGCCTGTCACGCCGCCCGCCAAATACAAGGCCATGCAGTTGGCACCCAAGCGGTGCAGCACACGCGCCACGTTCACGCCGCCACCGCCCGGGTGCTTCAGCACCGCACCGCACCGCATCTTGTGCGTGTCGCTCACCTGGTCGATGGTGGTCAGCACATCCAAGGCGGGGTTCATGGTGAGGGTCAGGATGTCGGTCATGGCGGTGCGCGGTGTTGATGTCCTTGCCACAGAATGCGAGCCAAGTAGCCCACAATGACCACATTCAACACCACCACGGCAGCGTTGACCAGCGAAGTTTCATGAACGAAGTGAATCAGCTCAAACGGAATGTAGATGCCACCCGACAAGGCCCCCAAATACTCGCCCCATCTTTTACCAAGCCACAGGCCAGTGGCCTCGGCAAATCGCAACGCGATGTAGGCCACGCCGAGCATCACCAACATCTGCACGTTAGCGTCTGGCAGTAATTCTGCGTAGTGCAACAGCAGCGATGGGTAGTGCGCTTCGGGGTCGAGACCAAAGCGGCCAATCAAGGCCATGGCCATGGCGCGTACATCTTGGTGCATCAGGTCGAGCACGCCGATCAAGCCAGCCAATGCGGCTAAACCTTTGGTGGCTTCAAAGATCGCAATGGCGTGGAGCGCGCGGCGCTGACCTTTGGCGTCTGACATCAGTTGAGACGTTGGTGGTGACGCGCAATTTGTGCCCGCACTTGCACAGGTGCGGTCCCACCCAAAGTGTTGCGCGCATTGAGTGAGCCATGCAGGCTCAAGCAGTCGTACACGTCTTTTTCGATGGCTGGGTGAAAGCTTTGCAGCACTTCAAGCGGCAACTCAGACAAGTCGCAGTTGTGGCTGGCTGCGGCTTTTACGGCGTGGGCCACAGTTTCGTGGGCATCGCGAAAGGGCTGGCCCTTCTTCACCAGGTAGTCGGCCAAGTCAGTGGCGGTGGCGTAGCCCTTTTTGGCTGCGTCTTCCATGGCTTGGGCGTTGACGGTGATGCCACCTTCTTTCACGCCCGTGGCTGGGTTAACTTGACCGCCCACCATTTCGCTGAAGATGCGCAAGGTGTCTTTGAGCGTGTCCACCGTGTCAAACAGCGGCTCTTTGTCTTCTTGGTTGTCTTTGTTGTAGGCCAGCGGCTGGCCTTTCATCAAGGTGATGAGGCCCATCAGGTGGCCCACCACACGACCGGTTTTGCCGCGTGCGAGTTCGGGCACGTCTGGGTTTTTCTTCTGCGGCATGATGGAGCTGCCCGTGGTGAAGCGGTCGGCGATTTTGATGAAGCCAAAGTTTTGGCTCATCCACAAAATCAACTCTTCCGACATGCGGCTGATGTGCACCATGCACAGCGAAGCAGCTGCTGTGAACTCAATGGCAAAGTCGCGGTCGCTCACACCGTCTAGGCTGTTTTGGCAGACTTGTGGGTTGCCGTGTTCATCGACCATGCCCAATGTGCGGGCCACGCGTTCGCGGTCCAGCGGATAGGTGGTGCCTGCCAAAGCAGCGCTGCCCAAAGGCAAGCGGTTGGTGCGGCGGCGCACGTCGCTCATGCGCTCGGCGTCACGCGCAAACATTTCGACATAGGCCAACAGGTGGTGTGCAAAGCTCACGGGCTGGGCCACTTGCAAGTGGGTGAAGCCGGGCATGATGACTTCGACGTTTTTCTCAGCCACTTCCACGAGTGACTTTTGCAAGTCGACCAATAAGTCGATGATGAGGTCCATCTCGCTGCGCAACCACAGACGCACGTCGGTGGCCACTTGGTCGTTGCGGCTGCGGCCTGTGTGCAGGCGTTTGCCAGCGTCGCCCACCAGTTGCGTGAGGCGGGCTTCGATGTTGAGGTGAACGTCTTCGAGGTCAAGCTTCCACTCGAATTGGTCCGATTCAATTTCAGACCAAATTTGCGCCATGCCTTTTTGAATGGCAGCGTGGTCGTCTTTACCAATGATGCCTTGGTGGCCCAGCATCTCCGCGTGGGCCAAGCTGCCCGTGATATCGGCTTGCCACAGGCGTTTGTCAAAAAACACGCTGGCGGTGTAGCGCTTGACCAACTCGCTCATGGGTTCAGAAAACAGGGCGGACCACGCTTGGGATTTTTTGTCGAGTTGGTTTGTCATAGGTGTCAGATTTTATCGGGCTTGAGAGCCGTATGACGCCTGCTAACATTTGCCGCAATTGATTTCTCCACGTGCCTCGTGGCCCTGAAAAAGCGAGTTTTGTTTTGTCTACTGCTTCCACCTCCCCCGTTTCCCTGACCATCGCCACCCGCGAAAGCCGTTTGGCCATGTGGCAAGCCGAGCACGTTCAAGCTCTGCTGCAGGCCCAAGGTCACAGCGTGGCGCTCTTGGGCATGACCACGCAGGGCGACCAAATCTTGGATCGCTCTTTGAGCAAAGTAGGCGGCAAGGGCCTGTTTGTGAAAGAGCTTGAAGTGGCGCTGGAAGAGAACCGTGCCAATTTGGCTGTGCATTCGCTCAAAGACGTGCCCATGGATTTGCCAGAAGGCTTTGATCTGGCCTGTGTGATGACCCGCGAAGACCCGCGCGATGCTTGGGTGTCATCCAAATACGCGCATCTCAATGACTTGCCGCAAGGCGCGGTGGTGGGTACGTCTAGCCTACGCCGCACCGTGCTGCTGCGCGCCATGCGCCCTGATTTGAAGATTGAGCCTTTGCGCGGCAACCTCGACACCCGTTTGCGCAAACTTGACGAAGGCCAGTTCGACGGCATCGTGTTGGCCGCTGCCGGCTTGAAGCGTTTGGGTTTGGCCCAGCGCATTCGCCACATTTTTGAAACGACTGAAATGTTGCCCGCCGCAGGGCAGGGCGCTTTGGGTATTGAGGTACGCAGCAATCGCGCCGACGTGGCCCAAGCCTTGGCCCCGCTGGCTGATGCCGCCACCTGGTTGACCGTGACTGCCGAGCGCGCCGTGAGCCGTGCCATGGGCGGCAGCTGCTCCATGCCTTTGGCTGCGCACGCCACCTTGACCGACGGCGTGCTGCATTTGCAAGCCGCTTGGGGCGATCCCTCGGGTTCGCCCGTGTTGGTGCGTGCCGAAGTGAAGCAAGCTTTGGATGCGACAGACCCCACATCACGCGACGCTGCGAATTTGCTGGGCGAGTCGCTGGCGGCTCAGTTACGCGCTTTAGGCGCTCACTGAACATTGCGGCCTGCCATGCGCGTTGTCATCACCCGCCCCGCAGCAGACGCGCAAGCTTGGGTCGATGCGTTGCAGGCGACAGGCCATCAAGCGTTGGCTTTGCCTTTGATTGACGTGGGTCCCGTTGCCCAGACGCAGCCCGTGGTGCAAGCTTGGGCGCAATGGCCACAGTGGCAAGCGGTGATGTTTGTCAGCGCGCAGGCTGTTCGTTATTTCTTTGACAACCAACCCTCTGTCATGCGAGCCGATGCAGCTAAAGCCACCAGTGCCATGTGGGCGAATGGCCCGCGCTGCTGGGCCACTGGCCCCGGTACCCACAAAGCCTTGCTGCAAGCGGGTGTGCCTGAATCATCCATCGACAGCCCCAGCGATGACGCCGCACAGTTTGACTCTGAAGCTTTGTGGCAACGCGTGTCTGGTCAAGTGCAAGTCGGTCAGCCGGTGTTGATCGTGCGCGGCCAAGATGTGGCCGCTGACGTGGTTGCCACACGCATCGGCTCAGGCCGAGACTGGCTAGCCCAGCAACTCCACGCCTCAGGCGCATCGGCTCACTTTGTGGCGGCCTACGAACGTCGCCTGCCCGTTTGGACGGCTGAACAAAAAGCCCAAGCCATGCAAGCCGCCACTGACGGCAGCGTGTGGTGTTTTAGCAGCTCGCAGGCCATCACACACCTGGCCCAAGCGCTGCCCGCCCAAAGCTGGGTCAAGGCCCGCTGCATTGCGACCCATGCACGCATTGCCCAGACCGCCCAAGCCCTGGGTTTTGGAAGGGTGCACACATCGCGCCCTAGCGTGGCTGATGTGCTGCGCTCATTAGAATCTCTGGCATGAAGCCAGCGCACGACGACACACCCAACCTCCCGCCCTTGGGGCCTACCACTGAACCTCTTGCCAACGCAAGCGAGTTCAGCAGTGAGCGCACGGATCACAGCATGGACACGAACAAATGGCTGACCCGTAGCATCGGCGTCTTAGCCGTCTTGGGCGCTGTGGGTTCGGGCCTGATGTGGGCCAAGCTCTCTGGCATTCAAGAGCAACTCGCACGTCAAAGTGCAGACACCGGCAGCCAAGCGGTGGAAGCGCGAGTGACCTCCAAACAAGCCGAAGAGCTGGCCCGCGAAACCGCCGCCCGCTTGTCGGTGACCGATGCCAAGCTCAGCGAAGTGGCCTTGCAACGCAGCCAACTCGAAGATCTGATGCAAAGCCTTTCGCGCTCGCGTGACGAAAACTTGGTGGTGGACATCGAATCGGCCATTCGTTTGGCGCAGCAACAAGCCCAGCTCACGGGGAGTGTGCAGCCTTTGTTGGCGGCTTTGAACTCGGCTGAACAACGTTTGACCAAAGTGGCGCAGCCCCGCCTCGCGCCCGTGCTGCGCGCAGTGACGCGTGACATCGAGCGCATCAAAGCCACCGCCGTGGCTGACACGCCAGCCTTGTTGTTCAAGCTCGACGAGCTGGTGCATGTGGTGGATACCTTGCCTTTGCTCAACGCCGTGGGCCTTGTGAGCAAAGAAAAACCAGTGCAAGTCGTGCCTGCCAGCAGCTGGGCCAAAGCCATCAGCATGCGTTGGTGGGAGAAGGTATTGGCTGACATTTGGGACGATGCCCAAAACCTGATTCGCGTCAGTCGCATTGACAAGCCCGAAGCCAGTTTGCTGGCGCCAGACCAAAGTTTCTTTGTGCGAGAGAACCTCAAGCTGCGTTTGCTCAATGCCCGTTTGGGTTTGTTGGCCCGTCACTTTGAGGCCGTGCAGTCTGACATGAAGCAGGCCACAGACGACCTGACACGTTACTTTGATATGCAAACCCGCCAAGGCCAAACCACCTTGGCGCTGGCGCGTGAGGTGTTGGCGCAGTCCAAGCAAATCGAGATTCCGCGCGTGGACGACACCCTCGCGGCCCTCACCACTGCTGCAGCGGGGCGCTGAGATGAGAGCCGCTCTGTGGTTTGTTGCCCTCTTTGGTGTGGCCGTGGCCTCGGCATTATTGGCTGGTGGAAACCAAAGCACAGTCACCGTGTTTTGGTCGCCTTATCGGGTGGACTTCTCACTCAATTTGGTGTTGCTCGTGTTGGTGGTGCTGTTTGTGATGCTGCACCTGGCATGGCGTGCCATGTCAGCCTTGTTTGAATTGCCCCACCAAGCCCGCCGCTGGCGCTTGCAACAAAAAGAGCGAGCCATGCATGCGGCGTTGCTCGATGCTTTGTCCGAGCTGTGGAGTGGTCGCTATGTGCGCGCTGTGAAGTCTGCCGAAAAGGCGTTGGCTTTGGAAAGCTTGTTGGCTTCGGTACGAACGGCCGATGACCCTGCACCGCGTCACGCACACCAATTACGCTCTGTCGCGCATTTGCTGGCGGCTGAAAGCGCGCACGCTTTGCGTGACCGTGATGCGCGTGTGTCGCACTTGCAAGCCATCATGGCCATGAACCGCGACCAAACTGATGAGGTGGTGGAGGAAACCATGGAGGCGGCTTATTTGGCAGCAGCGCGATGGGCCATAAGCGACCGCGATGCCCCTGAAGCTTTGCGCTGGCTCGATGGCCTACGTCACGGGGCAGCCCGCCGCATGTTGGCCCTGCGTATGCGCCTCAAAGCTGCACGCTTGAACCAACAACATGCCTCGGCTTTGGATACCGCACGCATGCTTGCCAAGCATGGTGCTTTTTCGGATGCCGCTGGTCATAGCCTGCTGCGCGAGTTGGCGGTGGCTAGCTTGAACGAAGCGCACGACAGCGCGCAATTACAACGCGCTTGGGATGCTTTGGAAGCCACGGAACGTGAGCAGCCTGAAGTGGTCTTGCACGCGGCTCAACGCATGCTCAAACTCAGCGGTGAAGGCACGGCCGTGATGCCTTGGCTCACGCCTTTGTGGAACCGCATGGTGCAGCAGCAAGACAGCTGCACCCCCGCCATCCGCGAACGTGTGGCCCAAACTTTGGCTCGTGCTTTGTTGCTCTTGCCAGCGGATGCAGAGTGGTTGGCCAGCATCGATCGTGCGCGTCAAACCTACCCGCGTTGGGTGGAGTTGCAATATTTGGCGGGCATGGTGTGTTGGCATCACGCGTTGTGGGGCAAGGCTCAGCAAATGTTGGAGCAAGCTGCGTTGCAACTCGCCAATGCCGACATGCAGCGCCAAGCGTGGCGCACCTTGGCCCAACTGGCTGAGCAAAAACAAGACACGGCGCGTGCGCAGGTGTGCTGGAAGCGCGCTGCTGAAGTCGCCGCGTAAAAACTAGCGCGTGTTAGCTAGTCCGCTACGGGGGCATGGCGCAAGCTGAGGCTCTCTATGTGTGACATGGGCAATCAAGCTCCCTTCATCACACAAGTCGTCCAACAAAAAAGGCCTAGATCACTCTAGGCCTTTTTATTTTGGGGCTCACTGCCCCTTGCGGGGCATTGTGGTTTATAGATCCTTGCGGGTCTCGACCAACACCAGTGGACCTTCATCCAAGATCACCAGTGGTGCACGCTCGCGTGGCACATGCACGGGCTTTGGCTCTGCTGCAATGGCCGCTTGCACGGCAGCGATGCTGTCTGGATTGGAGTTGACCCATTCCAAACCGCTGCTTTGTGCCACGGCTTGCATGTCGGACACAGGCAAGGCAAAGGCTTGAACGCGAGGCATGCCTTGACGTGCAGGGGCTTGGGCCACTGGCGTTGCTTGCTGTGCTTCTTCACGAGGCGCGTGACGTGGGGCGCGGTCAGAACGCTCGTTGCGCTCTGGACGCTCGGCACGTTCAGTACGCTCGCCACGTTGCTCGCGTGGTTCACGCGGTTGGCGTGGCTCGCGGGCTTCTTGTGGTGCTTGCTCATGCGAGGTGTTGTCATGCGCATCATGGGTGTGCTCAGCAGCGGAGCCGTTGTCGGCGTGTTCTGCAGAGCCTTCTTCACGCGGTGCGCGGTCGCCGCGTTCGCGGCGGTCACGGCCGTAACGGTCGCGTGAGCGGCGCTCACGACGCTCGCCACCGTTTTCCTCTGTTTGAGGTGCTTGACCTTCAGCCGCCGCTGCTGCGTTGTCGAGTGGCAAGGCTTCTGGGTTGCCGTTCTCGTCTAAGCGTGGGGCGCGTTCACGACGGACGCCTTGGCCTTCGTTGCGCTCGCCGCGTGGTGTGCGTTCGCGACGTCCTTGGCCTTCACCGCGCTCACCGCGTTCTGTACGCTCACCGCGTGGTTCGCGTGGTTCGTTGCCATTGCCGCCTTCGGTGCTTTCGCCGCGCTCTTCGCGGGCCATGCGTTCGTTGCGGGCTTTGGCGCGTGCTTCGGCTTGGGCTTCGGGTGTGGCGTTGTTGTCGAGGGCGGCTTGGCCTTCGGCATTGCGACCGTTTTGACCTTCACCACGGCCACCGCGGTTGCGATCTTGACGTGGGCCGCGGCCTTCACGACCCCCTTCGCTACGACCGCCTTCACCGCGTTGTTCCACGTTGCGTTCGGCACGCTCTGCACGCTCGCCGCGTACAGGACGTTCGCCACGGGTCTCAACGCCTTCGGCGTTGCGCTCATTGCGACCTTCAGCGTTGCGTTCTGGACGGCCTTCCGTGCCGCGCTCTGCACGCTCACCACCACGGCCACCGCGACCACCACGGCCACCGCGTCCGTTGGCACTGCGGCCATTGGGGCGTTCGTCTTTGCGATCGCCTGGCTTTTTGTCGTCCACAGCGGGTTTGGCTTTTTCTTGCGAATCGCTGCTGAACAAACCAGTGAACCAGCCCCACAAGCCAGTTTTGGCTTCAGGTGCTTTGGTTGCAGGCTTGTGGGTGCGCGCGGCGGGCGCAGTTGCAGCGGCTTTCACCGGTGCTGCTGGCTTGGGCAAGTGTGCCGGTGCGGGTGCATCAGGCAACACACCTTTGATGACAGGCGTTTGCTTGTTGGTCGGCTCTTGTGAGCGGCGTGTCACGGCAGTGGGGTCTTCAAACTCCTCGGCCATTTTGTAGCTGGCTTCCACGCGGTCGAGGCGTGGGTCGTCGTGCTTGAGACGCTCCAACTTGTAGTTCGGTGTTTCCAGTGTCTTGTTCGGCACGAGCAACACGTTCAAGCGTTGTTGGATTTCAATCTTGGCAATTTCAGTGCGCTTTTCGTTCAACAAGAACGAGGCCACTTCCACGGGTACTTGGGCGTACACGGCAGCCGTGTTGTCCTTCATGGACTCTTCTTGGATGATGCGCAAGATTTGTAGCGCCGAGCTCTCGGTGTCGCGCACGTGGCCAGAGCCGCCGCAGCGTGGACAAGGAATCGAAGCACCCTCGCTCAGCGCAGGGCGCAGGCGCTGGCGGCTCATTTCCATCAAACCGAATTTGCTGATGGTGCCGAATTGCACGCGTGCGCGGTCGTGGCGCAAGGCTTCGCGCAAGCGGTTTTCCACGTCACGGCGGTTGCGGCTTTCGTCCATGTCAATGAAGTCGATGACGATCAGGCCACCCAAGTCGCGCAAGCGCATCTGGCGAGCTACTTCGTCGGCGGCTTCGAGGTTGGTGCGTGTCGCGGTTTCTTCGATGTCGCCGCCTTTGATGGCGCGGGCCGAGTTGACGTCCACCGACACCAAGGCTTCGGTGTGGTCAATCACAATCGCGCCGCCCGAGGGCAGGTTGACGGTGCGGGCGTAGGCCGATTCGATTTGGTGTTCGATTTGGAAGCGGCTGAACAGCGGGGTTTCGTCGCTGTAGCGCTTCACGCGAGCGGCGTGCTCAGGCATGACGTGGGCCATGAACTGATGCGCTTGCTCATAGATGTCATCGGTGTCGATCAAGATGTCGCCGATGTCATGGTTGAAGTAGTCGCGGATGGCACGGATGACCAAGCTCGATTCTTGATAAATCAAGAACGCGCCTTTGGCACCCTTGGCACCGTCAATGGCGGTCCACAACTTGAGCAAGTAGTTCAAGTCCCATTGCAACTCAGGGGCGCTGCGGCCAATGCCAGCAGTACGCGCGATGATGGACATCCCTTTGGGGTACTCCAATTGGTCCATCGCTTCTTTGAGTTCAGCGCGGTCATCGCCCTCGATGCGGCGACTGACACCACCACCACGTGGGTTATTGGGCATGAGCACCACATAGCGACCAGCCAAGCTGATAAAGGTGGTCAGGGCTGCGCCCTTGTTGCCACGTTCTTCTTTTTCCACTTGGACCAACAGTTCTTGGCCTTCTTTGATGACGTCTTGGATGCGCGCTTGGCTCACCGATACGCCTTCAGTGAAGTACTGCTTGGAGATTTCTTTGAACGGCAAGAAGCCGTGGCGGTCTTCGCCGTAGTCCACAAAGCAAGCTTCGAGAGATGGCTCAACGCGGGTAACTACGGCTTTGTAGATGTTGCCTTTGCGTTGTTCTCTGCCTTCGATTTCAATTTCATAGTCGAGCAGTTTTTGGCCGTCGACGATGGCCAGGCGGCGTTCTTCCGACTGGGTTGCATTAATGAGCATCCGTTTCATGATGCGGTTCCTTCACGTGTCAAATCATCACAGGCCCATGACGGGCCAACGATGCCTGAGGGACGTCAGATAACGAAGGGAATTGCCGCTGAGACCGTCGCCGCCGCGCTAATCAATGTGAGATTAGCGCAGGGGACGGTGGTTGGGCGCGTGGATAAGGGCAAGAAGTCGCGGTTGTCCTGTTGTCGAGTGCGTGGCTTGATCGGCCGGTGCAGGGGAGACAGGGCTGGTCCAGCGGGCATTGGTGCGACGCGCAACACTGCACACAGTCGGTGGCAAAAGCCACTCTGTGCAGAGTTCCATCAACATCAACATTGCCACAACCATCGTTTTTGCTTCTCGCAGTCATCCGTCATGAAGGCTTTTCAAAAAGAGCCTCCACAACTTGGGGTATTCCATTTCGGTGTTTTCTGATCGTCGGCTCAACTTTTGGGGCGAGGGCCACTCAGTCTCTTGGGTACTGGGTCTGCGTCGCGGGCACAAAAGGGGCATCGACCTTACCGCGTTCGTCAGTCCATGATCTAATCTGTGTTAAATCAAGGACTTAGAGCAAAACGCTGGTGAATCACATTATAGGGGCTTCGGCCCCAACCCCTACCCCCTCCGTGAAAACACTGACTGTCGACGAAGATTCGGCTGGTCAACGTCTCGATAACTTCCTCATGCGCCACCTCAAGGGTGTGCCGAAAACCCACGTCTACCGCATCATTCGCTCTGGCGAAGTGCGGGTGAACAAGGGCCGTGCTTCGGCCGAGCAACGTGTGGAGGCAGGCGATTTGGTGCGCTTGCCGCCTGTGCGCATCTCGGCCCAAGTGCAGGCCAAGGCCGATGCGCCCGCCCCAGCCCGTGAATTCCCCGTTTTGATGGAAGACGAGGCCATGATGGCCATCGACAAACCCGCAGGCGTGGCCGTGCACGGCGGCAGTGGGGTGAGTTTTGGCGTGATTGAGCAATTGCGCCGCGCCCGTCCAGCCTCGACCAACCTAGAGTTGGTGCACCGCTTGGACCGCGAAACCTCGGGCGTGTTGCTGGTGGCCAAAAAGCGCAGCGCACTCAAAAATTTACAAGACCAGTTTCGCGACCGCGAAACCGGCAAGACCTATTTGGCCTTGGTGTTGGGCCTGTGGCCATCCAATAAGAAGGTGATTGACTCACCTTTGTTCAAGTACACGGTTGAGAACGGCGTGGGTGAGGGCGAGCGCCGCGTCAAAGTGGTGGGCAAAGACGACCCGAACGGCATGCGCTCCATCACGCTGGTGCGCGTGGCACGAACCGTAGGGCCTTACACCTTGTTGGAAGTGACCATCAAGACCGGTCGTACCCACCAAATTCGCGTGCACTTGGCCAGTCAAGGCCACCCGATTGCAGGCGACGACAAATACGGCGACTTTGAGCAGAACAAAATCTTGCAGAAGATGGGCCTCAAGCGCATGTTTTTGCATGCATGGCAGCTCAAGTTCCAGCATCCGCAAAGCGGTCGCCCGGTCACGTTGCAAGCACCGTTGCCCCCTGAGTTGAAAAACTTTGTGGACTCGGTGCAGCCGCCCATCATTCAACCGCATCTCGACGTTTAAGCCATGCGCCCACGCCAGTTTGATTTGATTGCCTTCGATTGGGACGGCACACTGTTTGACTCCACGCAAATCATCACCCGCTGCATTCAATCGGCGGTGGTGGATGTAGGCGGGGCTAAACCCACGGACGAAGCAGCGTCGTATGTGATTGGCATGGCGCTCGCGCAAGCCTTGGCCCACGCCGCGCCTGATGTACCGCAAGACAAATATCCCTTATTGGGTGAGCGCTACCGCTTTCATTACATGTTGCACGCCAACGACATTGCCTTGTTTGACGGCGTGCTGCCTTTGTTGGCCGCTTTGCGCGAACGCCACCACTGGTTGACTGTGGCCACAGGCAAAAGCCGCCGAGGTTTGGACGAGGCTTTGCACACCTCTGAGTTAAAGGGCGTGTTTGACGGCTCGCGCACCGCGGATGAAACCGTGGGCAAGCCCCATCCGCGGATGCTGCATGAGTTGATGCGTGAGTTTGGCGTTGACCCCGAGCGCACCTTGATGATTGGGGACACCACGCACGACTTGCAAATGGCGGTGAACGCCGGCTGCGCCAGTGTGGGTGTGAGCTACGGCGCACATGACCACGGTCAGTTTGAGCCCCTCAATCCACGTTTCATTGCGCACTCTGTGAAGGAGTTGCACGACTGGTTGTTGGCCCATGCTTGAGTCTCACGCGCCCCATGCTGTGCCTTTGTGTAACAGCGGCGATTTGCTAAACAGTGGCCGCGCTGTGCCGTTTGATGTGGTCTACGCTGGCCAAACCTGTCGTGCCTTTGCCATTCGTTTTGAAGGTCAGCCACACGCGTACCTGAACCGTTGCACCCATGTGGCCATGGAAATGGATTACCAGCCCGATCAGTTTTTTGATGCGTCAGGTCGTTGGCTGTTGTGCGCCACGCATGGCGCAGAGTACGCGCCTGACACAGGCGAGTGCGCGGGTGGCCCGTGTCGAGGTGGTTTGGTCAAGATTGAGCTGACCGAGGCCGATGGCGTTGTCCACTGGCATACTGCGTACAACTTGAAGCCTTTCGAATTTCTCGATTAATTTGTGAAAACCTACTGATATGTCTGAATCTCAAGCAAATCATGAAAACCCCAGCCACAAAACGGTGTGGGAACGCGATACCTTGGAGCGTTTGGCTTTTGCCACGCTGGCTGAGCAACGCGCGAGCCGCCGCTGGCGCATCTTCTTTCGCATGGCTTGGTTTGCGTTGGCCGTGGTGGTGGTGTGGACTGGCCTGCACAAAGGTGGCATGGGTAGCAGTAGCCCAAGCCAGCCGCACACCGCGGTGGTGGCCATCAAAGGCGAAATCGCCGATGGTGCCGATGCCAGCGCCGAATGGGTAGTCACCGCCTTGCGTGCTGCGTTTGAAGACGAGGGCTCCCAAGCCATCGTGTTGCAAATCAATTCGCCCGGTGGCAGCCCCGTGCAAGCGGGCATCATCAACGATGAAATTCGTCGCTTGAAAGAAAAGCACAAGAAGCCCGTGTACGCCGTGGTGGAAGAGTCGTGCGCTTCGGCGGCCTATTACATTGCTGTGGCTGCTGACGAAATTTATGTGGACAAGGCCAGCATCGTGGGCAGCATTGGGGTGTTGATGGATGGCTTTGGCTTCACCGGTTTGATGGACAAACTCGGCGTGGAGCGCCGCTTGATGACGGCGGGCGTGAACAAAGGTTTCTTAGACCCGTTCAGCCCCCAAACCAAGCCACAGCGCGAACACGCGCAAACCTTGTTGGATCAAATTCACAAACAGTTCATCCAAGTGGTGCGCGAAGGTCGCGGCAAGCGCCTGAAGGAAACCCCAGAGCTGTTCAGTGGCTTGTTCTGGAGCGGCGAGCAAGCGATTGATTTAGGTCTAGCCGATGGTTTTGGCAACCTCGACTACGTGGCCCGCGAAATTGTGAAAGCCGAAGACATCATTGACTACACCCGCCACGACAACGTGGCTGAGCGCTTGGCCAAGCGCTTTGGCGCGGCCATTGGTGAAGGTGCGGTGCATGCGCTTCAAACCATGCCGGCTGTGCGCTGACAACCTGTGCGCCGCTGAGGCGCTGGTAGTTGCAAAGAAAAAGGCTCCGAA